>NZ_CP029357.1:0-300000 GCF_003130795.1 Azospirillum thermophilum
CTTCTCGAAGCTGACCGGCGAACTGCGGACCCGGCTGGGGCTGCCGCCCACCCTCCGTTTCGCCGGCGAGGAGTGGGAGCTGTGGGACGAGGAGGAGTTGGCGATCGACCTCGACGCCGGCATCCGCGGCCAATACACCAGGGACATCCTGCTGCCCGGCGAGAAGCTGTATTTCGGCGGCTCCCGCTACGGCCGCGGCTATTACTCCGGCGAGATCACCGGGGACCGCGGCTTCATCGCGGACCTGGAACTGGGCATCACCCGCAAGAACCTGCTGCTGTCCTTCGACCCCATCATCCGCACCGACCTCACCCTGTACGGCTTCTACAACCAGGGCTTCGCCTACGACGTCGATCCCGATCATCCGCCGCGCCGGCGGGTGGAAAGCGCCGGCGGCGGCCTGCGCTTCGACTTCGAACGGAAGCTGCGGATGGAGGTCGAATATGTCCGCCGGGCCCAGCGCCGTCCGGGCGGCGTCGGGACCGACCCGCTGGACCGCCACGCGGTCTACTGGCGGGTCGGCAGCCAGTTCTGAATAAGGCCATTTCCAGGAAGAGAGGGGCTTGTCGATCATGAAGGCCGGCATCGGAACCCGCGGAAAGAAGCGCCGGAAGGGCGGCGCGGGCCGCACCAGCATCTCCGGACGCAACCCCGTCGCCGCGGGCGTGACCGTGACGCTGGTGATCGTGACGCTCGCCCCCGATGCGCTCGCCAATCCGCAGAACGGCCAGGTGGTGGCGGGACAGGCGACCATCTCGTCCTCCGGCACGCGGCTGGAGGTCCGGCAGTCGACCGAGCAGGCGATCGTCAACTGGCACAGCTTCAGCATCGGACCCGGCGAACATACCCATTTCCAGCAGCCGTCCGCGGCCTCGACGACGCTGAACCGGGTGACGGGGCCGGACCCGTCGTCGATCGCCGGGAGGATGTCGGCGAACGGACGGGTGATCCTGGTCAATCCCAGCGGGATCGCCTTCAGCCGGGGCGCGCAGGTCGACGTCAACAGCCTGATCGCCACCACCGCCGACATCGCCAACCGCGACTTCATGGAAGGCCGGCTGCGCTTCGACCGTGCGTCGACCAAGCCCGGGGCCGCCGTGAGCAACGAGGGCGAAATCACCGTGCAGGAGGCCGGCCTGGCGGCGCTGGTCGCCCCCTCGGTCGCCAATTCCGGCACCATCAACGCCAGGCTCGGCAAGGTCGTGCTGGGCGGGGCGGAGGCCTTCGTGCTCGACCTGCACGGCGACGGCCTGATCTCCTTCCAGATCGTGGAGCCCGCGTCTCCGGACGCGGGCGGTGCGGCGGGACGGCGCTCCGCGTCCAACAGCGGTACGATCCGCGCCGACGGCGGATTGGTTGAAATCACTGCCGCCGACGCCCGCGGCGTGGTCGACGGCGTGGTCAACATGACGGGCGTGGTGTCCGCCCGCACGGTCCACCGGACGGGTGGCAAGGTGGTGATCGGCGGCGGGCGCACCGGCTCCGTCACGGTCGACGGGCGGGTCGACGTGTCGGGCGCCGCGCCGGGACAGACAGGCGGCTCGGTCGCCGTCCTGGGGCAGGACGTCCGGCTCGGCCCGGCGGCGCGGATCGACGCGTCCGGTCAGGCCGGTGGCGGACGCGTCGAGGTGGGCGGCAGCCTGCAGGGCCGCGGGCCGCAGCCGAACGCCAGGCGGACGCGCGTCGACAGTGGTGCCAGGATCACGGCCGACGCGACCGGCTCCGGCAATGGTGGCACGGCGATCGTCTGGGCCGACGAATCGACCTGGTTCGCCGGCGCCATCTCCGCCCGCGGCGGCACCGCCGGGGGCAACGGCGGCTTGGTCGAGGTTTCGGGCAAGCAGCAGCTGGTCTTCCGCGGCACCGTCGACACGCTGGCACCGGCGGGCCGCGCCGGCACCACGCTGCTCGACCCCGTGGACATCGTGATCGCCTCGGCCGCGGTGAGCGACGACAGCCTGCTGGCGGGGGACGGCGTGCTTCACGGCGATACGATCTCCGGAGGCACCGCCACCTTCACGCCGACGGCGCTGGCGGGGCTGACCGGCGACGTCGTGCTGCAGGCCGCGCGTGACATCACCGTCACCGATCCGGTCACCTTCGGGGCGGGCGCAACCTCGGCCTCGCTGCAGGCCGGGCGCACCCTGTCCGTGAACGCGGCGGTCCAGACGACGGGCGGCGCCCGTCTCGACCTGCTGGCCGGCCGCAACTTCGATCCCGCCTATGGCGGTACGGCGGGAGCGCTGGTCACCACCGCGGCGGTCGGCGGCGGCGGGACCGGTGCCATCAGCTTCGCCGCCGGCACCGGCGGCATCACGCTGGGCGGCAACGTCACTGCCGCCGGAAGCATCTCCTTCACCCAGCCGGTGACGTTGGGTGGAACGGTGACGATCGACACGACCAATGGCGGCGCTGCGCCGGCCGGGGGCGCGGTGCAGTTCTCCGGCGCGCTCGACGGCAACGGCGCCGGCCTGCGGATCGACGCCGGCAACGGCGGCGCGCTCTCCGTCGCCGGTGCGGCGAGCAACCTCGCCGGCCTGACGCTCACCGGCGGCGGCACGGCGAACTTCCAGGGCAGCCTGTCCATCAATGCCGGCGGGGCGCTGGACCTGTCGGGCAAGACGGGGGGAAGCGTGACGGTGCACGGCGCGCTCGCCACGCCGGACCTGACCACCTCGGGCAACGGCTATTCGGTGGCGCTGCTCGGCGGCGGCACGGTCGACAACGCCGTCACCTTCCTCAACACCGGCACCGTCACGCTGGGCAACGAAGCGACCGACACGCTGCGCTTCACCGGCGGCGTCACGGCGACGGCACCGTCGTCGAAGGTTCTGGCGGGGCAGGTCCAGACGACCAACACCGCCATCGACTTCGGCACCAGCCCGACCCGGCTGACCGCCGATACCGTGCTCAGCTCCGGTTCCGGAGCCGTCTCCCTCGCCGCGGTGACGGCGGAGACCGACGGCGGCGCCGGGCTGACGGTCACGGGTTCCGGCACGACCAGCTTCAACGGCGCGGTCGGTGGGGCGGCGGGCGGCCCGAACCGGCTGTCGGCGCTGACGAGCAACGGCGGCGGCACCACCGTGCTCAGCGGCGACTCGGTGCACACCACCGGCAACCAGCTCTACGACGACGCGGTCCGGCTGGGCAGCGACATGACGCTGAGCGGGGTGGACGTCACCTTCTCCAGTACCGTCGACTCGGTCAGCAGCACGCCCCCGGCACCCAGGGCGCTGGTGGTAAGCGGCAGCGGCATCACCAGCTTCAACGGCGCGGTGGGCGGCACGAACCCGCTGTCCCGGCTGACGCTCACCGGCGGCGGCACGGCGAACTTCCAGGGCAGCCTGTCCATCAATGCCGGCGGGGCACTGGACCTGTCGGGCAAGACGGGGGGAAGCGTGACGGTGCACGGCGCGCTTGCCACGCCGGACCTGACCACCTCGGGCAACGGCTATTCGGTGGCGCTGCTCGGTGGCGGCACGGTCGACAACGCCGTCACCTTCCTCAACACCGGCACCGTCACGCTGGGCAACGAAGCGACCGACACGCTGCGCTTCACCGGCGGCGTCACGGCGACGGCACCGTCGTCGAAGGTTCTGGCGGGGCAGGTCCAGACGACCAACACCGCCATCGACTTCGGCACCAGCCCGACCCGGCTGACCGCCGATACCGTGCTCAGCTCCGGTTCCGGAGCCGTCTCCCTCGCCGCGGTGACGGCGGAGACCGACGGCGGCGCCGGGCTGACGGTCACGGGTTCCGGCACGACCAGCTTCAACGGCGCGGTCGGTGGGGCGGCGGGCGGCCCGAACCGGCTGTCGGCGCTGACGAGCAACGGCGGCGGCACCACCGTGCTCAGCGGCGACTCGGTGCACACCACCGGCAACCAGCTCTACGACGACGCGGTCCGGCTGGGCAGCGACATGACGCTGAGCGGGGTGGACGTCACCTTCTCCAGTACCGTCGACTCGGTCAGCAGCACGCCCCCGGCACCCAGGGCGCTGGTGGTAAGCGGCAGCGGCATCACCAGCTTCAACGGCGCGGTGGGCGGCACGAACCCGCTGTCCCGGCTGACGCTCACCGGCGGCGGCACGGCGAACTTCCAGGGCAGCCTGTCCATCAATGCCGGCGGGGCGCTGGACCTGTCGGGCAAGACGGGGGGAAGCGTGACGGTGCACGGCGCGCTCGCCACGCCGGACCTGACCACCTCGGGCAACGGCTATTCGGTGGCGCTGCTCGGTGGCGGCACGGTCGACAACGCCGTCACCTTCCTCAACACCGGCACCGTCACGCTGGGCAACGAAGCGACCGACACGCTGCGCTTCACCGGCGGCGTCACGGCGACGGCACCGTCGTCGAAGGTTCTGGCGGGGCAGGTCCAGACGACCAACACCGCCATCGACTTCGGCACCAGCCCGACCCGGCTGACCGCCGATACCGTGCTCAGCTCCGGTTCCGGAGCCGTCTCCCTCGCCGCGGTGACGGCGGAGACCGACGGCGGCGCCGGGCTGACGGTCACGGGTTCCGGCACGACCAGCTTCAACGGCGCGGTCGGTGGGGCGGCGGGCGGCCCGAACCGGCTGTCGGCGCTGACGAGCAACGGCGGCGGCACCACCGTGCTCAGCGGCGACTCGGTGCACACCACCGGCAACCAGCTCTACGACGACGCGGTCCGGCTGGGCAGCGACATGACGCTGAGCGGGGTGGACGTCACCTTCTCCAGTACCGTCGACTCGGTCGACACCACGGCCAGGGCGCTGGTGGCGAGCGGCAGCGGCACCACCAGCTTCAAGGGCGCGGTGGGCGGTGCTGATGCGCTGTCGGCGCTGACGAGCGACAACGGCGGCACCACCGTGCTGAGCGGCGTCTCGGTGCACACCACCGGCAACCAGTCCTACAACGACGCGGTGACGCTGAAGACGAGCTCCACGCTGACCTCCACGGCCAATGGACGGATCTCCTTCGGCGGGACGGTCGATCCGGAGTCCGACCTCGCGGCCGGCCTGGCGCTCGTCACCGGGGGCGACGTCGCGTTCACGGGGGCGCTCGGCAGCGCTTATCGCCTGGGGGCGTTGAGCGTCACCGGCGCCTACAACCTGTCGGCAGGCTCCTCCATCCGGGCGGCCAGCCTGTCTCACAGCGGCGGCGGCGGGACCAGCAACTTTGTCGGGTCGCTGGACACGAACGCTTCGCCCGGCATCTCGATCGTCAACGGCGGCGTCAGCATCGGCGGTCCGGTGAGGACCGGAAGCAACAACCTGGTCATTGCTGCCAGCGGCACGGGCCCGCTGGTCCTCGGCACCAGTTACGACGCCGGAACCGCGACCGCGCAGTTCGTCAGCGGCGGGCTCATCACGCAGACCGGCGGCACCATCACCGCCGGCACCCTGACCGGTTCGGCCGGAGGGTCCGCCAGCCTGACCCGGGCCAACAGCGTGACGACCCTCGGCGGCTTCACCACCGGCAGCGGCGGGTTCGCCTTCACCAACGCCTCCTCCCTGGCGGTATCCGGACCGGTCACGGCCGGCGGGGACCTGTCGCTGGTGGTTTCCAGCGCGGATGGAACACTGACTCTCGGCGGCGGCCTGTCGGCGGCCGGCCATGCGATCGGCCTGAAGGCGGGCGGATCGATCTCCCAGGCCACCGGCAGCGCCGCCGCCGCCCTGACCGCGCAGACGCTGCTGGTGAGGGCGGGCGCCGGCGGCAGCGGTTCGGCGGAGCTGACGAACCGCTCCAACGCCATCGCCTCGGCCATCGCCGGGAGCGCGGCGGGCTCCTTCGACCTTGCCAGCAGGGGCACCCTGACGCTCGGCTCGCTGTCGGCGGTGGGAGCGGTCGAAGGAACGGCCGGACTGGCGGCGACCGGCAGCGGCGGAACCGTCCGCCTGCAGAGCGAGACCGGCGACGTCGTCCAGGCGGGCGGCGCCCCGATCACGGCGACCACCCTGCTCGTCCATGCCGGCCGGTCGTCGGGCAGCGGCAGCGTCCTGCTGGCCGACACCGGCAACCGGGTGTCGGGCGGCGTGGCGGGCAGCGCCGGCCAGAGCGGCGGCGGCTTCACCTTCACCAACGTCTCCGGCATCACCGTCGCCGACGACCGCACCGTGACGGGCGCCGGCACCATCACGGCGCAGGCCGGCATCGTCGCAGCGGGATGGGACGGCGCCATCCGGCTTCGGACCCTGACCGGTGACATCACCCAGCAGGCGCAGGCCCCCCTGCGCACCACCATGGCGGATCTGCGGGCGGGGCTCTCCGGCGCTGGCTCGGTCGCGCTGGTCCGGGCGGCGAACATGGTCGGCGAACTTTCGGGGAGCGCCACGGGGAGCTTCGCGCTGTCCACCGGTTCCGCCCTGCGGATCACCGGCACCGGACTTGCCGCCGGCACGACCGCCCACCTGCAGGCGCAGGGCGGCGACCTGATCCAGGCGGCGGGGGCGAACCTTACGGCGCCGAAGCTGCTGGCGCAGGCGAGCGGCGGCATCGCGCTGATGAACCCGGGCAACGCGATCGGCACCGTCGCCGGGACGGCCGGAACGTCGATCAGGCTTCATGCCGGCGGCGACCTGACCGTCGGCAGCGTCGCGAGCCTCACGACCACCGAGGAGATCAAGGGGCTGACCGCCGCGGGCGACCTCGCCGAGATCAGGGTCGGGCGGCAAGGTGCCGGAAGCCTGACGCTGGACCAGCCGGTGCTGGCGACCGACAAGACCTTCCTGCAGGCCCGCGGGGCCGTGACGGTGTCCCGCCCCGGCCGCTTCACCTCAAAGACGGTGGTGATCGACACCACCGACGACGCATCCTTCGGGCCGGGCGACTTCGCCGCCGGCGACGCGTCGCCGGACTTCCTGAAGCTCGCGAAGCGGCGGCCGGCACTGAACGGCAATATCGCACTGGGCGAGACCTATGCGGGGAATTCGGAGTTCCGCCTGTTCGCAGGCAGCGGGACGATCACAGGCACCATCCATGCCAAGGGCCTGGGCGTCGCAGGCGTCGGCGGATCGGCAAGCCTGTTCGGCACGGTCGGCGGACGCCCCGGCACGGCCGCGGCGCAGCTGGTCTTCAAGCAGCTGCCCCGCGAGAACGCGTACAAGTTCAACAACTGCGCGATCGGCGGCGTCACCTGCGTCGTGCTGCCGCCCTTCGAACCGGTGCGCCCGGAGCCGACCCTCGCCGGCCCCCTCTTCCACCAGGTCTTTCCTCCGGCCGATCCGATCAGGGACAACCTGATCAACACCGGCAACGAAGACTTCATCCGCAGATGGACGAAATGATGCGACGACTGGACCGCGCACTGTTTCCGGCACTGTCCGGCCGGGTCCTGCAGGACGGGCTCCGCCGCGGTCGGACGCTGGCCCTGCTTGCCGCGGTGGCGGCAGCGGGTGGCCTCGGCCTCGCGGCCTGCGAGGGACCGCGGCACGACCCCGTGCCACGCCCGCAAAGCCCTGCGGGTGGCCAGGCGGACGACCAGGCCGGTGACTGGCGGGCGGTCGGAATGCTGACGAAGACCGCTGACCAAGGGAAGTTCTGCGCGCTCCGCCCCGTGCCGCCGGACATGCCGGACCTCGGCATCGACAAGGCCTGGCGCATCCAATGCGACATGCTTCCGCCGATCCCCGGCAAGCTGGTCCATCGCAGGTCGCCGCCCGGATGGCAGGCGACGGAGGACGACCTGAAGCAGATGCTGACGAAGGGCGCCTGGGCGACCCACGGCATGGCGCTGCTCGACTGCACGGGCAAGACGCCGGAAGTGAAGGCGCTTGGCGTCGGCGGGAGCCTCAGAGGCGCGGTACTGGAGTGCGAGGTGAAGTCCAGCAGCCTGTCCACGCTGGCTTCCCAAACTCATCCCGAGCCGGAATCCGACTCCTCCCCGGCATCGGAGTGGAGCGGGGACATACGGGCAGTGACTGCCTTCGCCGTGCCGGACGGAGAGGGGATCCACCTCGGTTACGTGGAACAGGGCCGCATCGGCGCGTGCAACTCAGGGAAAGACGACTCCGTCCCGGCTGTCCAGGCGGTCCTGGACAGAGCCCGGAACGTCGATCAGGGTCGGCAGGAAGAATGCGCGGGTAAGTTGAAGGGCTTTATCGGCAACGAGACGCAGTGGCGTAAACAACTTGAAATTGCAGGCGCGTACCACGATTTCGGCCTGTATTCCAACGCGGCCGGCAACTACAGCGACGCCAACCTGACACTGTTCACGCAGAAGGGCGTGCACGATCCGTCGCGCGCCGACGTCCTGCTTCAGCTCGCCCTCAACCTCAGCAACACCGGCCAGATCAAATCGGCCAAGGATACGTTGGAAGAAGCCGAGAGCCTGTTATGGGACATCGATCCTTCAGTGTCGGGCGGAGGCGCCCCCTCCTGGAAAAGAGTCATCTCCGACGTGCTGCTGCCGTTGAAAGCGCATCACTACTGTGTCGTCCATGGCTCCAACGAGATTGCGGCGTCATCGTCGGCCGAAGGGTCGGACCGGGAAAGCGCCGTCCGCAAGAAGATCGGTGATCTGATCGCGTCCTCGAAGACTGTCGAGAACACCTATTGCGAATTCATCGCCGAGGATGGCGCGCTGAAATCGACGATGCCCAGACAGCCGTCTTCCTGCTCGTGCGGAAATCTCAGCAAGAACAGGCCGGGGAACGCCGCGCCCTGTCCAAGAGACGTGCCGGCGACCCCCGAGAATGATCCCTGGTCACACTGTACCGCCCTGTTGCGCGGTCGGCCGGCAGCGTCGGCACCGGCCGACAGGCCCGTGCCGACGCTGGAGAACCGGGTCTTCCTCGACCCCCGGATTCCGCAGGCACGCTATGCGCTCTCCGAGATGCTGTATCATCGGTCCCTGCTCGAGGATGTCGGCGGCAACGCGGACGAGGCGGACCGGCTTCGCAGGGATGCCCGGCGCCTGCTGGTGAGCACTGGCCTCGCCGCACGCTCGACCGAGGCGCGGCTGCGTCAGGCCAGTGCCCGCAGCCATCTGGCGGCCGGCAATACGACCTCCGCCCTGTCGGACGTGGCATTCGCGCTGAAGACGCTCGAAGGTCTGAAGCCGGCCCCCGAGACGCCCGTGGACGAGCCGGCGCCATTCAAGGTCGACGATGTCGGAGCCGAGCTGCGCCGTCTCCCCCAGGCGGAGGCGCGGCTGGTCTTCCTCGCCGCGCAGGCCCTGGATCTGGCCGGGATCAGGGGGCGGACGGCCCGGCCCTGGAGACCGGCCGGGAGCTGTTCTCCAAAGCGGAACGGCTGTTCTACAGCCCGCCGCCGGCACTGCCGCAGAGCGCGATGCCGGATGAGCTGTATCGCCTTGCCTACCGCTTCCGCCGCGGCCTGTCGGATCATGCCATCGGCGCCTATCTCGACCATCTCTACCGCGATTTCGAACGGGCCGACGGTCCGGCGCGCAAGCCCCTGTTCGAGGCGATGTTCCGTGTCGCCCAGCTTCAGAAGCTGGGCGGGCTCCAGCTGTGCCGGCCGGCCTCCGGGAAGGCGGAGGGGTCCGAGAAGCCGGCCGACCTGGACGCGCTGTGCGACAGCCTGCAAGCCGTCGCCGAACGGGTCAACGACAGCCACCTGCCGCTGGACCGGCAGGGTAAGGCCCTGCATTCGTCGCCGGAAGGGAAACAGCCGGCGAAACGGGACGAGCTGGAGGAGAGGCTGAAGGATCTGCCTGCGCGCTTCGACAAATACTGCAGGAATAATCCCAC
Source organism: Azospirillum thermophilum (assembly GCF_003130795.1). Classification (NCBI taxonomy): domain Bacteria; kingdom Pseudomonadati; phylum Pseudomonadota; class Alphaproteobacteria; order Rhodospirillales; family Azospirillaceae; genus Azospirillum; species Azospirillum thermophilum. The sequence goes on from NZ_CP029357.1 coordinate 9,699, forward strand.
CGGCTGCGCCCATATCCATGAGCAGGTCGTCGAGTATGGAAAGGTTCAGAACACGATAAGGAAGGCAGAGGAATCGTTCCTTCTTCTGACACCGACCCCTGCCCATGTCTATGGGTTCCTTGTCCGTAAGGACGAAGACCCCTGGATGTTCCGCGCGGACATGGACGCCCGGACATTGAACGACTACGCGCGCGCGGTCTGGCTCAGCGCCTCGGAGGTCACGCACAAGCGTGACCAAACCGGTGCAATCGAACCGAAGACGCTGGAGAATTTGAGGAACAAGAACCAGAAGAATAAATGCAGCTTCGGACCGAACGATCAGCGAGACGGGTATCTGTGTGCGGCGGGACTATACGAGACGATATTCCGCCACACCGTCGGCACGCCAGTTCGGGGAGGAGCATCCGGCACTCTGTCCGGTCTCCTGAACGACACCAGGCTCCTGTCCATCGTGGCCGGCGGCGATCTCGGCCGGATTCCGTTCTCGATCCTGCCCACCGACCGCAAGGCGCTGGAAGCGCTCATCGACGGTACGGAAGCGGCCGCAGCCGAGAAGTGGCCCTGGCTGATCTGGAAGCATGCCACCGCCTATGCGCCGACCGCAGCCGCCTATGTTCACAGCCGAAACATGGTGTACACGCCGTCGCGGAGTTACTCGATCTTCTCGGACCCGCTAAAACCAAGCACGCCGAGAGAAGCCGGCATCGCCTTCGAGTCATCCCGCTGTGAGTTGGACTACGAAAAAATACTCATGCTCAAGTCCACCGAGGCGGAGGAGATCGCACCACTCATCGCGAGATATTTTCCCCAGAGCAGCAACAACGGCATCTGTAACCTCAAATCCGGGCGAATGAACCGCTGCGAGCAGGGAGACAATACGATCAAGAATCTCCAGGATGTGGCGGCGACCAACAGCGGCGGGTACATTCACCTGTATACCCATGGCTTTGGTCCGGGCAAGCTCACTTGTGCTCGCGAGGCATCGATCCTGATGTCTCCGTCGAAGGACTCCGACGGCCGCTATCAGCTTCTGCTCAAGGAAAGCAGAATCATGGGAATGTCCTTCAAGGGCGCAATGATCGTTTCCCAGGCCTGCGACGTCGTACAGGGTGACGAATATTGGGTAGGACCAAACGGCTGGGACGGGCTGGCCAGAGCCTTCCTGTTTGCCGGAGCGCGAGGATTCATCGGCAGTTACTGGCAATCGGACTACGATTCTTCCAACGAGATCATGCTGCGTCTGTTCGAACGCATCGGCCGCGACGGGATGGAGCCCTGGCAGGCCCTGTGGGAGGCGCAGAAATCGATCATTCGCGCGCCCAAGAGTAGATACGATTGGTCTCATCCATACTACTGGGGGAATTTCGCGATCGGTGGAAATCCGATCTGATCAGACCTGAGAAAACCGCAGTGATCCCGTCAAAGGAGATCAATCATGTTCTTCAGCAAACGGCTCAAATATCTTCTCACACTCCTTGGGGTCCTGGCTTTCATGCAGACCCAGTCCTTATGCGCACAGGAAATGTCACCCGAAAAAAAGGCTGCCATGTGCCAGTTGGGACGCCATTTGCTTCCCAACAACCCGGGCTATAAGAAGAAATGCGAATGCAAGCCAAGTCCCACAGAAAACTGCACACTAGCCGCACCTGACCTCGATCCAAGGCAGGTGGCTAGAACCAAACATGGTGTCCACATACCATCAGGCAATATACCAGAGCCATTGGCCAATCTGCTGTTTGCATCTGTGAATCTGATATTTGTATCTGATCCTCGGGAAGACATCTGCATTTCAGTCAATTACCGTAAAGGAATAGTGACAGATGAAGATGCAGCCAGTTTCAGAAAAGCCATGGTAGCGTTCATTAACGGTAACGGCGGCGTCCCAAATAACCTGCACTTCAGAGAGGTAGGTTCAAATGCTGCCTTGAGCGGGAAAGGCATTGAGGGGACAGACAATGCCGCCGTTGTTTTTACAAGCGGAGTGTGCAGAAGGCAATAAAAAACTGAATTCAACCGCCAATTGATCATGAATATCGAGGACGCGCCATGAATGACAACAACAAGAGTGAAAACAATACAATACCAGCACTCACATTTGTAGCTACAGCATGTTGCGCACTAGCTGCAGGGCTACAGTATTATGCCGCAGAAAGTCAGTCCAATACTTCAGAATTCACTCTCGCTATGTCTATGTCAGAAGAATTCAGCGAAATCACAGATACTGTATATCGTGTGAGAGAAGAGTATGATTTCGATAATCGCGTTAAAGATGTCAATTACAGAGACACCGCGAAAAAAACACTCGACAAACTTGAAATAATGTCAGCTTACGTCAATGATCGAAAGATCGGAGAAAGGATATTTGATTTGTGGCGAAAAGTATATAGCAGCGCTATCATAGAGCTATCGGATTTTATTATTGATGCTCGATCCGAAAAAAATGGTGATAATTATATTGAAATAGTGACAACGTGCAAAAGCTATAAACTTGACTGTTTCAGAGTTCTATCTGGAAAGCAAAAGACGTCGGTCGCGAGTAAAAAGCGAAAGATGTCGGTTGCGAGCGGAGAGAGAGATCTCTGACCTCTCCGGCTGCAACGGCGGAACGACCACCGCAGGGGCCACCCTCCATACCGGCGCCCCGTTGCCCGTTGCCCCGTTGCCCGGCGGACGATGCCGCCGGGCAGATCGATCGACTGATGGCGCAGGGACAACCTGTCCAGCCTATCCCCTCCCCCGCTTCTTCCAGCTGACCGGCAGCCGCCCCAAATCTGCACTGGGCGGCGCGCAATCGTCTCATCCGGGTGTTGCGGCGTCGCCATGGCTTGACGGAGGAGGCCCCTTTCCCGCACTTTCCAGGGCACAAGGGGGATCATCATGCCGATCATTGCGATAGCCAGCACCAAGGGCGGTCCTGGGAAGACGACGCTTGCGGTCTGTCTTGCCGACTGGTGGCGCCGCCAGGGAAAGCGTGTGACCTGCCTGGATACCGACCCCAACCGCAATCTGTTGAGCTGGATCGGCAAGCGGGCCGACGACGGGCTCGACTGCCGGGCGGTGGGCGAAGACGACGTGATCGCCGAGGCGCGGGCGGCGGCGAAGGTGGCGGACATCGTCATCATCGACGTCGCCGGCTTCCTGGCGCGGGGACTGCTCTATGCCGTCGGCGTGGCCGACGCCGTGCTGATCCCCTGCCGCCCGGCCAAGGGCGACGTCATCGAGGCCGGCCGCACCCAGCAGCAGATCAACAATGCCGCCGACCTCTCGGGCCGCAGCATCCCGCATGCCGCGGTGCTGACCCAGGTGAACCGCCGCGCCTCGGTCACCAGCCACAGCCGCGGGCAGCTCGCGGCGCTCGGGATCCCGACGCTGGCCGCCGACTTCCCGCTGCGCGCAATCTATCAGGCGGCGTGGTACCAGGGGGCGACGCCGATCGAGCTTGGCGACAATTCCGCCACCACCGAGATCCAGGCGATCGCCGGCGAGGTCGAACAGATGCTGGAGGCCCGCTGATGGCCCGCAAACGGCAGCTCGAATCCATCGACGCCGACGAGCTGAAGCGCATGCTGGAGCCGGCGGCTGCCCGGCTTCCGTCTTCTGCCGCCCCGGGCGCCGCCCCAGGACCCGCACCGGCCGCCAAGCCGGCGCCCAGACCGGTGGTCGAGGCTGGGGGAATGAATGGCGAGGTGTTGCCGCCGCCGACCCTGGCGCGGCCATCCGAACTCTTCGCACGCGAAGACTTTGCCAACGAGATCCGGCGGCTGTGGACACGCGGGCAGCAGACCTTCATCGAGGTCGGCCGCTATCTGATCCACGCGAAGGCGCGGCTGCCGCACGGCGAGTTCATGGCGATGGTGGCGGCCGATCTTCCCTTCCAGCATCCGACCGCCAACAAGCTGATGAGCGTGGCGCGGCTGGTCGATGGCGGCGAGGTCGATACCCGGCTGCTGCCGCCCTCCTCGGAGACCTGCTACCAGATCGCCACGCTGACCGATGACGAGCGCAAACGCGCCGTCCGGGAGGGGGTGATCCGGCCGGAGATGCGGCGCGAGGACATCGTCTCGTTCAAGAAGCGGCTGCGCGTGCGCACGCGGCCGGAGACGGAGCAGAAGCGGGCGGAGCTGGCCCGCCTGCTCGCCGAACGTCAGCGCATCGAAACGCGGATCGCCGCCCTGCGCGCCGAGCTGGGAGACGAGGCGGAGGATTGAGGCGCCGCCCGCCGGCCCGTTCCGGCCGAAAATGACGAAGGGCGGTGACGAAGGCTCGTCACCGCCCTTTTTCGTGGCCGCCGGCTGCCGCGCGGGCTTACAGCGGCTTGATGCCCTGCCGGTAGGTGAACAGCCCGGACCGGTCGTAGGCGGTCTTCACCTGCCGCAGCCTGGCATAGTTGCTGCCGTAATAGGCGGTGGACCAGTCCGTCAGCGACGGATCGGGGAAGTTCTGGAAGGCGCCCGTTCCCTTCGCCATCGCGTTGACGGCGGCGTAGAAGCGCTCCTGCCAGGCGAGGTTCTCGTCGACCAGCGCCTTGGGGTCCTTGCGGTCCCACCAGTTCACCTCGGACGAGAACAGCCAGTCATAGCCGCGGTGGACATAGGCGGTGGCGCCGGCCGCCGTGGCGTTCACCTTGCCGCCGACCTGGAAGAACTTGAAGGCGTTGGGCATGGAGGTGCCCGGCATCAGGCGGGCCAGCCCGACCATCGCGGCGACGGCGTCGGGCGTGATGTCGGCCGCCCGCATGTAGGACGACTTTTCCTGATAGAAGTAGGGGTAGGTGAACTCGCTGAGGAAATCCTGCGCCGGCCAGTAGGGCATGTCCCTGTGGATCGTCTTGTCCGACGCATCGAGCAGCACCGGGCCGATGATGTCCTCCAGCGGAACCTTGCATTTGTGGAGCTGCCCGAGGAGGGAGACGGTCAGCGGCGGGCCGCCGCTGCCGCGCGCCGGCCTGGTGACGCTGATCTTGCTGCCGAACTCCGGCGGCGCTTCGGCCAGCCGCGTCAGCAGGCTGTGCAGCACCTCCTCCACCTTGCCGGTCCAGGTGATGTTGAAGACGGTGGCCGTCTCCACCGGGAAGGTCTGCAGGGTGAAGGAGGTGTTGATGCCGAAATTGCCGCCGGCGCCGCCCCGGCAGGCCCAGAACAGGTCGCGGTCGGCGCCGCTGTCGGAGATGTCGCGCCGCAGTTCGCCGTCCGCCGTCACGATGCTGGTCGCCTGCAGCAGATCCGACCCCATGCCGTACAGGCGCATGTTGAAGCCGATGCCGCCGCCGAGCAGGAAGCCGGCCGCCCCGACCGTCGTGCAGCGGCCATGGGTCAGGCTGCGGTTCAGCCGCTCCAGCGCCTGATAGACCGCGCCGTTGATGGCGCCGCCGCTGACCTTCACCAGCCCATCGCCGCCGGGCACCAGCGAGATGCCGCTCATCGGCGTCATGTCGATCAGCAGACCCGGGGTGGTGGAGAAGCCGGCATAGTTGTGGCCGCCGCTGCGCACGGCGAAGCGGACGCCATGCTTCCTGACCCAGTCGACGCAGGCCTTCACGTCGTCGTCGCTGGAACAGCGCGCGATGGCGGCGGGCAGCGTGCGGAAGCGCAGGTTGTTCGGCCGGGCATAGTCGCCGAAGAACGGGTCGTCGGGCAGCACGACGCCGCCCTTCACCGCGGCGGCAAGGTCCTTGAGCGCCGAGGATTCGATCCGGCGGGCGGCGCCGTCGACCGCGGCGCCGGCGGGGAACGGGAGGGTGGTGGCCAGTGCCGATGCGGCGGCGAAGCGGCCGGCTCCGACGAGGAAGGTCCGGCGGCTGGGCTGGAGGGGAATGAGCATGGCGTCTCCTGCTGTGTTTTGCCGGAGACTCTACAACCGATAACGATGATGAGAAAACCGCCTGCTCGCATGGGGCGAACAGGCGGCGGGGTACGGCCGATAAATTGAAGGGGTTCGGGCGGAGCCGCCGCCGGATCAGCCGGCGGCGGCTCCGCCCAGGATGTCGAGCATGAAGGCCGGCAGCGCGAAGCTGGCAACATGGATATCCGGCGTGTAGTAGCGGGTCTTCAGCCCCGCAGCGGCGAACCGCCCGCGGATCTCCCCGGCCGTCCTGCGGCGCAGGGCCGCATCGTCGGTCGCCCAGCCGAAGGCCATGAAGCCGCCGTAATAGGTCGGCACCGGCGCGACGAAGAAGGAGGCGTCGGCGAACAGCCGGCCCAAGCGCTGGTGGCTGCTGCGCAGCTCCTCCGGCTGGAGGAAGGGGACGCCGTTCTGCGTGCACAGGATGCCGCCCGGCGCCAGCCGCGCCTTGCAGTCGCGGTAGAACTCCTCGGTGAACAGGACCGCCCCCGGCCCATGGGGATCGGTGGAGTCGACCAGGATGACGTCGAAGCTCTCCGGCGTCTCCTTCACGAAACGGCAGCCGTCGGCGATCACCAGTTCCGCCCGCGGGTCGTCGAAGGCCCCGGCACTGATGGCGGGCAGATATTCGATCGACAGGTCGACGACGCTGCGGTCGATCTCCACCATGGTGGCCCGCTCGACGCCGGGATGCTCCAGCACCCGGCGCAGCAGGCCGCCGTCGCCGCCGCCGATGATCAGCACGCGCCGCGCCGCGCCATGCGCCAGGATCGGCACATGGCCCAGCATCTCGTGATAGACGTGCTCGTCGCCCTCGGTGGTCTGGATCACGCCGTCGAGCGCCATGACGCGGCCGAGCAGGGGGTTCTCGAAGATCACCAGGTCCTGCAGGCCGGTCCTGTCGCGATGGAGGACGGTGCCCATGCGCAGGCGCTGGGCGACGTCCGGATACAGCGTCTCGGTGTACCAGCCGCTCATTCGCCGATCTCGCCGCGCAGCAGTTCGTCGCAGGTGATGCCGGTGGGGGTGAAGGCGCGCTCCAGCACCGGGATGGTCTTCATCGGTTCGGCGTCGCCGCACATGAAGACGTCGAGCGCCGCATAGCCCCGCTCCGGCCAGGAGTGGATGGAGATGTGGGATTCCGCCAGCACCGCCACGCCGGAAATGCCGCCGTTCGGGGTGAAATGGTGCAGGTGGATGTGCAGCAGCGTGGCGCCGGCGACGCGCACCGCCTCGACCAGCGTCTCGCGCACGTGATCGAGATCGTCGAGCCGCGACGCCCCCCACAGGTCGATGATCAGATGGGTGCCGGCGAACAACCTGCCGTTGCGTGAGATGAAATGGTCCTTCTGGGCCTCCCCGCCCTCGCCGGCGGTCCAGGGTCCCTGGGTGATGTTGGACTGGCCGGTGGCCGGATGGTCCGCCAGCGCCGTCCTGCACTGAGCCGCCCGGTCCGTCCCCGTCCGGATGAGAGCAGCGGATTTTGCCAATTTCGTATCCCCCTTCAGCGTTGCGTGGTTGTGGTCGATGGCGGTTGCCCGGCCGCGGCGGGCGGACGGACGGTTCGCGGAGGCCGGCAGCCGGCACGGCGCTGGCGATGTGGCGGTGACAGGTGTCAGGCTTGGGTGGTCCCCGGGGCCTGGATGTGTCGGGCCCCGGACGGATCGGTGCGATCCCTACGCGCCGAAATCCGGGGCGGGCGTGCCTGCAAGCATGCGGCCCGCGCGTTGGAACAGTCGGATATCGGTACGAGCAATCATCATGATGGCCGGGATCATGGCCGAACCCGCGCCGGAATTCAAGACCCTGTCGCCCCTGCCGGCACAGCCCGAAAGATTGGCCGAAGCCCCGTGCCGGACGGCCAGCATCGCCGTTGCGGGCCGATTGTAACGCGCCGGCCAGGCGGCTGGCTTTCCTGTCGCCTGTTCCAGGACGGACTTGGCGGGCACAGGCACGTCTTCTTTCCGGAACTCGAACACCAGACGGTGCGCTTCCATTGGTCTTCCCCGTGCAAGGAGCGGCGTCTCATTCCTTGGACGGGCTTCGCGCCGTCTCCTCTTCCAGGGCCAGCAGGATGTCCACCAGATCGGCCTCGCTCACCAGCCGGGCCGCCTGCGTCGGCGCCAGCCAGCGCCGCCGGCGCTGGTCCTTCTCCGGCCAGTCGTCCAGCTCCCGCGTCACCTTGAGAAGGAAGACATCCACCCGGCAGGGCACCCACGTCGTTTCCGTCAGCCGCTTGTCATAGCGGAAGGACCCCAGCGGCCGCTTGGACGCCTTGCCGACGATGCCCGCCTCCTCATAGGCCTCCAGCGCGGCCAGCTTGTGCGGCTTCACCCCCTTCTTCGGCCAGCCCTTGGGGATGATCCAGCGCCGTGTCTCGCGCGAGGTGACCAGCAGAACCCGAGGTCCGCCGTCGGTCATGCTGACGGGCAGGGCGGCATACTGGGTGCGGGGCTTGGCGTTTTCCATGATGATGGATGAACAGCGGGAAGAGGATCTTGATCCCGCGGCCCCCCATGAACAGTTGTTCATGTCCCTCTTCCGGGCAGGGCTGTGTCGCCCGGCGGCCGGATTGTGCGCCGGGGCCGCGCCAGGCTGTTGCGCAGCGGCCCCGGCTCGGCGACAATTCCGTGCCCGCCGCCCCGAGCCCGCCGCCGCATTTCCCGCTGTTCCTGACACTGTCCGGCTGCTGATGATACCCAACTCGCGGTTCGCTTCCGAATCCGCCCAGGCCCCTTCCCCCTCCACCGGCCGCTGCCGGCAGGCGGGGGCGGAGGATTTTCTGCGCTTCAGGTAATTGAACGATGGCCGACGGCACTCTCCGTCTGAATGGCACGGCGGCAGCCTCACGCAACCGCCGCCGCGATCGTCGTCGAAAAACGGCTTTTGTGCGCGGTACGGATCGCGCATAAAGGCGGCCAGTACAATTTTATCTGCCGAGGCATCGGTGATGTCATCCCTACAGCCGAATATCGCCTGCCCGCATCCCGACGATCATTTGCGGACCGGTGGCCGGGCGTATGATGAGAAACGGTATCATGAGGCGGTGACGGCATTATCATGCCACCTCGATCGGCACCCCGGCTGTGCGGAGGCCCTTTTCAACATCGGCGCCGCATTGGAAGCAGCCGGTGATTTTGCGAATGCCGCAACGCAGTTCCGTGAAGTAACGAGGCTGTTCCCGGATCATCTCGAGTCCTGGCAGCGCACGCTGATGGCGTTCGCCAAATCCCGCCAGGCCGATCCGTTCGCCGACACTCTCGTTTCGTTCATCAGGGCCTGCGAAGAGCACGGCATCTTCTGGAAGTGGCCCTACTACATGCTCCAGCATGCCTGCGAGCATCACATGGCACAAAACGAACCGGCGGTCGCCTTTGCCTTCTTCAATGCGACGATCGGCCGGTCCCAGCACTATGGCCGCTTGCACATGTGCTGGTTCATCTTCCTGTTCGGCGGCTACTTCATACGGACCGGCGACACGGAGAATGCCGCCAGATGCCTGAACTTCGCTGCGAAGGAGGTGAACTTCCTGGTCCATGCCTGCTTCGGTGACGAGTTCAACCAGCGCATCGGTTCGGTGCCCGACGATCTCCTGCACCGTTTCGAGCGGAGCATCGTCTTCGACGGCGAGGACCCGACCGGACATCCGGGCAGCGGGTGCGTCGTCCTCAGTGCCTGCGATGCGGTCTATTTCAAACGATTCGGCCTGTTGATGGCCCTGTCCATCGACCTGTTCTCCCGGGAACCCCGGATCGTCCACTTCCACGTCGTCGATGCCGACGACGGATGCGATGCACTGGTGGCCCGCCTGAGATCGATCATGCGCAAGACCCGGATCGGGTACAGCCGGCAGCCCGATTTCCAGGACCTTCCGCGCGAGGACCGCATCACCTACTTCACATGCTCTCGCTTCATGGTCGCCGACCGGGTCATGGATCGCTACCGGCTTCCCGTCATGATCGCCGATGTGGACGGGCTGTTCCTCGACGACCCGGTTCTGTTCGCAGACCAGCTTTCCGCGGAAGCGCCCCTCGCCCTCCTCTACAGCCCGGAGCGCCTCGACTCCCTCTACAACGGCGTGGGCGGCGGATTGGTCGGGATTTACCCGACGGGGGCCGCAACGGCGGTGCTCGACCTCGTCAAGCGGTACATGCTCTACTGGTACGATCGAAAAAAGATGGTGTGGTTCTTCGATCAGTTGAGCTGGGTCTGCGCCATCGAGGAGGCCAAGCGACGGAACTGGAACCTGCCGATAACCCGTCTTCGCATGGATCGGGGCCGGATCACGCTGGGATCGGCCAAGTTCTTCCAGGTCTTCGACGAGAAGAAGGAAAGCGGCTTCGACGAGACGCTCCAGTCATTCCTCGAGGAGGTCGCCGCCCTCTGGCAAGCCGGCGCGCTTTCGCCGGTCGAGGCAAGGACCCGGTACAAATCCTTCTTCGGCCTCGACGACATGTAATCGCCGGCGGCGACCGCCGCCACACCGCACCTGCGGCGGAACCAGACCGCTGAACGCCGCCCGGTCCGGCCGCCGGGCGGGCGGGGCCGGCGTCAGATCCGCGTCAGGTGGTTGTCCCAGCGATAGGCCGGCAGCCGGTGCCCGTCTCCCGCCACGGCGTCCGGGACGGCGACCGTCTCGACCATGCCGAGGCCGCTGGTGGCGAGGAAGCCTCCGCCGGCGGGCGCGACGCCGCAACCGTCGGGCAGCGCCGCCGCCCCCAGCCAGCGGCCGTCGGCGGCGTCCCACAGGCCGATCAGCCCGCCCTTGGGCGAGCTCGCCGCGACGACGCTCCCCTCGGCCGCGACGCTGCCGATATAGCCGTCGAGCCGGGTCAGCACATCCTCGGGCGTGGCGAACAGGCGGACCGCCCCGCTGCCCGGCCGGTGGGCGCCCGTCAGCGGCTGCAGCTCGCCGGTCGGGCGCTCGTCCTGGGTGCCGAAAGCGACGCCGCCGTCGGGCAGGGCGGCGAGGTGGCGGATGCCGAGGTTGCTGTGCTCCTCCGGCAGCCGCAGCTTGTCGAGCAGCCGGCCGCTCGCCGCCTCGACATAGGTGAGGGAGGAGTCCATGTCCTCCAGGTTCAGCTTGGCCCGGCCGGTGTCGGGGTGGGTGATGACGCCGCCGTTGGCGACCGCCAGCACGCCGCCGCCGATCATCACCAGCTCGTGCGGGCCGAGGCCGTGGGTCGGCAGGGCGTCCAGCCGGCGATAGCCGTCGGCGGCGTCATAGACGGCGATGGCGCCGGCCTCCTTCGGCACGTCGTCCTCCGCCACGAACAGCAGCCGCCCGTCGGGGGAGAAGGCGCCATGGCCGGTGAAGCGGCGGTCCTCCGGCGCCTTCACCACCGGGCCGGCGGCGCCGTCCGCCAGCGACAGCGGCAGGAACCAGCGGCCGGGACGGCGGGCGAAGGCCACCGCCTCGGCCCGCACCGGGTTCGGCACCACCGCATGGGCGCGGCCGGGGGTGGCGGTGGCGAAGCGCAGGCCGCCCGCCGCGTCCAGCGCCGCCACGCCATAGGCGGGGGAGGCGTCGGCGGTGGCGTAGGCGTTGAGATAGAGCGGGCCGGCGGCGGTCGCCGCCCGCACCGGCCCCGTCAGGGCCGCCAGCAGCCCGCCGCCCAGCAGGGCCAGGACGTCCCGGCGCGTCGCCGCGGTCATGGCTCAGTCCCCGTCCAGTTCGTTGAAGCCCAGCGTGATGTCGAGCAGCGGCGCCATCGTCACCACGATCTCCGCCCGCACCCCCTTCACCGCGCGCAGCGCGCGTTCGACCGCCTTGCGCCTGCCGGCATCGGCGACCGCCTGGGGCAGCGGGCCGGGGATCGCCTCGACCGCCATCAGGGCGTCGGCCAGCGCGGCGTCGATCGCCTCGCGGGCGTTGCTTCCGTCCGGCGTGCCGGGCAGCAGCGCCGTGTAGCCGGGGCCGCCGTTCTCGCCCAGCATCAGGCCGCGCAGGGCCTGCAGGTTCAGGGCGATGTTGCGCACCGACCGGCCGCTGCGCAGGGCCTCCGCCACCGCCGGCTTGGCGCTGGCGAGGTCGGCGCCCAGCGGGGCCAGCAGCTTCTGGTCGGTGATGACCTGGACCTGGGTGATCGCCGCGGTGAACAGGGCGTTCAGCGCCCAGGTGGCGTCGGGGCCGAGCGCGGTCTGCCGGTTGGCGGCCAGCGGCGCCTCCATCGCCGCCCAGTCGGCGCGCAGCTCGGCGGCGATGGCGGCGAGGTTGCGGCCGGCCGCGGCGGCCAGCGCGCCGCGATAGCGTCTGGCGTCGTCGCCGTCGAAGTCCGCCGCGGTCACGCCCTCGTCGAACAGCAGGCGCTCCAGCACCGTCAGCCCCTGGACGGCGGCGCTCTGGCGGCCCAGCGCGCCGGGCTCCAGCAGTTTGGGATCGCGGTTGTGCAGGAGGGTGCCGATCTGGCGCTGGACCACCCCCGGCCGCTCCGGCCAGAAGGAGAAGCGGTCGGCGCGCAAGCCGGCCATCAGCGGGCCGGGGCGCAGGTGCTGCACCCCCTCCCAGGCGTCCCACACCGCGCCGTGCGCCTCGCGGCAGGCCTCCAGCCCGGCGGGGGAGGGGGCGGCGGCGAAGCGCTCCAGCCGTTCGGCGGACTGCGCGGTGGCGGCGACCAGCGCATCCAGCCGCGGCAGGATGTGGGTGCGGACCATGCCGGCCATCACCTCCGCGTCCCGGGCGGCCTCACGGGCGGCCAGGGCCGGCAGAGGCGGCAGCAGGGCCGCGACGGCGGCGGCCGACATCAGGCCAAGCAGCAGACGGCGCTTCATCATCCTCGTTCCCATCCTTCCCCCGGCCGGCGGCCGGCTCTCGCCACGGCGTCTCTCACCGCCCCGACTCTTGTAGCCCCCGACTCTTATAGCCCGAGGACGAAGCGCGCCAGATGGCGCCGCTCGGCCGCCGGCAGCGCCATGAAGGCGCTGCGCGCGCCGGCCGCCTCGCCGCCATGCCACAGGATCGCCTCGGTCACGCTGCGGGCCCGCCCGTCATGCAGCAGGGACAGCCGGCCGTCCCCGCCGGCCCGCCGCTGCAGACCCCACAGCGGCGTGGTCCGCCAGTCCTGGCCGCGGGCCTCGCCCATCGGCACCCCGTCGGCCAGATCGGGTCCGAGGTCGTGCAGCAGCAGGTCGCTGAAGGGGAAGATCCGCCGCCGCGACAGGTCGGGGTGCGCCGGGTCCTCGGCGGTGGTGAAGGACGGGCGGTGGCAGGCGGCGCAGCCGGTGGCGGCGAACAGGGCCGAGCCCGCCGCGTCCTTCGGCGGTTCCAGCCCGCCGTCGGGCGGCAGCCCGCGCAGGTAGCCGTCGATCAGCCCGATGATGGTGGAGGGGATCTCCAGCCCCTCATATTGCGGGGAGGAGCCGTGCGGCCCCCGGCGGCAGTCGCCCTGGGCCTCGGTGCAGTCGCCCCAGGGATCGGGGAAGGCCGGCGTCGACATGCCGATGTCGAGGCTGAAGGCCTCCGAATCCTGCCGGGTCAGGGTGGGGTGCGTCGCCTTCCAGCCGAAGCGGCCGAGCTGCGGCACGCCGTCCACCGTGATCCGGTTGGGCCGGCCGCGCACGCCGTCGCCGTTGCGGTCGTCCGGATCGGCGCCGGCCAGGATGTCGGCCTCCGGGATCCGCTCCAGCAGCCCCATGCCGTGGACCGGCGGGGCGACGCGGGCGGACAGGGCCGTCGCCCCGGCCAGCGGACCGTAGCCGAGGTCGGCGATCTCCAGCACCGGCCGGCGCAGCCGGACCGTCCCTCCGTCGGGCAGGCGCACCGCCTCCTCCCGGTAGCGCAGCCGGGGCCGCCCCTCGATCGTCTGGCCCAGCACGGCGTTGGTCTGGATCTGCCGGCCATAGACCGGGTCGCCGTTCAGCTTGACCAGATAGCCGACGCCCTGGTCCCCCTCCGCCGCCGGGTCGGGCGGGCGGCCGCCGCCGCCCTTCGGGTGGCAGGTGGCGCAGGACCGGGCGTTGTAGAGCGGCCCCAGCCCGTCGTTGGCGTGGGTCACGGTGGGGGCGGTCACCCACATCCGGCGGAACAGCGCCTCGCCGATGCGGGCGTCGAGCCCGTCGCCGGCCAGCGCCGGCAGGGCGGTCAGGGCGACAGACAGGGCCAGGGGGGCGGCGAGGCGTCTTGCGGTCGTCACGTCAGGCCACCCGGATATAGCCCATCATACCGGTCTCCTGGTGCTCGATGATGTGGCAGTGGAACATCCAGTCTCCGGGATTGTCGGCCTTGATGGCGACGCGCAGCCGCTCCTTCGGCTCCAGCAGCACGGTGTCGGCATGGTGCGGCACCACCTGCCGCTGGTCCGACGACAGCACCTTGAAGGTGTAGCCGTGGATGTGGATGGGGTGCAGATGCGGCGTCAGGTTGGCGAGCTCGAAGACATAGCTGCGGCCCTTCTGCAGGGTGGCGATCGGCGGCGGCAGCCGTTCGTGCCCACCCTCCGGCCAGCTCTGCTGGTTGATCGCCCAGAAGGTCTTCTGCGCCAGGCAGAGCTGGTCGGCATAGGGCAGGCTGGTCAGCAGCACGCTGTCGAAGCTCTGCGCCGCGCCGGCCGCCGAGAAGGCCATGGGGATGACCTGGGCCGCCTTCAGGTCGGGTTCCGGGATGTTGGCCGGCGGCAGCGGGCGGGGGGCGAAGCGCTTGTTCGGCAGGGCGGCGCCGGCGGCGCGGAAGCTGGCCAGCGGCTTCGGCTCCGCCGCATAGACGTTGGTCAGGCGGACGGTCTTGCCGGCCTCCTTCGGGGCGCGGAAGACCACGTCGATCCGCATCGCCGGCCCCATCGGCCAGCCGTCGAGCGGACGCGGCGGCAGCGGGTTGCCGTCCACCGCGATGATCCAGGCCTCCGCCCCCTCGATCCGCGGGTCGATGACGCGGGTGTTGTCGACGTTGTAGAGGCGCAGCCGGACGTCGCCGTTCGTCGGCACCTCGATGGTCGGGCCGATCTCGCCGTTGACGGTGGTGACGGTGCCGAAGGTCCCGGCGCGCGAGGCGCCGCGGTCGCTGGTGAAGGCGCCGAACTGCCCGGTCTTGTCGAGCTGCCAGTCCTTGACCAGACAGACCTGGTCGGCGTCGAAGCGGGGGCCGCCCTCCTCCTCGACGATCAGCACGCCGGCCAGCCCGCGGCCCAGCAGCTCGATCGTGTTGCAGTGGGGATGGAAGAAGAAGGAGCCGGAATCCGGCGGGGTGAACTCGTAGACGTGCCGCTCGCCCGGCTTGGTCGGCGGCTGGGTCAGGAAGGGAACGCCGTCCTCCAGATTGGGCAGGCGGATGCCGTGCCAGTGGATGGAGGTGTGCTCCTTCAGCTCGTTGACCAGCGTCGCGCGCAGCCTCTGTCCCTTGCGCAGCCGGATGACCGGGCCGGGGAAGCGGTCGGCGTAGGTCACCAGCGGCGACAGGCCGGCCGGCTCCGGCAGGATGCGCTGCAGCCGCTCCCTGGCCACCAGCTCGACCTCGACCAGATCGGCCGGTCCGGCCAGGAGGCGCCCACCGCCGAGGCCGGCGGCGGCAACGGACAGGCCGCCGGCGCGCAGCAGGGCACGGCGGGACAGGCGGACATCGAACGGGCGGAGCATCGGGCGGGCGTCCGGAACAGGCGGGGGAGGGAAGGGGCGAAGGGGAAACATGGCTGCGGCCCCGCCACCGGCCCGGCAGGGCCGGAAGGGGCGGGGCCGCGGCGGACGGGCGCGGGGATGCC
The DNA here is from genome assembly GCF_003130795.1 of Azospirillum thermophilum. Classification (NCBI taxonomy): domain Bacteria; kingdom Pseudomonadati; phylum Pseudomonadota; class Alphaproteobacteria; order Rhodospirillales; family Azospirillaceae; genus Azospirillum; species Azospirillum thermophilum. Next base: position 25,229 of record NZ_CP029357.1, read on the forward strand.
GGTCAGTGGCCGACCTTGCCCGGGTTGTCCAGGCTGTCCGAGCCCTTGAGGTCGACCGACACGCCGAGCGCCGCGACGACGCCTTCCAGCGCCTTCTTCTGGTCGACCAGCCGGTCGATGGCGGTGGCGACCAGGGCGTTGCCCTCCGCGTTGTCGGCGCCGATCATCTGGTCGTAGGCCATCCTGCCGCTGTCGGCGGTGTCCTTGATCGCCTGCATCGCCTTGGTGGTGGCGGACATCGCCTCCTTCACCCTGGCGTCGGCGTCGGCGGACTTGGCGGCGACATACTGCGACAGCGACGGGCCGGACAGGACGGTGCCGTTGGTCCGCTTGTAGCTGCCGTTGTAGATGTTCGCCATGCCGATCTGGTCATAGTAATGCGAGTTGTGCGTGTTGTCGGAGAAGCAGTCATGCTCCTCCTCCGGGTCGTGCAGCATCAGGCCCAGCTTCATGCGCTCGCCGGCCAGCTCGCCGTAGCTCAGGCTGCCCAGGCCGGTCAGCATGCGGGCGATGCCCTCGGGCTCCTTGGCGGTGACGATCGAGCTGCGCGCCTTGCCCTTGGCGCCCCACTCCTTGACCATGTCCTCCAGGTCCTCGACCAGCATCCGGGTGGCGACCGTCAGGTACTGCGCGCGGCGGTCGCAGTGGCCGTTGGTGCAGGCCTTGCCCTTGGCGTAGTCGGTGGCCTTGCGCTCGCCGGCCCCCGGGCCGGTGCCGTGCAGATCCTGGCCCCACAGCAGGAACTCGATGGCGTGGTAGCCGGTGGCGACGTTGGCCTCCACCTTGCCGGCCTCGTGCAGCTTGTCGGCCAGCAGCTCCCTGGTGATCTTGCGGGCGTCGATGGTCTTGCCGCCGGCGGTGATCTTCGGGTTGGCGATCACGTTGGCCTTGGCATAGGGGTTGCTCTCGCCGCCGGCATAGGCCTCGTCGACATAGTCGATCAGCCCCTCGTCGAGCGGCCAGGCGTTGACCTTGCCCTCCCACTCGTCGACGATCGGGTTGCCGAAGCGGAAGCCCTCCGTCTGCATATAGGGGACGCGGGCGTTCAGCCATGCCTTGCGGGCCTGGGCCAGCGTCTCCTCGGTCGGGTTGGCGACCAGCGCATCGACCGCCTTCTTCAGCGCCTTCGCACCGTTGGCGGCATCCTCGTAGCTGGCATGGGCGATGTCGGCGTAGTTCTTCGCCACCTCCTTGAAGGCGGGCTTGGCCGTCTGGGCGTTGGCGGAGAAGGGCAGCAGAGCGACCACAGCCACGGCGGCAAGGCCGGCAGCGTGCTTGAACATGGAGGTCTCCTTGGGCATCGATGGGCTGGATGCTTGGCCGTGAAAGTGCGAATGATTTGCAAAGACAGGCGCGAATCATTCTTGATGTCAAGCCCAAACGGATATGACCCGGCGCGTCCGGTGGTCGCGGCATCCGGGCTTGACCGGCCCGCCCACCGGTGCCGTCGAGGTTTGACACACCGTCTGTCGAGGGATCGCCCACCGGTCCGCAGGTTTCGCACACCGCAGTCGAGGTTTCGCACACCGGCGACGGATATCCGCCCCTTCCGCCGTCGAGGTTTGACACACCACCCCTTCCCGCCGCGGATATCACCCACCGGGACTCGAGGCTCCGGACACCGATCTTCGAGGTTCCACCCACCACGACTCGCGGCCCCGCACACCGGGAGTCGTGGCCCCACCCACCGGAATCGTGGCAAGTCCTTGAACCGGCAGCCGGAATCCGGCCCGTAACCTCTTAATCCCCTAACTTTCTATCTTCCTAACAGGATCCTCTTCCAGGACCTGAGGGAAACGGGAACCCGGTCCCGGCGCCGCATCGACCCGCCATGAGGCAGGCTTTCGGCCATCCGAGTCGGTGGGTGAGACCTCGAAACAGTCCAAACCGGCCCGTTTGAAACGGTGGGTAGAACCTCGACGGAACGGCTCTCCCTTCGGATCGTCCGGCATGGCAACGCTCACGCCGCCCCGCAGATGGTGGGCGGAACCTCGACCTGTGAATCGCGGGACCGGAGTCGTGAGACGGCCGCCCGCCCGGATGAAAGCCGAATGGAAACCGTCGAGGTCTCACCCACCTGTCTTCGAGGTTCCACCCACCGAACGTCGAGGTCACACACACCAAACAGCCCCGCCCCTGGACGCTCCCGGTGCGACCCCCCATGATGGCGCGGTGTGGAGGGCGGTGATCGATGGTGCGAGCGAGCAAGACGGATTCGGCGGCAGGTTCTGCGGAGAATCCCCGGAAACGGCCGGCCACGCGGCGGACGAAGGCGGACCGTGCCATGCCGCCGGCCGACCTGCTCCAGCCCGACCTGTTCGAGGAGGTGGCGGCCAAGAGCGCCGAACGGCCGGATTCGCCCCTGGTCGGATCGGTCAAGAACGCCCGCACCATGATGGTCTGGAGCTTCTTCTCGCTGGGCAAGGAGCGGGTGACCGAACTGCCGGTCTACAATGACGGCCGGGTGTGGATCGAGGTCACCGGGACGAAGCACGGCGTCCCGACCATGCTCGACAAGGAAGTGCTGATCTACATCGTCAGCCTGATCCAGGACAAGATGAACCGCGGCGAGGCGACGAGCCGCGTCGTCACCTTCAAGGCCAACGATTTCTTCGCGCGCAGCGGCCGCAAGCCGGCCGGCACCGCCTATGACTGGCTGGAGGAGGCGCTGGTCCGCCTCAAGGGCACGCTGATCCGCACCAACATCGAGGCCGGCGACGGCGTCAGCGGGGCTAACGAAGGCTTCTCGTGGATCGACCGCTACCGATTCCGCTACACCAAGTCGGAGACCGGCGAGAAGGTCGGCGACACGGTGGTCGTCATGATCTCCGACTGGCTCTACAGCCTCGTCACCGGCGGCAACGCGATCCTCACCTACAATCCCAGCTATTTCGACCTGAAGCCGCTGGAACGGCGGCTCTACGAGGTCGCGCGCGCCCATTGCGGCAAGCAGAGCGGCTTCCGCATGAACATCGAGAAGCTGCGGCTGCGCGCCGGGTCGGATGCTCCGCTGAAGGAATTCAAGCGGATGCTGACCAACATCGCGGCCAGCCGGAAATTCGCGCTGATCGACTATGGCTTCATCATCCGCGATCCCCGCATCGCGCGGATGCCCGCCGCGGACCAGGCGGTGAAGCGCCGCACGCCGCTGAAGGCCTACGAGGTCTTCTTCTTCCCGCGCGACGGCGTCATGGCGGCAATGACGGAGGATCACAAGGGCGACAGCCCGCTGATCGACGAAGGCGACGTCTTTCCGACACCGGACGATTTCTGATCCCGGCATTTCCCGATCCGGTGCGGTGGGCGAAACCTCGACCATTCCGACTCGAGGTTTCGCCCACCGGACGGCCCGAACGGAAAGGGCCCGCCGGCACGCCGCAGCGCAACCGGCAGGCCCCTTCCTGAAATCGGCGGGTCAGTGCGACGGGCCGTCCTGTCCGTGCCCTTCCGCCAGCCGCTTGTTCAGCCGCAGTGCGATCAGCGTGCAGATGGCGCCCGACAGCAGGTAGGCGCCGGCCGACACCAGCCCGAAGCTGCTCGACAGGGCCAGCGCCACGAAGGGGGCGAAGCCGGCGCCGAACATCCAGGCGAGGTCGGAGGTCATGGCCGAGCCGGTGTAGCGGAAATGGCGCGAGAAGCTCGACGCCACCGCTCCCGACGACTGGCCGAAGGACAGGCCCAGTATGACGAATCCGACGATCATGAAGACCGCCTCGCCCAGGTCGCCGCCGTCCAGCAGCTTGGGCGCCACGCCGCTGAACAGGGCGATGGCCACGGCAGAGCTTCCCAGCAAGGTCCGGCGGCCGATCCGGTCGGCGACCGCACCGGACAGGATGATGGCGCCGAGGCCGAAGACCGCGGCGATCGCCTCGATCACCAGGAAGCGGGTCGCCCCCTCCTGGGTGAACAGGAAGATCCAGGACAGCGGGAACACCGTCACCATGTGGAACAGGGCGAAGCTGGCCAGCGGGGCGAAGGCGCCGATGACGATCTTCCTCCCTTCGCTGCGCCAGGTCTCCATCACCGGGGCGGGCTGCAGCTCCCGGCTTTCGAACAGGTGGGTGAATTCGGGCGTCACCACCATGCGCAGGCGGGCGAACAGCGCGACGACGTTGATCGCGAAGGCGACGAAGAACGGATAGCGCCAGCCCCAGGCGAAGAAATCCTCCTCCGACAGGTTGCCGACGAAGAAGGCGAACAGCCCGCTGGCGACGATCAGCCCGATGGGAGCGCCGAGCTGCGGGATCATCGCGTACCAGCCGCGCCGGTTCTCCGGCGCGTTCATCGCCAGCAGCGAGGCGAGCCCGTCCCAGGTGCCGCCCAGCGCGATGCCCTGGCCGATGCGGAACAGGGCGAGCAGCCAGGCGGAGGCCGCACCGATCTGCTCGTAGCCCGGCAGGAAGGCCAGCGCCACCGTCGAGGTACCGAGCATGAGCAGCGCGATCGTCAGCTTGGCGCTGCGCCCGTGGGCGCGGTCGATCGAAATGAACAGGATGCTGCCCAGCGGGCGGGCGATGAAGGCGAGAGCGAAGATAGCGAAGGACCAGAGCGTGCCGGTCAGCGGATCGGCATAGGGGAAAACCAGCCTCGGAAAAACAATGACCGAAGCGATGGCATAAACAAAAAAGTCAAAGAACTCCGATGTCCGGCCAAGGATCACGCCGATCGCGATTTCACCCGGATCGACCTTGTGGTGCCGGGTGTTGACCAGTCGTGCATCTCTTTCTGCCGTCGCTATCGATTGGCTCATGAGCAAAGCTCCGGTCGATAGGTTGCGGGACAGGCGGAAGGCCGGCGCGACGATAGGCCGCAGCCGCACAGACTGATGTGTTGCGTGGGGGGCCGCTCTTCAACGACCGGCGGTATTGGACAATTTGTCCAATGTGCAGTGTGCAGTGCGGTAGCTAGCTGTCCCTCCCAAAGCAAACCTGCGTCAAAAGGTCCTGCCTTGAGCCGTTTCCGCGTCCTCGCCGCGCTGCCGCTGATGGCGGCACTGAGCGGCTGCAATATGGTCGTGCTGAACCCGTCCGGCGACGTGGCTCAGCAGCAGGCCAACCTCGTGGTCATCTCGACCGTCCTCATGCTGCTCATCATCGTGCCGGTGATGGCACTGACGGTGCTGTTCGCATGGCGATACCGCAAGTCCAATAGCACGGCGCGCTACGAACCGGACTGGGACCATTCGACGCAGCTCGAGCTGGTCATCTGGGCGGCGCCGCTGCTGATCATCATCTGCCTCGGCGCCATCACCTGGATCACCACCCACCTGCTCGACCCCTACCGTCCGCTCGACCGCATCGCGGCCGACCGCCCGATTCCCCCCGGCACCAGGACGCTGGAGGTGGATGTCGTGGCGATGGACTGGAAGTGGCTGTTCCTCTACCCCGAGCAGGGCATCGCGCTGGTGAACGAGATGGCGGCCCCGGTCGACCGGCCGATCCGCTTCAACATCACCGCGTCGTCGGTGATGAACTCCTTCTACGTCCCGGCGCTGGCCGGCCAGGTCTATGCCATGCCCGGCATGCAGACCCAGTTGCACGCGGTGATCAACAAGCCGGGCAGCTACCGCGGCTTTTCCGCCAACTACAGCGGCGCCGGCTTCTCCCAGATGCGCTTCACCTTCCACGGCCTGTCCGAAGGCGACTTCGACCGCTGGGTGGCCGACGTGAAGGCGTCGGGCGGCAAGCTCGACCGCAGCGGCTACCAGCAGCTTGCGAAGCCCAGCGTGGACGAGCCGGTGCGGCGCTACGGCGCGGTCGAGGACGGCCTGTTCAAGGCGGTGGTCGGCATGTGCGTCGAACCCGGCAAGATGTGCATGCACGACATGATGGCGATCGACGCCAGGGGCGGCCTCGGCATGGCCGGCATCAACTCCGTGATGCCGCGGCAGGACGACGGGCAGGCCCGTCGCGCCTCCGCCGTCTTCGGCCCGGCGCCCTCCTATGTCGCCGCCGGCATCTGCAGCGTCGCCGAACTCGGCGATGCGGCGGTCGCCGATGCGGTGGGCGGGGCCGCCTCCTTCCTCGGCGCGGACCGGCCGCGCTCGTCCCTCACGCCGACCGAAGCGTCCGCGGCCCCGTCTCCGGCCGGCGCGGCGCTGCGGCCGTCCACTCTTTGATGCGGCAATCCGGCATGATCGAATCCTCCGCTGCCATCCATCCGATCTTCGGGCGCCTCAGCCTGGAGTCCCTTCCCCTTCACGAGCCCATCGTGGTGGCGACCTTCGCCGCCGTCGCGCTGGGCGGCGTCGCGCTGGTCGCGGCGCTGACCTATTTCCGCCTGTGGGGCTATCTCTGGAAGGAGTGGTTCACCACGGTCGATCACAAGCGCATCGGCATCATGTACATGATCCTCGGCCTTGTGATGCTGCTGCGCGGCTTCGCCGACGCGGTCATGATGCGCCTGCAGCAGGCGATCGCCTTCGGCGGGTCCGAGGGATACCTCAACGCCCATCACTACGACCAGATCTTCACCGCCCACGGCGTGATCATGATCTTCTTCGTGGCGATGCCGCTGGTGACCGGGCTGATGAACTATGTCGTGCCGCTGCAGATCGGCGCGCGCGACGTGTCCTTCCCCTTCCTCAACAACTTCAGCTTCTGGATGACCGCGGGCGGCGCGGTGCTGGTCATGATCTCGCTGTTCGTCGGCGAGTTCGCGCGCACCGGCTGGCTGGCCTATCCGCCGCTGTCGGGCATCCAGTACAGCCCCGACGTCGGTGTGGACTATTACATCTGGGCGCTGCAGGTGGCGGGTGTCGGCACCTTGCTGTCGGGCGTGAACCTCGTCTGCACCATCGTGAAGATGCGCGCCCCCGGCATGACCATGATGAAGATGCCGGTCTTCACCTGGACCGCGCTCTGCACCAACGTCCTGATCGTCGCGGCCTTCCCGGTCCTGACCGCCGTGCTGGTGCTGCTGTCGCTCGACCGCTACGTCGGCACCAACTTCTTCACGAACGACTTCGGGGGCAACCCGATGATGTACGTGAACCTGATCTGGATCTGGGGCCACCCCGAAGTCTACATCCTGATCCTGCCCTGCTTCGGCATCTTCTCGGAGGTCACCTCGACCTTCTCGGGCAAGAAGCTGTTCGGCTACACCTCGATGGTCTATGCGACGGTGGTCATCACGATCCTGTCCTACCTGGTGTGGCTGCACCACTTCTTCACCATGGGCTCAGGCGCCAGCGTGAACTCGTTCTTCGGGATCACGACGATGATCATCTCGATCCCGACGGGTGCGAAGATCTTCAACTGGCTGTTCACCATGTACCGCGGCCGCATCCGGTTCGAGCTGCCGATGATGTGGACGGTCGCCTTCATGCTGACCTTCGTGATCGGCGGCATGACCGGCGTGCTGCTGGCGGTCCCGCCGGCCGACTTCGTGCTGCACAACAGCCTGTTCCTGATCGCCCACTTCCACAACGTCATCATCGGCGGCGTGCTGTTCGGCCTGTTCGCCGGCATCTACTACTGGTGGCCGAAGGCCTTCGGCTTCAAGCTCGACCCGTTCTGGGGCAAGCTGTCCTTCTGGTTCTGGGTGATCGGCTTCTATGCTGCCTTCATGCCGCTCTATGTGCTGGGGCTGATGGGCGTCACCCGCCGCCTGCGCGTCTTCGACGACCCGTCGCTGCAGATCTGGTTCGTCATCGCCGCCATCGGCGCCGCCCTGATCGCGCTCGGCATCGGCTGCTTCCTGATCCAGATCGCCGTCAGCGTCCTCTACCGCCACAAGCGGCGCGACCTCACCGGCGACCCGTGGGACGGCCGCACGCTGGAATGGGCGACCTCCTCGCCGCCGCCGGCCTACAACTTCGCCTTCACGCCGGTCATCCATGACAACGATGCCTGGTGGGACATGAAGCAGCGCGGCTACAGGCGTCCGCTGGACGGCTTCCGGGCCATCCACATGCCGAGCAACACCGGCACGGGCGTCATCCTGGCGGGGCTCAGCGTCGTGCTGTCCTTCGCGCTGATCTGGTACATCTGGTGGCTCGCCGCCGCCAGCTTCGTGGCGCTGCTGGCCGTCGCCATCGGCCATACCTTCAACTACCACCGCGACTTCCACATTCCCGCCGACGAGGTCGTGCGGACCGAGAACGAGCGGACGCGCCTTCTGGCCGGGCAGGTGTAACGATGACGATGACCGCGACCGCACACGCAGCCACCCTGAAGACCGGGGATGCCCCGGTCTTCCACGAGGTCGAGGAGCACGCGCATCCCGAAGGCTCCAGCACCATGCTGGGCTTCTGGATCTACCTGATGAGCGACTGCCTCATCTTCGCCGTGCTGTTCGCGACCTACGGCGTGCTGGGCGGCAGCTATGCCGCGGGTCCCTCGCCGAAGGATTTGTTCGACCTGCCGCTGGTGGCGCTGAACACCTCGATGCTGCTGCTCTCCTCCATCACCTACGGCTTCGCCATGCTGACGATGGAGAAGGGGCGGGTGGGGCAGACCCAGGCCTGGCTGGCGATCACCGGGCTGTTCGGCCTCGCCTTCCTGTCGATCGAGCTCTACGAGTTCGCCCACATGATCCATCTGGGGGCGACGCCGCAGCGCAGCGCCTTCCTGTCCTCCTTCTTCACCCTGGTCGGCACGCACGGGCTGCACGTCACCTTCGGCATCATCTGGCTGGTGACGCTGATGGTGCAGGTGGCGCGGCACGGGCTGATCCCGGCCAACCGGCGGCGCCTGATGTGCCTCAGCATGTTCTGGCACTTCCTCGACGTCATCTGGATCGGCGTCTTCACCTTCGTCTATCTGATGGGAATGCTGCGATGACCGCTCACGCGCACGGCGACCACCACGGGAGCGACCACCACGGCGATGCCCACGCCCACGGCTCCTTCCGCAGCTACATGATCGGCTTCCTGCTGTCGGTCGTGCTGACGGCGGTGCCCTTCTGGCTGGTGATGGGGGAGGTGATGGACCCGTCCCTCACCACCGTCGCCATCCTGGGGCTGGGCGTGGTGCAGATCGTGGTCCACATGGTCTACTTCCTCCACATGAACAGCCGGTCCGAGAATGGCTGGACCATGCTGGCGCTGATCTTCACCCTGATCCTGGTCGTCATCACGCTGACCGGGTCGCTCTGGGTGATGTACCACCTCAACGCCAACATGATGCCGGTCCACGACATGAGCCGGATGCCCTGAGGCCGGACGCCGCGATGGGAAGGACGATCCCCCTGCCGCCCGGTCCCGGTCCTGCCGGCCCCCGGGCGGCCCGGGTCCGCCCGCGGTGGGCGCTGGTGCTGGTCGGGCTTCTCTCGCTCGCCGGCATCGGCGTCCTGACGGCGCTCGGTGTCTGGCAGCTCGAACGGCGGGTCTGGAAGCTCGACCTGATCGAACGGGTGGAGCAGCGCATCCACGCCGCCCCCGTGCCCGCTCCCGGTCCCGAGACCTGGGCGTCGGTCACCGCCGCCACCGACGAATACCGCCGCGTCCGTGTCACCGGCCGCTTCCTCGACGACCGCGAGACGCTGGTCCAGGCGGTGACCGGCCTCGGCGGCGGCTACTGGGTGCTCACCCCCTTTCAAACCACCGGGGGCTTTACCGTCCTGGTCAACCGCGGCTTCGTCCCGCCGGAGCGGCGGGCCCCCGGCAGCCGGGCCGCCGGCCGGATCGACGGCGAGACGACGGTGACCGGCCTCCTGCGCCTGAGCGAGCCGAAGGGTGGCTTCCTGCGCGGCAACGATCCCGCCGGCGACCGCTGGCATTCCCGCGACGTCCAGGCGATCGCCGCCGCCCGCGGCCTGACCGGCGTCGCCCCCTACTTCATCGATGCCGAGGCCACCCGCCTGCCGGAGGGCGCGCCGGTCGGCGGGCTGACCGTGGTCAGCTTCCCCAACAACCACCTGGTGTACGCCCTGACCTGGTTCGCGCTCGCCCTCATGCTGGCCGGCGGCCTCACCCATGTCCTGCGCAGTGAATACCGGCGGCGGCGGCCGCAATAGCCGCGGATCCGCAAGGTCTATCACGGAAAAACCTTTCTGGAAAAAGGGATAAGCCGCTCCGGACAGCCGCGGCCCTTCGCCTTTTGCTTCGCCCGCCTTCAGCCCGGACTTGACGCTTTGGGCTCCCAACCGGCGCTTCGTCGTCTATATAGAAGGGACCGACGGGACCGACGCGGACGATGACCATTTCCCTTCTCGATGCAACCGACAAGCGCAATCTGCTGCTTCTGGTCCAGCTCCGCTGGCTGGCGGTCGTCGGGCAGGTGGTCACCATCCTGGTCGTCCATTACCAGATGCGGGTGGCGCTGCCCCTGCCGCCGATGGCCGGCGTCGTCCTGTTCCTGGTCGGGCTGAACCTCGTCACGCTGCTGCAGCTCCGCCGGCAGAGCAGCGTCACCAACACGCACCTGTTCGTCGAGCTGCTGATCGACGTCGCGGCGCTGACGGTGCAGCTCTATCTCAGCGGCGGCGCCACCAACCCCTTCATCTCGCTCTACCTGTTGCAGGTCACGCTGGGGGCGGTGCTGCTGGAGGCCTGGTCGGCCTGGACGCTGGTGCTGCTCGCCACGGTCTGCTTCACCTGGCTCAGCGGCTCCTACCGGCCGCTCGCCCTGCCGCCGGAGCGGATGGACGACCTGCTCGACCTGCACATCCAGGGCATGTTCATCTGCTTCGTCCTGGCGGCCTGCCTGCTGGTGCCCTTCATCACGCGGATCAACCGCAACCTGCGCGCCCACGACGCCCATCTGGCGGATCTCAGGCAGCGCACGATGGAGGAGGACCACATCGTCCGCATGGGGCTGCTGGCCTCCGGCGCCGCGCACGAGCTGAGCACGCCGCTCGCCACCCTCTCGGTGATCGTCAACGACTGGCGCCGCATGCCGGCGATGATGTCCAACCCCGACATCGCCGAGGAGATCGGCGAGATGCAGGGCCAGATCGACCGCTGCAAGGCGATCGTCTCCGGCATCCTGCTGTCGTCGGGCGAGGCGCGGGGGGAGGGGACCGTCCGCACGACCATCACCGACTTCCTGGACGAGGCGGTCGCCGAATGGCGCTCCAGCCGCTCGCCCGCCCGCTTCGACTACGAGAACCGGCTGCGCTCCAACCAGCGCATCATCTCCGACCTCGTCCTGAAGCAGGTGCTGTTCAACGTCCTCGACAACGCGCTGGAAGCCTCGCCGGGCTGGGTCGGCGTCTGGGTCGGGAGGCAGGCGGGCAATCTCCTCGTCACGGTGAACGACGCCGGCCCCGGCTTCGCCGCCGGCATGCTGGAGGATCTCGGCAAGCCCTACCGCTCGACCAAGGGGCGGCCCGGCAGCGGGCTCGGCCTCTTCCTCGTCGTCAACACCGTCCGCAAGCTCGGCGGATCGGTGGCGGCGCGCAACCGGCCCGGGGGTGGCGCGTCGGTGACGCTGACCCTGCCCCTGGCGTCCCTCTGTCCGCGGGGTGCCGATGCAGCCTGACCCGATCCCGGAACCGCTTCGCCAGCCGGCCGGCCGCCGCTTGGTGATCGTCGAGGACGACGTCTCCTTCGCCCGGGTGCTCCGCCGCTCCTTCGAGCGCCGGGGCTACGCCGTCCACTGCTGCGACGGGCTCGACAGCCTGCAGATGCTGCTGGACTCGGTGCAGCCCGACCATGCCGTGGTCGACCTGAAGCTGAACAGCGGCTCCGGCCTCGACTGCGTCAAGCTGCTGCACGACAGCGACCCGGAGACGAAGATCGTCGTGCTGACCGGCTTCGCCAGCATCGCCACCGCGGTGGAGGCGATCAAGCTCGGCGCCTGCCACTATCTCGCCAAGCCCTCCAACACCGACGACATCGAGGCCGCCTTCGCCCGGACCGAGGGAGACGCCTCCATCGCCGTCGGCGGCCGCTCCACCTCGCTCAAGACCCTGGAGTGGGAGCGCATCCACGAAACGCTGGTCGACACCGGCTTCAACATCTCGGAGACCGCCCGCCGCCTCGGCATGCACCGCCGCACGCTGGCCCGCAAGCTGGAGAAGAAGCGGGTGACCTGACCCGCCCGCCTCACCCGCCGGTCGCCTCCAGCTCCCCGCCCAGCCCCGGACCGTAGAGGCCGGCGTGGCCGCGCCGGATGCGGGCGTCGAGCACCGCCACCTCCGGCAGGTGCCGTTCCATGAAATAGCGGGCGAGCCCGATGCGCGCCTCCAGGAAGGCCGGGTCGTAGCCGGCCGGCCGGCGGGCCGCCGCGGCGGCCATCAGCGCCCACATCCAGCCATAGGCGGTGAGCGCGACCAGCCGCAGCGTGTCGGTCGCGCCGGCCGCCGGATCGAGCGGGGTCTCCGCCCCCGCCTCGCGCAGCCAGCCCAGCACGCCCTGCAGCCGTGCCGCCGCGTCGCGCAGGGCGGGGGCCATGTCGCGGGTCGCCGGCTCCGCCTCCAACCCGGCCGCCGCCTGCTCCAGCTCGGCCAGAAGCCGGTCCGCCGGCCGCCCGCCCTTCATCCCCAGCTTGCGCTGCACGAGGTCGAGCGCCTGGATGCCGTTGGTCCCCTCGTAGATCTGCGTGGCGCGTACGTCGCGGACGAGCTGCTCCACCCCCCACTCCCGGATATAGCCGTGGCCGCCCATCACCTGCTGGGCGAGGACCGCCGCCTCGAAGCCGAAGTCGGTGCCGGCCGCCTTGACGACCGGGGTCAGCAGCGCCGCCCAGTCCTCCGCCTCCTCCTCCGCCTCCTCCGCCAGGGGCGCGTCGCCGCCCTGCCGCGCCCGGTCCAGCCACAGCGCCGTCCAGGCGGCGAGCGCCCGGCCGGCATCGGTCAGCACGCGGGCCGACAGCACCATGCGCCGCACGTCCGGATGGTGCAGGATCGGGTCGGCCGGCCGGTCGGCGCGGTGCGGCCCGTCGGGCGCCCGGCCCTGCTCGCGCTGCCGCGCATAGGCCAGCGCGGCCTGCGCGGCGCGCTCCCCGACGCCGATCCCCTGGATGCCGACGAACAGCCGCTCGTGGTTCATCATGGTGAACATGGCGGCGAGCCCGCGGTTGGGCGCCCCGACCATCCAGCCCACCGCCCCCTCATAGGCCACCACGCAGGTGGGGGAGGCATGCAAGCCCATCTTCTTCTCCGACGACAGCACCGACCAGCCGTTGCGCGTCCCGTCCGGCAGGCGCTTGGGCACCAGGAACAGGCTGATGCCGCGCGTGCCGGCCGGCGCGTCGGGCAGCCGCGCCAGCACCAGATGGACGAGGTTGTCCGTCAGGTCATGGTCGGCGGAGGAGATGAACATCTTCTGCCCGGTGATGCGGTGGCCGCCGCCGGCCGCCGGCTCCGCCCGGGTGCGCAGCAGGCCGAGGTCGGTGCCGGCCTGCGGTTCGGTCAGCGCCATCGCCCCGGTCCATTCCCCGGCGATCATCGGCGGCAGGCACCAGCCCTTCAGCCCGTCGTCGGCATGGGCGGCGATGGCGCGGATCGCCCCCTGCGTCAGGCCCGGCGTGATGCTGAAGGCGAGGTTGGCGGCGCACACCATCTCCGTCACCAGCGTGTCCAGCAGGGCCGGCAGCCCCTGGCCGCCATGGGCCGGGTCGCCGGCCAGCCCGGTCCAGCCGCCGTCGCGCCAGACGGTCCAGGCCTCGCGGAAGCCCGCCGGCATGCGCACCCCGCCGCGCTCCACCACGACCCCCTCCTCGTCGCCCGTCCGGTTCAGCGGAGCGAGCAGTTCCGCCGCGACACGGCCGGCCTGGGCCAGCACCTCGTCGAACAGCGCGCCCGCCTCCCCCCGGCCCGCCGCGGCCAGCACGGCCGGTGCGTCCAGCACCTCCCTCACCAGGAAGCGCAGGGTCTGGAGAGGCGGCTGGTACGGAATCATGCGTCTGCTCCCTGGGTGGCGCGGCCCGCCTTCCTACTCATCGGAATGCATTCTACTGACAAGTAGGTTGGAGCGAAACGCGGCGCTGGTCAACAATCTCCTTTGCAAGCATAACGGGACGGCATCTCCCACCGGTCGCGCCAATTCTCCGGAGGACGGCAGGGCGCCGGAATGGAATACACTCTGAACAGATAAAATATCCGGCAAACAGGGACGTCCAGACCGAAGCATGCCGGCAGTCCTATCCTCCGATCCGGTCTTCCAGCCATTTGGTGCCGGGTCATACGAAACAATATGACGATAATCCGTCATTTACATGACGGCGCGCTTCGCTAGAGTGCGCCGAAATTTCCGGCGCTCAGCAATGACCGGATAGCGATGAACCGGCCCGCCCGAGGGCGCCCCACGGGGATGAGGCCGGGCAAGAGGAAAAGAACCAGACGGGACCCCCATGACCAGAACCGCCATCCGCCCGACCGGGGTGGAAAGTCCCTTCGGCGAGGAAGAGATCATCGTCAGCAAGACCGACCTGAAGGGCCGCATCACCTACGCCAACGACGTCTTCCTGCGCGTCTCCCGCTTCGACGCCAGGGAGGTCATCGGCGCGCCGCACAACCTGATCCGCCATCCGGACATGCCGCGCTGCGTCTTCAAACTGATGTGGGACACCATCCAGGCGGGCGGCGAGATCTTCGCCTATGTGCTGAACATGGCGTCGAACGGCGACCATTACTGGGTCTTCGCCCATGTCACCCCCAGCCGCGACGGGCGCGGGCAGGTGATCGGCTACCACTCCAACCGGCGCAAGCCGGCGGCCGCGCAGGTCGCCCGCATCGCCCCCCTCTACCGCAGCCTGCGGCAGCAGGAGGACGCGAGCCCCGGCCGCAAGGACGGGATGAACACCGCCTATGGTTCGATGATGGCCATGCTGCGCGACACGGGGATGGATTATGAGCAGTTTGTCTTCTCTCTCTAAGGTCCGGCTCCTGCTGGCCGCCGCCGCAGCGCTGCTGGCGCTCGACGCGACGGGGCTGTTCCCGGCCGTACCGCACCTGCCGCCGTCCATCGCCGCCCTGGCCCTGCTGGCCCCGGCGGTCCTGCTCGCCGGCCGGACGGACTCCAGGCTGCGGACCGCCGCGGAGGTCTGCGCCGCCGCCGCCCGCGGCGACCTGGAAGCCCGCATCCCCGGCGTGGCGGAGGCCGGGACCCTCGGCACGCTCCAGCGCAGCATCAACGCGCTGCTCGACATCACCGACGCCTTCGTGCGCGAGGCGAGCGGCTCGATGCAGGCGGTCAGCCGGGGCCGCTTCCACCGCAAGGTCCTGCTGCGCGGCCTTCCCGGCGCCTTCCGCAGCACGGCGACGGACATCAACCGCGCCGCCGACCTGATGGAGCGGCAGGCCGGCGACCTGAGCGGCTATGCCGACCGGCTGGAGGCCAGCGTCGCCTCCGTCGTCACCAGCGTGACGGACTCCTCGTCCGGCATGCGCGAGGATGCCGAGCGGATGACCCGCATCGCCGCCGACACCTCCAGCCAGGCGGCGATGATCGCGGCGGCCACCGAGCAGACCTCGACCAACGTCCAGACCGTCGCCGCCGCGACGGAGGAGCTGGCCGCCTCGGTCCAGGAGATCGAGCGGCAGGTCACCCTGTCCTCGCGCATCTCGCGCGACGCGGTGGAGCGGGCGCGCCAGACCGGCGTCGTCGTCCGCGACCTCAGCGAGGTGACCCGGCAGGTCGGCGACGTCATCCAGCTCATCAACTCCATCGCCACCCAGACCAACCTGCTGGCGCTGAACGCGACCATCGAGGCCGCCCGCGCCGGGGAGGCGGGCAAGGGCTTCGCCGTCGTCGCGCAGGAGGTCAAGAGCCTCGCGCGCCAGACCGCCGCCGCGACCGAGGAGGTCAGCGCCAAGCTCGGCGCCATCACCGGCGCCACCGACCTGACCGTGGATGCCATCCGCACCATCGACGGCATCATCTCGGAGATGAGCGACATCGCCCAGTCGGTCGCCGCGGCGATCGAGCAGCAGGGGGCCGCGACCCAGGAGATCACGCGCAACGTCCAGCAGGCGGCCGTCGGCACGCGGGAGATCGCCCACAGCGTGTCGCGCATGAGGGACGCGGCGACGCAGACCGGCACCGCCGCCACCCAGGTGCTGGCCGGCGCCTCCGGCCTGTCGGAACAGGCCGCCCGCCTGCGCGAGAGCGTCGCCAGCTTCCTCGCCAGGGCGCGGGCCGCCTGACGCGCCGTCGTTGCCAGTCGCCGCAGGCCGACCGGGCCAAGGTGTGTGAAACCACGACGTGCCGCCGCCGCGACCGCGGTTTTGCTGGCTTTCGCCCCGCCGCGGAGGCCTTCGCGGGGCCTCCTGCGTGGTTTCACCCACCAAGAGCGGCCCGCCCCGTCCCGTCGCTGATGGTTGCTCGCAAAAGCAGAGGATGGATTGGACGGCAACAGGCATACGTATACAAATATTAACGCACCGTTTACCTTGCCGGTGTCAGTTTCGACACTGTACAAACAGCTTGCGGAAACGGTTTTATCTCTAATATTTTTCACCGGTCTTAATGAGGCCTGGATGGCTTGGGCGGGCAACAGGCTGTCCGGGGAACCGGCAAGGGGGGAATGCTATGGGAAGGACGCTGTTTTCCTGGCCGCGCGGCATCGCGGCCAAGCTGGTGGCGATCGTCGGCTTCATGGCGCTGGCGCTGGCGGTGGTCGGCGGGATCGGGCTCCACAGCCTGCGCGATCTGATGTTCAGCGACCGCGTCGACAAGATCCGCGCCATCGTCGAGGTGGCCCACGACATGGCCAACTCCTTCGAGCGCGACGTGCGGTCGGGCAAGCTGCCGAAGGAGGAGGCGATCGCGCGCTTCCGCGACCGGGTGCGGGCCATGCGCTATGACGGGGGCAAGGAATATGTCTTCGTCTACGACATGCGCGGCTACGCCGTCGTGGCCGCCGACCCCGCGCAGGACGGCACCGACCGCAGCGGCACCCGCGACCCCAACGGCGTCTACATCGTCAAGGAGTTCATCAGGCTGGTCCAGAGCGCCGGGGAAGGGCGCGTCGACTACGCCTTCCCCCGCCCCGGCCAGACCGCGCCCCTGCCCAAGATCAGCTACGTCCGCGGCTTCGAGCCCTGGGGCTTCATCATCGGCACCGGCGTCTATGTCGACGACATCGACGCGCGCTTCCGGCAGGAGCTGACCAGCCTCGGGCTCGTCATCGGCGGTATCCTGCTGGTCTCTCTGCTGGTCGCCTGGGCCACCGCGCGCAGCTTCACCCGCCCCCTGGCGGAGCTGGAGACGCAGATGGAGGCGCTGGCCACCGGCGACCTCGCCGTGGACATCCCCGGCACCGCCCGCCGCGACGAGATCGGCCGCATGGCCCGCGCGGTCGCGGTGTTCAAGACCAACTCGCAGGAGATGCGCCGGCTGGAGGCCGAGCATGCCGCCGCCCAGGAGCGGGCGGAACAGGACCGCCGCGCCGCCGTGGTGGCGCTCGCCGACCAGTTCGAGGCCAGCATCAAGGGCGTGGTGGAGATGGTCGCCTCCGCCGCGACGGAGATGCAGCAGGCCGCCAGCACCATGTCCGCCACGGCCGAGCAGACCAGCCAGCAGGCCCGCGCCGTCACCGCCGCGTCGGAACAGGCGTCCGGCAACGTCCAGACCGTCGCCGCCGCCACCGAGGAGCTGACCAGCTCCATCGGCGAGATCAGCCGCCAGGTCACCACCTCGACCCGGATCTCCGCCCAGGCGGTGGAGGAGGCGATGCGCACCACCACGACCATCGACGGGCTGGTGGAGGCCGCCCAGCAGATCGGGGAGGTGGTGCAGCTCATCAACGACATCGCCAGCCAGACCAACCTGCTGGCGCTGAACGCCACCATCGAGGCGGCGCGGGCCGGCGAAGCGGGCAAGGGCTTCGCCGTCGTGGCGAGCGAGGTCAAGAGCCTCGCCGCCCAGACCGGCCGCGCCACCGAGGAGATCCAGGCCAAGGTGCAGGAGATCCAGGCGGCCACCACCGGCGCCCAGCAGGCGATCGAGAGCATCGGCCGCACCATCGGGCAGGTGAACGAGATCGCCACCACCATCGCCTCGGCGGTGGAGCAGCAGAACGCCGCGACCGCCGACATCGCCGCCAACGTCCAGCAGGCGGCGACCGGCACGACCGAGGTCTCGACCAACATCACCGGCGTCAACCAGGCGGCGTCGGAGACCGGGGCCGCGGCCAGCCAGGTGCTCGGCGCCGCCTCCAGCCTGTCGCGCGAGGCCGAGCATCTGCGCAGCGAGGTCGCCACCTTCATCGCCAGGGTCCGCGCCTCCTGACCGGCCGCGGAAAGGGAAATAGTCCCCCCGCCGCCGCCCGCGGTCCCCGTTGCAGCCCTTCGTTGCCGCTGCCGGCGGCCTCCGCTAGAATTGCGGCCGCCGGCACCCGGACTGCGTCCGGCGCCGGCGCCTTGTGCAACCCATGCACAACGGCTTTTCCGTCACTCAGGTGCAAGCCTTTGTCCGGAAAGGGAAAACACCCTGTCGACCGATTGTGCGCCGGAAACGCGCTGCCCAATCGTCACAGTGACGCACCGGGGGCCGCCTGCAGGACGGGGCGTCTGCGGGGGGCAGGGCGGCGGGTGCGATCGCCGGCGGAATTGATGGGGATCAATTCCCCGGACCGCGGAACAGCTTAGCCTCTACACATCTTCGTCAGCACCGCCGGGCAGGGGCTCGCGACCCGGTGCCCGCGGGGGGCTTTTCCATGTCCGCAGTACCCGTCAGCCTGATCCTCTCCCTGCTGCAGCAGATGTGCGTCTATCTGGTGATCGCCTATCTGCTCAGCCGGACGCCGCTGTTCCTGCCGCTGATGCACGTCACGGTGCGCTGGCCCCACAAGCTGGCCTGCTACCTGATCTTCTCGATGTTCTGCATCATGGGCACCTACTTCGGGCTGCAGATCGACGATTCCATCGCCAACACCCGCGCCATCGGGGCGGTGCTCGGCGGCATCCTCGGCGGGCCGTCGGTCGGCGTGTCGGTCGGGCTGACCGGCGGGCTGCACCGCTACTCGCTCGGCGGCATGTCGGCGGTCGCCTGCGCCATCTCCACGGTGGTGGAGGGGCTGATCGGCGGGCTGGTCCACCGGCACTTCATGCGCCGCCGCCGCATCGACGCCCTGTTCGATCCGGTGCGGGTCGGCGTCGTGACGCTGGCCGCCGAGGTGATCCAGATGCTGATCATCCTGCTGGTCGCCCGGCCCTTCCCGGCGGCGGTCCATCTGGTGGAGGTGGTGTCGCTGCCGATGATGACCGCCAACTCCATCGGCGCGGCGCTGTTCATGCTGATCCTGCTCGACCGCCGGGCGCTGATCGAGAAGCAGTCGAGCGCCTTCTCGGCCAAGGCGCTGAAGATCGCCGCCCGGGCGGACGGCGTGCTGCGCCAGGGCTTCAACCAGGAAAACAGCATGAAGGTCGCCCGCATCATCTACGAGGAGACGGGCGTCGGCGCGGTCGCCATCACCGACCGGGAGAAGCTGCTGGCCTTCATCGGCGTCGGCGACGACCATCATCTGCCGGGCACCCCGATCACCTCGCGCCAGACGCAGCAGGCCATCGCCAACAACCAGGTCATCTATGCCGACGGCAACGAGGTGGCCTACCAGTGCTCGATCAGCCCGCACTGCCGGCTCGGCGCCTCGCTCGTCATCCCGCTGGTCGGCGAGGACGACCGGGTGATCGGTGCCATCAAGCTCTACGAGCCCAAGACCAAGATCTTCTCGACCATCAACCGCACGCTCGGCGAAGGCATCGCCCGCCTGCTGTCCAGCCAGATCCTCGCCGGCCGCTACGAACGCCAGAAGGCGCTGCTGGCGCAGTCGGAGATCAAGCTGCTGCACGCCCAGGTCAACCCGCACTTCCTGTTCAACGCGCTGAACACCATCTCCGCGGTGATCCGCATCGACCCGGAGCGCGCCCGCCAGCTCGTCCAGAGCCTCTCGACCTTCTTCCGCAAGAACCTGAAACGGCCGAGCGAGGACTCCTCGCTCGGTGACGAGATCGAGCATGTGAACGCCTATCTGCAGATCGAGCTCGCCCGCTTCACCGGCCGCCTGACCGTCGACATCGACGTGCCGGACGAGCTGCGGCAGGCGCGGCTGCCGGCCTTCTCCCTCCAGCCGCTGGTGGAGAACGCCATCAAGCACGGCACCTCGCAGCTCATCGACCACGGCCACCTGCGCATCCTGGCCAGGCGCGCCGGGGGCGACCTCCTGCTGTCGGTCGAGGACAATGCCGGCCTTTATGAAGAGCGTCCGGGCGGCGACGGGCTCGGCATGACCATCGTGGACCGCCGGGTGCGGAACCGCTACGGCGAGCGCTACGGGGTCGACGTCGCCTGCGTGCCCGACCGCTCGACCCGCGTGACGCTGCGCGTGCCGCTCACCATCCCCGCCCCCGCCGAACCGTCCAAGCCGGAGGCTGCCGCCGTGACGGAGGCTGCCGAATGATGAATGTCCTGATCGTCGACGACGAACCCCTGGCGCGGGACGAGCTGCGCCGCCTGCTGGCCGAGTCCACCGACCTCCACGTCATGGGCGAATGCGGCAATGCCATCGAGGCGATCGGCGCCATCAACCGCCAGTCGCCCGACGTGGTGTTTCTCGACATCCAGATGCCGCGGGTCAGCGGGCTGGAGATGCTGGGCATGCTCGACCCCGACCGCATGCCGCGCATCGTCTTCCTGACCGCGCATGACGAATATGCCGTCCAGGCCTTCGAGGAACACGCCTTCGACTATCTGCTGAAGCCGGTGGATCCGGCGCGGCTGGCCAAGACCCTGCAGCGGCTGCGGCGCGAGCGGGCGCCCCAGGATCTGGGCGTGCTGAAGCAGGCGGGGCCGCTGCGCCAGATCCCCTGTTCCGGCCACAACCGCATCTCGTTGCTGAAGCTGGAGGAGGTGGAATACGTCGTCTCCAGGGCCAGCGGGGTCTTCGTCGTCGGTCCCGACGGGGAGGAGCGCTTCACCGAGCTGACCCTGCACACGCTGCAGGAAAAGACCCCGCTCTTCCGCTGCCACCGCCAGTACCTCGTCAATCCGGACCGCATCCGCGAGATCCGGCTGATCGACAACGGGCTGGCGGAGATCCTGACGGTGGCCGGCCAGACCATCCCGGTCAGCCGCCGTTTCCTCGGGCCGCTGAAGGAACGGCTGGGCATCGGATAGGCCACCCCCGCTCCGAAAGGGTGCTTGAGCCGGTCCGGCCGCCTGCCGCAGGATGGTCGCGAAGCCTCCGGCAAACTGTTCGGACGGACGACATGACGAGATCAGCGGTCTTCATCGCGGCTCTGCTGGCCGGCATCGGTCCGGCCCGGGCCGAGGACGGCTACCCGACCACCGCGCGCGTCGACTATGTGCTGGGCTGCATGGCCGCCAACGGCCAGACCCAGGAGATGATGCGCAAATGCGCCTGCAGCATCGACGAGATCGCCGGCCACCTGCCCTACGACAAGTATGTGGCGGTGGAGACGGCGCGCGTGATGCAGGACATGCCGGGGGAGCGCGCCTCCGTCATGCGCGGCGCGGCCTGGCTCAAGGACCTGCAGGAGGAGTTCCGGCAGATCCAGGTCGCCGCCGACCTCAAGTGCTTCTGACGCTCAGGACCCGGATGCGGCGTGGACCGGCCAGCTCTGCCGGAAGACCGCGCCCTTGGTGTCCTCCGCCGTCACCTCCAGCGTGCCGCTCTTCTCCGGCACCAGGGTGAAGTGGATGCTGGGGTCTTCGCTCAGCGAGATGTCGGACTCCACCTCCAGCACCGGCGCTCCGTTGTAGCGGATGGCGATCGACTTCACGTAGTGGGCGGGGATGACGTAGCGGTTCACCTGATCGAACTGCATCCCGGTGTAGTTGGGATGGCTGATCAGGAGCTGCGCCGTCACCGGCTGGCCGGCGGTCATGGCCTCGGGCAGGTTCAGCTTCATCCGGCCGAGCCGGCCGAGCGCCGCCTCGGCGTTCTTCAGGGCCGGTGCCGAGCAGCCGCCGGCCGCCTTGACGAAGCGGGTCGTCTTCAGCAGCCGTCCGTCCGCCGTCTCCGCGATGGCCGTGACGTTGGTGTAGGCATCGACCCGCACCCGCGTCTCGATGGCGTGCGGCCCGCTGTCCGGGAAGCGGAAGACGGCGGCGCGCGGGATCGGGTTGTTGTCGATGATCAGGTGCAGCGCCGTCACCTGCACGCCGCCCTCCGGGCTGCTGGCGACGCGGACCGGCACCAGCGCCGCGTCGCCCGCCCGCTTCGGCGCCTCGATGGTCAGCACCGGCCCGGCCTCCTCGACCGTCCGGCCGGAATAATACATGTCGTGCAGCAGCTCCCACCGCTCCTCCTCCGGGCTCGCCGCCGCCGCTCCGGCAGCGCCGCCGCAGAGAAGGAGCAGCAGGGCCACCCCGACGCCAGACCGCTTCGCCATGTCCGTCTCCTTCCGCTCTACTCCGGTTCGGCCCATTCCAGTTCGGCGAACGCCGCCGTCACGTTGCGGGGGTGGTAGTCGTCGAACAGCCGCCACTTCGGCCGCTCCTCGGTGCCGACCCGGTCGATCGCCTGCCGGATCGTGCCGCCGGCCTTCTGCACCTCGCGGATCCCGGCGACCAGCCGGCCGAGATAGCCCTGCAGATCCGACGCCGCCTCCGGCCAGGGCGCGGCGGCCGGGCCGTGGCCCGGCACCACCCGCGCCGCCGGCACCGCCGTCAGCGTCCTCAGCACCTTCAGCCAGCCGAGCACGCTGCCGTCGATGGCCGGGGCCCGCTCCATGAAGATGAGGTCGCCGGCCCACAGCGTTGCCGTCCGCCGATCGAACACCGTCAGGTCGTTGTCGGTGTGGGCCGGCGGGTGCGCCACCAGCTCCAGGACGCGGCCGCCCAGGTCGATCTCCATCCGGCCGGCCACGGCCTGCGTCGGCGGCACGACCTCCACCGCCGTCCCCGTCGCCTCCGCGAAGCGGCGACCATAATGGTCGGCGCGCGCCATCAGCGCCGCCTCGAGGTTGCGGTGAGCCAGGAAGACCGGCTCGTCCGTCAGGAAGGCGGCGTTGCCGAACAGATGGTCCGGATGCATGTGGGTGGTGATGACGTAGCGGATCGGCCGGTCGGTGTGCCGGCGGATCGCCTCGCGCAGCCGCTCCCCGACCGCCGGGCCGCCGCCGCTGTCGATCACCGCCACCGCCTCCGCCCCGACGATGAAGCCGCAGTTGGCGATGTCGCCCTGGTTGCCGCCGTCCGCCTCCTCATGCAGGCCGGCATGGACGAAGACGCCGGGCGCCACCTCCTCCACCGCGAGCGCGGCGGCGAACGCCGCTGCCGGCAGCCCCGCACCGGCCGTCAGCGCGGCGGACCAGAGGAGGCCGCAGGTCTTGATCGATAGTACAATTCGATTCTTCCACGGCATCGTCGATGATATCTTCGGGAAGAAATCGGGCGCAACGCGTCGGAAGTATTTCTGCGACGCAGCATCCCCGGTTTTTCCGCACAAACCGCCCGGCCGCCGGCTCCTGCACGGGGCGGGCGGTGGGGGTATGCCGGAAGAGCGGCGCACCGGCGTCCGGCCCTTCCGCCAGGCTGATGAAAACAAAGACGAAAGCCCCTCGACGGGCTCTGCTGCACGGGAAGGACGCCGATGGTTCGAAGGTGGATGTGGGCTGCCGTCCTGGCGCTGGCCATCGTCTGGCCGGCAGCCGGCCGGGCGGCCGAGGGAAGGACGGTCACGCTTGGCCTCGCCAAGTTCGGCACGGTGAGCTGGGAGATCGACACCATCCGGCGCCACGGGCTCGACAAGGCGGCGGGGCTGGAGCTGAAGCTGGTCGACCTCGCCAACACCGAGGCTGGCAAGATCGCCCTGATGGGCGGCAGCGTGGACATGATCGTCAGCGACTGGATCTGGACCAGCCGCCAGCGCAGCGACGGCGCCCTGCTCAGCTTCATCCCCTTCTCGGCGTCGGTCGGGTCGGTGATGGTCGGGCGGGAGTCGCCGCTCGCCTCGCTCGCCGACCTGCGCGGCCGGCGGATCGGCGTCGCCGGCGGGCCGCTCGACAAGAACTGGCTTCTGCTGCGGGCGCTGGCGATCCGGGAGTTCGGCTTCGATCCGGCCCGGGAGGCCCAGCCGGTCTTCGCGGCCCCCCCTCTGCTGAACCAGCAGATGACGGCGGGCCAGCTCGACGCCGTGCTGACCTACTGGCAGTTCGCCGCCCGTCTCGACGCGCAGGGGCATCGCCGCCTGCTCGACATCCAGGATGTGGCGGCCCGTCTCGGCGTGCCGGGGGAGACGCCGGCGCTCGGCTATGTCTTCCGCGAGGACTGGGGCCGCGGTCATGCCGACGCCGTCGCCGCCTTCTTCGCGGCGGGCCTGAAGGCCAAGGAGATCCTGCGGACCTCCGATGCGGAGTGGGAGGCGCTGCGCCCGCTGGTCCGGGCGGAGGACGAGGCGACCTTCACGGCGCTGCGCCAGGGCTACCGCGCCGGCATCCCCACCCGTTGGGGGGAGGGCGAGAAGGCCGCCGCGGCCAGCCTGTTCGCCCTCATAGCCGGGCTCGGCGGTCCCGACCTCGTCGGGCGGGAAGGGCGGCTGGCGGAGGGCACCTTCTGGCCCGGCCTGTCCATTCCGGCGGTCCCCGCTGCGGCGGCGCCATCGCCGTGATGCCGGCGATCCTGGTGAAGTCGGCGCAGCGCGGGCTGTCCCTGCTGCTCCTGCTGGCGGTCTGGCAGGTTGCGGCGAGCGCCGCGGCAAGCCGCCTGCTGCCCGCCCCGCCGGAGGTGCTGGAGGCCGTGCTGCGCGGGGTGGCGAGCGGCGAGCTGCCCTTCCACCTCGCCATGACGCTGGGCCGGGTGGCGGCGAGCTTCGCCGTCTCCATGCTGATCGGGGCCGCCATCGGCATCGCGCTCGGCCGGTTGGCCCTGCTGGACCGGCTGTTCGACGGCTGGCTGGTGCTGTTCCTGAACCTGCCGGCGCTGGTCGTCATCATCCTCTGCTACGTCTGGTTCGGCATGGGGGAGGCGGCGGCCGTGCTGGCGGTCTCCATCAACAAGATCCCCAACGTGGCGGTCATCCTGCGCGAAGGGGCGCGCGCCCTCGACCGGGATTTCCTCGACGTGGCCCAGGTCTACCGGCTGGGACCGCTGCGCACGGCCCGCCATGTCGTCCTGCCGCAGCTCGCCCCCTACTTCCTGGCCGCGGCGCGGTCGGGGCTGGCGCTGATCTGGAAGATCGTGCTGGTGGTGGAGCTGCTGGGGCGGAGCAACGGCGTCGGCTTCCAGATCAACCTCTATTTCCAGCTCTTCGACGTCACCGCCATCCTGGCCTACACCTTCGTCTTCATCGCGCTGGTGATGGCGATCGAAGCGGCGGTCCTCCAGCCGCTCGACCGCCGCCTCGCGCGCTGGCGGCGCTGAGCGGGCTTCTCCCGGCCGAGGCTCAGCCGGAAAGGGGTATCCTTTCGGGAAGATGGTTCGCGGGGCAAACAAATGCCACTCTGGTGGGCGCCACCAGGGGTGGCGACGCCGGGCCACCGGCGCCAGCCGGAGGAAGACCGCGTGACGACCGGACCTGCCATGGACCTGCCCCTGGACGAGCTGGACAGGACGCGAGCCGGCCGATGCCCGGCGGCGGGGGCGGAGGTGCTGTCGCTCGACATCCGGTCGAAGCGCTACCCGGCCCGTGACCGCGACGGTGCCGCCGGCCATGCGGTGTTCGAGAATTTCCGCCTGACGCTGCCGGCCGGCGGCGTCCACGCCATCGTCGGGCCGTCCGGCTGCGGCAAGACCACGCTCCTGAACATCGTCGCCGGTCTGGACCGCGCCTATCAGGGCAGCGTCCGCCTGCCGGGGGCTGCGGGGCGCGAGCCGGTGCTGGGCTATGTCTTCCAGACCCCGCGCCTGCTTCCCTGGCGGACGGTGGCGGAGAACCTGTCGCTCGTCCTGCACGGTGTCCCGGACCGCGAGGAGCGCGTCGCCCGCTGGCTGCGCGAGGTCGGGCTGGACGGGCAGGGCGGCGTCTACCCGTCCCGGCTGTCCGGCGGGATGAGCCGCCGCGTCGCGCTCGCCCGCGCCTTCGCGGTGGAGCCGGACCTGCTGCTGATGGACGAACCCTTCGTCTCGCTCGACGAGCCGACCGCCCGCCACCTGCGGCAGCTGCTGACCCGCATCCTGCAGGCCCATCCGACCACGGTCCTGTTCGTCACCCACGACCTGCGCGAGGCGATCACGCTCGCCGACCGCATCCTGTTCCTCTCGCGCCCGCCGACCCGGCTGCTGCTGGACCTGCCGATCCCCCTCACCGCCGCCGAGCGGGCGGACGAGGCCCGGGTGGAGGCCCTGTGGTCGGCGCTGCGGCGCGACCATGCGGCGACGCTGGAGGGGGGGACATGACGGCGCTCCTCCGCCGGCTTCTACTCGTGCTGGCCCTGCCGGCTGCCGGTCCCGCCGCCGGTCCCGCCGTCGCGCAAGCCGTCGCGCAGGATCCGCAGGTGGTCCGCATCGGCTACCTGACCCGGGAGGAGGAGCCGCACATCCCCCTGACCTTCCTGGAGCCGGTGGTGGAGGACGAGGGGGTGCAGGGCGCCCGCCTCGGCATCGCCGACAACGACACGACCGGCCGCTTCACCAACCAGCGCTTCGAACTGGTCGAGGTCACCGTGCCGATGGACGGCAGCGTGGAGCAGGCGGTGCGCGACCTGTCCGGCCAGGGCATCCGCCTGCTCGTCGCCGACCTGCGGGCCGATGCGCTGCTCGCCGCCGCCGCGGTGCCGGAGGCGACGGACATGCTGGTCTTCAACACCCGCGCCCCCGACGACGCCCTGCGCAACGAGCAGTGCCGCGCCAACCTCCTGCATGTGGCGCCCAGCCGGCGGATGCTGGCGGATGCGCTGGCGCAGTATCTGGCGCTGCGGCGCTGGTCGACCTGGATGCTGGTCGTCGGCCGCGCGCCCGAGGATGCCGGCTACGCCGAGGCGATGCGCCGGGCCGCCAAGCGCTACGGCGCCCGCATCGTCGAGGAGAAGGGCTGGACCTTCGAGGATGCCAACCGCCGCACCGATACCGGCCACGTCACCCTGCAGACGGAGATCCCGCCCTTCACCCAGGGGCGCGACTACGACGTGCTGATCGTGGCCGACGAGGCGGACGTCTTCGGCGAGTATCTCGCCTACCGGACCTGGCTGCCGCGGCCGGTCGCCGGCACCCATGGGCTTGTCCCGGCCTCCTGGTCCCGCGTCCACGAGCAATGGGGGCGACCCAGCTCCACAGCCGGTTCGAGCGGCAGGCGAACCGCTGGATGCGTCCGCGCGACTATACCGCCTGGATCGCCGTCCGCGCGGTGGGGGAGGCGGCGACCCGCACCCGGTCCGCCGATCCGGCGGCGCTGGCCGCCTTCATCCGCGGGCCGGATTTCTCGCTGCCGGCCTTCAAGGGCCAGGGCCTCAGCTTTCGCGACTGGGACGGGCAACTGCGGCAGCCGGTCCTGCTGGCCGGTCCGCGGACGCTGATCTCGGTCTCGCCCCAGCCGGGGTTCCTGCATCAGTTCTCGGAGCTCGACACGCTCGGCGACGACCGGCCGGAAAGCCGCTGCCGCAACCGATGAGACCAGACCCGCCGGCGGCCGGGCCGGCGCCAGGGAGGAAAGACCGCATGCCGATGATGAAGGGCGCCGTCCTGGCGCTGCTCGGGCTGAGCCTGGCCCTGCCGGTGGAGGCGGAGACCGTCTTCGTCTCCAATGAACGCAGCAACAGCATCTCGGTCCTCGACGGGGAGAAGCTGCAGACCGTCGCCACGATCAAGGTCGGCCGGCGGCCGCGCGGCATCACCTTCAACAAGGACATGACGCGCATCTACGTCTGCGTCGGCGACGACAACCGGATCGACGTGATCGACGTGGCAAGCCGCAAGGTGGTGGACCGGCTGCCCTCCGGCCCCGACCCGGAGCTGTTCGTCCTGGAGCCGGCCGGACGTCTGCTCTACGTCGCGAACGAGGACGACAACAAGGTCTCCGTGGTCGACACCGAGACCCGGAAGATCGTCGGCGAGATCCAGGTGGGGGTGGAGCCGGAGGGAATGGGGATCAGCCCGGACGGCAGGATCCTGGTCAACACCTCGGAAACCACCAACATGGCCCACTTCATCGACACGTCGAGCCACCGGATCGTCGACAACGTGCTGGTGGATGCGCGCCCCCGCGTCGCCCGCTTCACACCCGACGGGCGCCATGTCTGGGTATCGGCCGAGGTCGGCGGCACGGTCAGCATCATCGATCCCTCGGTCCACAAGGTCGTCCACAAGATCAGCTTCGCCATCCAGGGTGTCCCGCGCGAGGCGATCCAGCCGGTCGGCATCCAGATGACCGGCGACGGCAAGCGGGCCTTCGTCGCCCTCGGCCCCGCCAACCGCGTGGCCGAGATCGATGCCGAGACCTATGAGGTCAAGCGCTACCATCTGGTCGGGCAGCGGGTCTGGAACCTGGCCCTCTCGCCGGACGAGAAGCGGCTCTACACCACCAACGGCGTCAGCAACGACGTTTCCGTTCTCGACATGGAGCGGGGCCGCGTCGTCAAGTCCGTCGCGGTCGGCGGCGCGCCGTGGGGCGTGATCGTCAAGCCGTGACGGACGGCGGCACGGGCAGGACCATGGCCGGCCCGGAAGCGGTCGCCGCACCGGTCCTGTCGGTGGAGGACGTGAGCCACAGCTTCGGCCGCCGCAAGGCGCTGGACGGCGTCTCCTTCGCCATCCCGGCCGGCCGCTTCGCCGTCCTCCTGGGGTTGAACGGGGCCGGCAAGACCACGCTCTTCTCCCTCATCACGCGGCTCTACAACAACCGGTCCGGCAGCATACGGGTATTCGGGTTCGACATGCGCCGCCAGCCGTCCCAGGCGCTGGCACGCATGGGTGTCGTCTTCCAGCAGCCGACCCTTGACCCCGACCTGACGGTGATGCAGAACCTGCGCTATCACGGCGGGCTGCATGGCCTGCCGCGCGCCGTGATCGAGGAGCGGGCGGGCGAGGAGCTTTCCCGCATCGGCCTGTCCGACCGGGCCGGCGAGCGGGTGCGGACGCTCTCCGGCGGCCAGCGCCGGCGGGTCGAGATCGCCCGCGCGCTGCTGCACCGTCCCGGCCTGTTGCTGCTCGACGAGCCGACCGTCGGGCTCGACGTCGAGCTTCGCCGCCTCGTCCTCGGCCATGTGCACGGACTCTGCCGCGACCGCGGCCTTGCCGTGCTGTGGGCCACCCACCTGATCGACGAGGCGCTGCCGAGGGATGGCGTGATCGTGCTGCACCGCGGCCGGGTGCTGGCGTCCGGGCTGATGGAGGAGGTCTGCGCCGCCGCCGGGGCCGCCACGCTCGACGAGTCCTTCGCACGCCTGACCGGAATGGGGAGGGTGCGATGACCGCGAGCCTCTACTGGCGCTGCCTGTGCAGCATCGTGGTGCGCGAGGGGCTGCGCTTCGTCCATCAGCGGGAGCGGTTCTTCGCCGCCCTGGTCCGGCCGCTGGTCTGGCTCGCCATCTTCGCGGTGGGGTTCCGGGCGGTGCTGGGCCTGTCGATCATCCCGCCCTACGAGACCTACATCCTGTACGAGGAGTATGTCGTGCCCGGGCTGGTCGGCATGATCCAGCTCTTCAACGGCATGCAAAGCTCCCTCTCCATGGTCTACGACCGCGAGACGGGCAGCATGAAGACGCTGCTGGTCAGCCCGCTGCCGCGCTGGTACCTGCTGCTGTGCAAGCTGCTTGCCGGGGTTCTGGTGTCGGTCGTGCAGGCCTACGTCTTCCTGGCCGTGGCCTGGTTCTGGGACGTCCGCCCGCCGCCGCTCGGCTATCTCGCGGTGTTCCCGGCGCTGCTGCTCGGCGGACTGATGCTGGGGGCGCTGGGCTTGCTGCTCTCCTCCTTCGTCAGGCAGCTTGAGAATTTCGCGGGCGTGATGAATTTCGTGATCTTCCCGATGTTCTTCGCCTCCACCGCCCTCTATCCGCTCTGGCGCATCCGCGAGGGAAGCCCGACCCTGGCCCGCGTGGCGGAGGCCAATCCCTTCACCCATGCGGTGGAGCTGATCCGCTTCGCGCTCTATCTCGGCTTCGACCGCACGGCCCTGCTGGCCGTGGCAGGATCGCTCCTGCTGTTCCTCGGCGGCGCCATCCTCGCCTACGACCCCGGCCGCGGCTTCTGGGCGCGGCGCGGCGGTCCGGCCGGGCAGGGCGGCGCCTGACCGGCACCGGGATCAACGGACGATCCGGATGTTGACTGTATCGACGGGGCCCGGACGAAGAGCGGGCCTCCCATCACCAATCCGGAGGGAACGTCCCATGAGGGATTTGCGCAACGCATCCATCGCGTCCATGCTGGCCGCCGCACTGGGCTTGGCGGCGGGCTTGGCGGCAGTCCCGGCAATCGCCCAATCCCCGGCGTCCGGCGGTACCGGCACCCAGGGAAGCACCCGGGGATCGGGCGCCACCACCGGTACCCTGCCGGACAATTCCCTGGCCGGACAGCGGCAGGGCACCATCGACGGCGGCGAGGCCCGGCAGGGCGAGCAGGGGCCGGCCTCCGGACAGAGCGGCTCCACGGCGTCGCCCACCGGCAGCTTGCCGGACAACTCGCTGGCCGGGCAGCGCCAGGGCACCATCGGCGGCGGCTCCGTCAGCCAGGGCGGCAGCGGTTCGACCGAGTCCCCGCAGCAGCCCCGCCAGGGCACCGGCCAGTAGGCGGCCCGCTGGCTCCCTGCCACCTCAGCGGGAGGGGGCCAGGATGCGATGGCGCAGCAGCCAGTCGACGCCGCGCCGCCAGGACCGCTCGTTGTCCCCGCGGATGTCGGCGACACCGCGGGCGACGACGCTGCCGTCCTCGACGTTCCGCAAGGTGATGTCGATGCTGAGGATCAGGCTGCTGACCTTGCGGATCACCCCCGTCGCGACCACCGCCGCCCCGGCCCGGCGGCCGAGATCGAGTTCGCAGCCGCTGCAGGCGGCGACGGAGGGGGGCGGCGCGTCGGCGGCCCCGGACTGCCCGGCCGGCATGACGCTGTAGCGTCCGGAGGACTCCAACTCCGTCCGCATCAGGTCGGTCACGCGCTTCAGCCGGCCGGCATGGTCGGGGTGCTCCCCTTCGCCGCTGCTGTCGAGAAGCTCGACGTCGAACAGCAGCAGCCGGGCCGGCCGCTCCTCCGCCCGGGCGCCGGCGGGGATCGCGAGCAGGGCCGCCAGCAGACACGCGGATGCGATGGAGGTCATCGGCCTGGTCCTATCCGAAAGAGATTCTAGTCAGGACCCGGCCGCCGTCCGCACAATTCCCCCATGGCGAACCGCAGGGCCCTGTCCATTCCGTTTCTGCTCGCGCTGCTGTCCGTTCCGTCGCTTCCCGCGACGGCGGCGGAGCCGGCATCCGACTGGCCATGCCAGCAGATCCTGGTGCCGGCCCTGTCGCCCGCGCAAATCTGGGCCGGCGACCCGATCGGGGGGAAGGAAGGCGCCTGGCGCGACGTCGCGGGCCTGGAGCCTGTCCTGCGGCAGGCGGTCGACGGCTCCGTCGACGTCGAGGCGGCGGAGGAGGCCATCGACCGCTATGCCGGATCGCTGGGGCCCGACAGGAACGCCGTGCTGACCATCCTCTTCGCAGGCGTGTTCGACACGCTGAACCGGCAGCGCAGCGAGGCGATCTCCGCCATTCAGCGGTATACGCGCCAGCAGCGCGCCATGCTCGACCGCATCGGCGAGGAGCTGACGCGCATGCAATCGCTGCCGCCCCGGTCGCCGGAGGCGGAGTCGCTGGCCCGGGAGATCTCGTGGCAGCGGCGGGTCCTGGATGAGCGGCGGCGCTACCAGTCCGCGCTGTGCGACCAGCCGGTCCGGATGGAGCAGCGGGTCGGGCGCCTTGCCCGCGCCATCGGCGCCCATCTCGACTGATCCGCCGTCAGTTCGTCGTTCCGGTCGCGACGGGGGTCACCGGCGCCACCGGATATCCCGCCTCCTGCCAGCGCGACACGCCGTCGGCATACCAGTAGACATTGCCGTAACCCCACTCCATGGCCCGCTTGGCCGCGTTCCAGGACATCCAGCAGTTCGGCTCGCAGAACAGCACCAGCCCGGCCTTGCGGTCGCCGCCGGTGATCTGCTCCAGCCCGCTGCGGAAATAGCGTTCCTGCTCCTTCGACAGGGTGCCGTAGCCGACATTCGGCAGCCAGACGGCGCCCGGCAGGCTCTGGCGCGGCAGCGGTGCCCAGAGGGCGGGCGGCGGGCGGTCCGCCGGGCGTTGCGGCGCCGGCATGACATCGACCAGACGCAGGCCGGGCGACCGCTCCATCAGATGCCTCAGCGCGGGCAGGGTGAGGGTGGTGGCGCCGCGCAGGCCGGCGGGAACGGGGGCGCGGTAGCCGTCCGTCCGGTAGCCGTCGGGCTCCATCGCCTCCGCCGTCTTCAGGGTGCCGTCGGGGCCGATCAGCGGCACATGGTAGCGCAGCAGGATGGCGTCGATGTCGGCCTGCCGGCGCTTGATGAAGTCGTTCAGCCAGTGCTTCCACTCCGGTTCGTCGGCCCGGATGCCCATGGAGATGTCGAACTGCAGCCGCGCGGCCGCCGGTTCCTGCACCATCGGCACGACGACCAGCGGCTCCTGCTGCTGCGCCGCGTAATAGCCGGCGATCGGCCCCAGATCACCGCCGCGTCCGTCCGCCCCTTCGCCACGTCCTCGATCGCGTCGCGGGCCGGGTTGCCCGCCCGCGTGTCGGTGTTGAGCTGGTAGGGCTCCATCCGCGTCAGGCCGTAGCGGCGCATCAGCGACGCCGCCGGCGTCTTCTCGACGATGCCGATCCGTGCCTCCTTCAGCGACGGGTCGCCCAGCGTCCGTGCCGTCAGGCCGGACGCCTTGCGGTAGACCAGCGCGTAGACCGTGCGATAGTAGGGGTTGGTGTTCTGCATCAGCTCCTCGCCCGAAGCCGTTCCCATGACGAGGTCGCACTGCCGGGCGCGCAGCGTGTTGCGGACGAAGCCGATGGTCTGCGGCCACCAGAAATAGGTCACCGGCCGCTGCAGATCCTCGCCGATCAGGCGGGCGATCTCGTTCTCGAATCCCTCCAGGCGCTCGTTGGAAAAGGGCAGCAGGTTGGCGTCGGCACAGACGCGGACGGCCTCCCTGTCGCTGGCTTCGATGGCGATCGCCCCGCTTGACGCCGTCAGGACGACGCCGGCCAGCACTGCGGCGATGCGCGCCGGGATTGCCGCCGTCACGGCCGGCCCCTCAGCTTCCGTACCGCTTGGGACGCCCGCCGGGCAGGGCGCCGTCGGCGCGGGCCTTCAGGTAGCGGTAGATGTCGTCGAGATTCTGCACCACGTTGGGATCGAGCCCGAAGGTCGGCATCACCTTGTCTCCGGTGGCGCCCTGGGTCTGGCGGCCGTTGATGACGACCTCCTTGAACTCGTCGTAGCTCAGTCTCTTGA
Source organism: Azospirillum thermophilum (assembly GCF_003130795.1). Taxonomy (NCBI): domain Bacteria; kingdom Pseudomonadati; phylum Pseudomonadota; class Alphaproteobacteria; order Rhodospirillales; family Azospirillaceae; genus Azospirillum; species Azospirillum thermophilum. Next base: position 58,466 of record NZ_CP029357.1, read on the forward strand.
GGGAATCGACCAGCGGCGGCGCGAAGGACGATCCGCTGGCGTCGAAGCCATGGCAGGTATGGCAGACCGAGTGGAAGCGGCGGTAGCCGTTGTAGGTGCCGCGGTCGACAAGGCCCTCTTTCACCTCGTAGGTCGGCACCCCGTCCGGGGTCATCGGCGGTTCCTCCTCGGCCATGGCCGGGCCGATCACGGCGGCGCCGGCCAGGCCGATCGCCAACAGGCACGAGCGCGCGCGAAATCGCAGGGTCATCGTCATCAGCTGTCCTCGATGGCCGGCAGGCCCGGCGCCTCCCGGCGGTGATGCGCGGGAGGCGCCGGGGGATGCCTCACTTCTGGTCGGGAACGTGGAACACCGTCAGCACCCCGCCGAGCTGGGTGTACTCGCCGAGCGAGGCATGCGCGCCGACGGCACCCAGGCCGGCCGTTGCCACCGTTCCGGGCTGGTGGCCGGGATGCACCGCCTCGTGCCAGGCGGTGGCGCCGCTCTCCTGCGTCAGGCCGGCCGCAAGGCCGATACCGGCCCAGCCGCCCACCCCCGACAGGACCGCGATGTACTGCTTGCCGTTGTGGGTGTAGGTGTTGATGTTGCCGATGATCCCCGAGGGCGTCTTGAAGCGCCACAGCTCCTTGCCGTCCTTCATGTTGACGGCGATGAGATAGCCTTCCAGCGTCCCGTAATAGGCGACGCCGCCCTTGGTGGTCAGGGCGCCGCTCCACACCGCGAAGCGTTCCGGACGCGACCAGACGATCTTGCCGGCCGCCGCGTCCCAGGCGATGAAGTTGCCCATGCCGCCGTGGGAGTTCGGCGTCGGATACATCGAGACGGTCGAACCGACATAGGCCTGCCCCGCCGTATAGGCGACGGAGAAGGGCTCGTAATCCATGCAGATATGGTTGGTCGGGACGTAGAACAGCCCGGTGTCCGGCGAGAAGGAGGCCGGCTGCTGGTCCTTGGTGCCGAGGGCCGCGGGGCAGACGCCGGTCGTGTTGGTGTCCTCTCCGTTGGCGAACGTGCTGTACTTCTCGTTCACCTTCGGTCGGCCGGTCTTCATGTCGACCTCGGTCGCCCAGTTGACGGTCGGATCGTACTTCTGGGCGACCAGCAGCTCGCCGGTGGCCCGGTCGATGGTGTAGGCGAATCCGTTGCGGTCGAAGTTGACCAGAACCTTGCGCTGCTGGCCGTTCATCGTGATGTTGGCCAGGATGTTCTCGTTGACGCCGTCGAAGTCCCACTCGTCGAACGGCGTCTTCTGGTAGACCCATTTCGCCTCGCCGGTGTCGGGGTCGCGGGCGAAGATGGTCATCGACCACTTGTTGTCGCTCTTGTTGCGATCCTTGTCGACCGCCCGCTGGACCGGGTTCCAGGTTCCCGGATTGCCGGTTCCGTAATAGACGAGGTTCAGTTCCGGATCGTAGGTGTACCAGCCCCAGGTGGTGCCGCCGCCGCGCTTCCACTCGTCACCGGGCCATGTGCTGACGCCGAGATCCTTCGCGCCGATGGGCTTGCCCATCATCATCGTCTTCGACGGGTCGATCTTCACGTCGGCGTCCGGTCCGGTCGAATAGGCGCGCCAGACCATCTTGCCGCTGTTGGTGTCATAGGCGGTGAGGTGGCCGCGCACGCCGAACTCGCCGCCGCTGATGCCGACCAGGACCTTGTCCTTGACCACCACCGGAGCCGCCGTCAGCGTCTCGCCCTTGGTGTGGTCGCCGTTCTTGACCTTCCACAGCTCCTTGCCGTTCTTCGCGTCGAGCGCGACCAGCACGTTGTCAGCCTGGGCCAGGAAGACCTTGCCGTCCGCGACCGCGACGCCGCGGTTCACCGTGTCGCAGCACATCACCGGGATGACGGTCGGGTCCTGCACCGACTCGTATTTCCAGATCACCCGGCCGGGGTTGTTCAGGTCCAGGGCGAAGACCTTGTTCGGGAAAGGCGTGTGGATGTACATCACGTCGCCGATGACGATCGGTCCGCCCTCATGGCCGCGCAACACCCCGGTCGAGAAGCTCCAGGCGACCTGCAGGTTCTTGACGTTGTCCGCCGTGATCTGATTGAGCGGGCTGTAGCGCTGGCCGGCATAATTTCCCAGCTGCATGGCCCAGTTGTTCGGGTCCGACTGGATTTTCAGGACGCTTTCATTGGCGGCGGCCGAACCGGCGGCAAAGACGGCAGCAGAAGCCAGCAACCAGAGTGACAAGGCTTTCATGGCGCTCCCTCCCATTGTTGGCGCGAATCGCTACCTGCAAAAGCAATGGAACTGGATGCAAGACAGCACTCGCAGCACCAAATACCGCGATTTCGGTTCGGTAGTCGCTGTGCGCCAATCGGAGACATGAGCTTATGGTGGATGTTAGAACCCGTCAAGTATCGGCCGGAGCGCTATCCTAATTATGGATGCGGAATATCGATATTGTTTGATACGATGGCGCTATTTGGTGGTACATGTTTTTGTGCTCCCGATGTATCTGATAAAAACCAGGAAAATGGCGAAGTTCTATTTGCAGCGCAACATGTATGGGTTTGCGGTGCGGCATGCTTCCTGGCTTGAGCTCGGCTTTCATGTCGCTTCGAGAGGATCAAGGAATTTCTGCTTAGTGAAATTGACCGGCATACTTCTGTTATCCTGTTCCGGGTGGGATTGCCGGAGCGATACGGACAGCACTGCCCGGCAGCGATGCCCTCTCTTCCACCCGTTCAGAAAGCTTTTACTATGTTTGAGCTTGTCCTCGTGGTCTGCCTGCTGTCCGATCCCGACCGATGCTCGATCGAGCGACCCGCCTTTATTGAGCGCTTTCCCAATGTCGCGAGCTGCACGCGCAATGGTTACGTCAACGCCGTGCAATGGCAGATGACCCACCCGAGCTGGAGCGTCCGCCGCTGGCGCTGCGCCCAGCCGGAGACCTGAGGCGGCGCGCGCCGGGGAGGCCGGGGGCAGGGCGGGGCATGGGGCTTCGCCACTCGTTCCCGGTTTCCGACCGCTCGCGAGCGCATTTTGCCGCTCTCCGGACTCGAGCCCCACCGCCTACCGCGTGCTTCCTAGAATGGCGGCAGATCCTTTCCAAGGAGAGCTGTCATGGATCACGCAATAACCTTTGTGATCGCGACACTCTGCATCCTCGCGCTCTGCTACCGCTTTTACGGCGTGTTCTTCGTGCGCAAGGTGCTCCGTGCCGATGATTCGGAAGTCACCCCGTCCCACATCCTCGAGGACGGCCGCAACTACGTTCCCACCAAGAAGTGGGTCACCGCCGGGCAGCATTTCGCGGCGATCGCCGCCGCCGGCCCGCTGGTCGGTCCCGTGCTCGCCGCCCAGTTCGGCTACCTGCCGAGCTTCCTGTGGCTGCTGATCGGCTGCGTCATCGGCGGTGCCGTGCACGACACGGTCGTGCTCTTCGCCTCGATGAAGCACAAGGGCCAGTCCCTGTCCGAGGTCGCGAAGGCCGAACTCGGTCCCGTCGCCGGCTGGTGCACCGGCCTCGCCATGCTGTTCATCATCACGATCACCATGGCCGGCCTGTCGATGGTCGTCGTCCATGCCCTGGAGCGCAACGCCTGGGGCGCCTTCGCGGTCTTCATGACCATCCCGATCGCCATCGCGCTCGGCCTCTACGAGCGGCTGACCGGCAGCTCCAAGGGCGCCACCTATGTCGGTGTCGCCGCCATCGCCGCCTCGGTCGTGGCCGGCCCCTACATCCAGGGCACCGTGCTGGGCAACTGGCTGACCCTGCATGCCGAGACCGTGGCGCTGATCCTGCCGATCTACGCCTTCTTCGCCACCGCCCTGCCGGTGTGGCTGCTGCTGACCCCGCGCGGCTACCTGTCGAGCTTCATGAAGATCGGCGTGTTCGGCGCGCTCGTCATCGGCGTCGTCTTCATCAACCCGGAGATCCGCTTCCCGGCCCTGACCGACTTCATCTACGGCGGCGGCCCGGTGCTGAAGGGCCCGGTGTGGCCGTTCATCTCGATCACCATCGCCTGCGGCGCCATCTCCGGCTTCCATGCCTTCATCGGGTCGGGCACCACGCCCAAGCTGATCGACAAGTGGAGCGACATCCGTCCGGTGGCCTTCGGCGGCATGCTGGCGGAATGCGTGGTCGGCGTCATGGCGCTGATCGCCGCCACCGCCCTGCACCCGGCCGACTATTTCGCCATCAACTCCGCGCCGGCCGCCTTCCAGGCGCTGGGCATGCAGGTGGTCGACCTGCCGCGGCTGAGCCAGGAGATCGGCCTCGACCTCTACGGCCGCACCGGCGGCGCCGTGACGCTGGCCGTCGGCATGACCGAGATCTTCACCCGCCTGCCGTGGTTCAGCAGCCTCGCCTCCTACTTCTTCCAGTTCGTCGTGATGTTCGAGGCGGTGTTCATCCTGACCGCCGTGGACAGCGGCACCCGCGTCGCCCGTTACCTGATCCAGGACCTGGGTGGCGACCTCTATGCCCCGCTGAAGCGGCTCGACTGGGTCCCCGGTTCGATCGGTGCGAGCGTGCTGGCCTGCGTGGCCTGGGGCTACCTGCTGACCTCGGGCGACATCAACTCGGTCTGGGCCCTGTTCGGCGTGTCGAACCAGCTGATGGCCTCGGTCGGCCTGATCATCGGCGCCACCATCATCCTGCGCCTGTCGCAGAAGCGGGCCTACATGCTGACCTGCCTGGTCCCGCTGGCCTACCTGTTCGTCACGGTGAACTATGCCGGCTACTGGATGATCGCCAACGTCTACCTGAACCCCGGCGTCAAGGGCTACAGCGTCTTCAACGCCGCCATCTCGATCATCATGCTGGCGCTGGGCTTCATCATCCTCTTCGCCGCCCTGAAGAAGTGGAAGGAACTGCTGCAGGTCCACAAGGCCACCCTGGCCGATACGGTGGCCGCCACCGCGGCCGAGTGAGCGACCCGGCAGTTCTCCTCGGAACCAGGAGGGGGGCCGCCAGCGGGCGGCCTCCCTTGAAACCGGAAGGTCAAGACAATGGATACGCTGTTGACGGAATCGATGGTCCCTTCGCTGGCCGAGACGCCGTCCCTCAACCCCTGGCGCGGCTTCGCCGGTGGAACCTGGCGGCAGGAGGTCAACGTCCGCGACTTCATCCTGCAGAACGTGACGCCCTACGAGGGTGATGCGGCCTTCGTTGCGGGCCCGACGGGCAAGACGAAGCAGCTCTGGGACGAGGTGGCGGAGCTCCTGAAGAAGGAGCGGGCGAGCAAAGGCGGCGTGCTCGACGCCGATACCGAGGTCTTCTCCTCGATCACCTCGCACGCCCCGGGCTACATCGACCAGGACCTCGAGCTCATCGTCGGCCTGCAGACCGAAAAGCCCCTCAAGCGCGCCATCTTGCCCTTCGGCGGCTGGCGCATGGTCAAGAACGGCCTCGAGGCCTACGGCTACACCCCCTCGCCCAAGCTCGAGGAGGTCTTCCCGGCCCTGCGCAAGACCCACAACGACGGCGTCTTCGACGCCTACTCCGAGGAGGCCCTGCGCTGCCGCAAGTCCGGCGTCATCACCGGGCTGCCCGACGCCTACGGCCGCGGCCGCATCATCGGCGACTACCGCCGCCTCGCGCTCTACGGCGCCGACTTCCTGATCGAGGACAAGAAGGCCCAGGTCAAGTCGCTCGAGCTCAACAGCCTCGACGAGGATACCCTGCGCCTGCGCGAGGAGCTGGCCGAGCAGATCAAGGCCCTCAAGGACTTGGTCAAGATGGCCAAGTCCTACGGCTTCGACGTCGCCCGCCCGGCCGCCAACGCCCGCGAGGCGGTGCAGTGGACCTACCTGGCCTATCTGGCGGCGGTCAAGGAGGCCAACGGTGCCGCCATGTCCTTGGGCCGCGTCTCCAGCTTCCTCGACGTCTACATCGAGCGCGACCTGCGCGAGGGCACGCTGTGCGAGGCCGAGGCCCAGGCGCTGATCGACCACTTCGTCATGAAGCTCCGCATGGTCCGCTTCCTGCGCACGCCGGAATACGACCAGCTGTTCTCCGGCGACCCGACCTGGGTGACCGAGTGCATCGGCGGCATGGCGCTGGACGGCCGGCCGCTGGTGACGAAGAACAGCTTCCGCATGCTGCAGACCCTGCACAACCTCGGCCCGGCGCCCGAGCCGAACCTGACGGTGCTGTGGTCGGAGAAGCTGCCGGAGGGCTTCAAGGCCTTCTGCGCCGAGACCTCGATCAGGACCTGCTCGCTGCAGTATGAGAGCGACGACCTGATGCGGCCCTACTGGGGCGACGACTACGGCATCGCCTGCTGCGTCTCGGCCATGCGCATCGGCAAGCAGATGCAGTTCTTCGGCGCCCGCGCCAACCTGGCCAAGACGCTGTTGTACGCCATCAACGGCGGGCGCGACGAGGTGTCGGGCGAGCAGGTCGGCCCGGCCTTCGCGCCGGTCACCGGCGACGTGCTCGACTACGACACGGTGGTGGCGCGCTTCGTGCCGATGATGGAGTGGCTGGCCAAGGCCTACATGAACGCGCTCAACACCATCCACTACATGCACGACAAGTACATGTACGAGCGGCTGGAGATGGCGCTGCACGACCGCGACATCCTGCGCACCATGGCCTGCGGCATCGCCGGCCTGTCGGTGGTGGCGGACAGCCTGTCGGCGATCCGGCACGCCACGGTGAAGGTGGTGCGCGACGAGCGCGGGCTGGCGACCGACTTCGTGATCGAGGGCGAGTACCCGGCCTTCGGCAACAACGACGAGCGGGTGGACGCCATCGCGACCTGGCTGGTCGAGACCTTCATGGGGATGCTGCGCAAGCAGAAGACCTACCGCAACGCGCTGCCGACGCAGTCGGTGCTGACCATCACCTCCAACGTGGTGTACGGCAAGAAGACGGGCAACACGCCGGACGGCCGCAAGGCCGGCCAGCCCTTCGCGCCGGGGGCCAACCCGATGCACGGGCGGGACAGGAAGGGGGCGGTGGCCTCGATGGCGTCGGTGGCGAAGCTGCCCTACGCGCACGCGCAGGACGGCATCAGCTACACCTTCACCATCGTGCCGGGTGCCCTGGGCCGCACCGAGGGCGAGCGGGTGGACAATCTGGTGGGTCTGCTCGACGGCTACTTCGCCCAGGGCGGCCACCACATCAACGTCAACGTCTTCGACCGCGAGACGCTGCTGCACGCCATGGACCATCCGGAGCTCTATCCGCAGCTCACCATCCGGGTGTCCGGCTATGCCGTCAACTTCATCAAGCTGACGCGCGAGCAGCAGCTCGACGTCATCTCCCGGACCTTCCATGACAAGCACTGACGCCATGGCGGGGTCCTGACCGGGAGAGGGGCCGGATTGTGCGGATTGTGCAGGTCCCGTTTGCTGCACAGTGCGTGCTGTCCGGCCCTTGCCCTTTTCTTTCAACGGCCTGCGGATGATCGTCCGCAGGCCGTCCTTGTGCGGCGGCTGCACCGTCCGGTCCGCCGGCAAGCGGCCGGAAAACGGCACCGGCGGCGGAAGCCGCCTCCCGCCGCCGGTGCCGCTCAGGATGGATCACTCACGCGCTGTTACGGCAGAGCATGTGCCTTGACGTCCTGGCGAAGACGCCGGGTGTAGTCCTCCAGCTCGCGGCGCATGGCATCGAACGCATCGCGGATGGCCACCCGCGGGTCCTCGTGGGCCTGATCCTCCGGCCCCTGCCGGCTGGTCACCAGCTCGGCCTGCGGGACGGTGAGGACGATGCGGACTTCGTAGAGCTTGCCCTTGTACTGATGCCGGTGCGGCGATTCGACGATGACCCGGCAGCCCATGATGTCCTGGCAGAAGCGCTCGAGCTTGCCTGCCTGCTCCCGGATGATGAAGTCCAGGGCCGGCGACGGGTCCATGTTCCGGAACACGATCTGCAACGGAAGACGCATGTGTGCCTCCTGTCTTCCAGGCGGATGGGCGGGGAAATCCCGGGCACCCGACATGCGGTGATGATGTCAGTCTAGCAGCGGAGGGGAACGCGGCATTAACCTGCATCAATGCGCAGGCCACGCTTCGGCGTAGACTATGGGAGATCCGTGATGGGAGATCCGCTGCGGAACCGCCGGAGGGCGGCGGCCCCGCCCCGTCCTTTCCCCCTTACACCCCTTCCCCATGCTGGCCCTGCTGGGTCAGCGTGGCGATGAAGCGTTTGGTCCGCTCGCGCGCCGGCTGGGTGAACAGCGTGCGGGACGGGCCGGTCTCCACCACCTCGCCGCCCTCCAGGAACACCACCTCGTGCGCGATGCGCGAGGCCAGACGCAGGTCGTGCGTCGCCATCACCATGGTGGTGCCCTCCTCGGCCAGCTTGCCCAGCACCTCCACCACCTCGCCCGACAGCTCGGGATCGAGGGCGGAGGTCGGCTCGTCGCACAGCAGGACGCGGGGCGACGGGGCGAGCGCGCGGGCGATGGCGACGCGCTGCTGCTGGCCGCCGGACAGGGTGGCGGGCCAGGCGTCCGCCTTGTGGGCCATGCCGACCTTGTCGAGCAGGGCCATCGCCCGTTCGCGCGCCCTGGCCGCCGGCCATTTCTGCACGGTGACCAGCCCCTCCATCACATTCTCGACCGCGGTGCGGTGGGGGAAGAGCTGGAAGTTCTGGAACACCATGCCGGTCTGGCCGCGCAGCCGCTGGATGTCCTTCCAGCCGGGCCGGGAGGCGGGATGGAAGGCCAGCTCCTCCTCGCCGATCCGCACGGTGCCGGCGGTCGGGATCTCCAGCAGGTTGATGCAGCGCAGCAGCGTGCTCTTGCCGCCGCCGGACGGGCCGATCAGGGCGGTGACCCGCCCCTCCGCCACGGTCAGCGTGACGCCTTTCAGGACGGTCAGGTCGCCGAAGCGCTTCTCGATGTCAGACAGCCGGATCACGACTTGGCCTCCAGGAAGCCGCCGTACCGCCCCAGCCGGCGTTCCAGCCGGTCCTGCAGGGCCGAGAGGACGGAACTCAGCACGAGATAGATCAGCGCCGCCTCGACATAGAGGATCAGCGGCTCGTAGGTGGTCGCGACGATGCGCTGGGCGGCCTGGAACAGCTCCGGCACGGTGATGGCCGCGGCGAGCGAGGTGTCCTTGACCAGCGAGATGAAGCTGTTGGACAGCGGCGGCACCGCCACCCGGGCGGCCTGCGGCAGGATGGTCCGCCGCATCGCCTGGCTCCAGTTCATGCCGATCGAATAGGCGGCCTCCCACTGGCCCTTCGGCACCGAGCCGATGGCGGCGCGCACGATCTCCGACGTGTAGGCGCCGACATTCAGCGTGAAGCCGATCAGCGCCGCCGGAAAGGCGTCCAGCACGATGCCGGCGCTCGGCAGGCCGTAGAAGATCAGGAAAAGCTGCACCAGCAGCGGCGTGCCGCGGATGATCCAGACATAGAAGCGGACGACGGCCGCCAGCGGCCGCGGGCCGAACAGGCGGATGACCGCCGTCACCAGCCCCACCGTCAGGCCGAGCGCGAAGGAGGCCAGCGTCAGGGGAACGGTGAAGACCAGCGCCGCCCACAGCAGCGACGGAAACGAGTCCGCCATCAGGGTAAGCCAGTGCAGCACGGGAAAGGTGCCTCTCGTGAGGGTCGGGTCCGGGACAGGGGTTTTCCGGGGAGTCGGGCCGGGCGACAGGCCGCCGAGCGGTCATGGCCGGGCCGGACCCGGCCATGACGACGGACGGCTGCAAGCCCGTCCGCTTACTTCGACACGTCCTCGCCGAAATACTTCTGCGAGATGGCCTTGTAGGTGCCGTCGGCCTTGATGGCCTGCAGCGCGCCATTGATCGCGGCGACCAGCGCGGTCTCGCCCTTGCGGACGATGATGCCGGAATAGTCGGCCTTGTCCTGCGTCGCCACCACCTTCACGTTGGCGTTCGGCTTCTGCTTCTTGAAGTCGAGGAAGGACAGGCTGTCGTTGACGGTCGCGTCGGCCCGGCCGTTGAGGACGAGCTGGATCGACTGGTCGAAGCCGTCCGTGCCGACGAGCTGGGCGCCCGACGCCTCGGCCAGCTTGCCGAAGTTGCTGGTCAGCGACTGCGCCGACTTCTTGCCCTTCAGGTCGGCGAAGCCCTTGATGGCGTCGTTGTCGCCGCGGACGATCAGCACGGCGCGGCTGGTGATGTAGGGGTCGGAGAAGTCGTACTTGGCCTTGCGCGCCTCGGTGATTCCCACCTGGTTGATGACGGCGTCATAGCGGCGGGCGTCCAGGCCGGCGATCAGCCCGTCCCACTTGCCTTCCAGGAACTCGGCCTTCACGCCGATGCGCTTGGCCACCTCGCGGCCGATCTCGACGTCGAATCCGACCAGCGCGCCGGAGGCGTCATGGAAGGTGAAGGGCGCATAGGTTCCCTCGGTCCCGATCTTCAGCACGCCCTCGGACTTGATGCGGTCGAGGTCCGACTGGGCCTGCGCCTGGACGGGAGCGACGGCGACGGCGGCGGCCTGGAGCAGGCCGGCGACGAGAAGCGATTTCAGCCATTTCATCGGTTGATGCCCGGTATTCGTGAGTTGGGATGTCGGGTTGGTCCGCCACCGCGGGGGCGCGCGTTGCGGCGCCGGGCGGTTGCCGGTCACGCTACAGGAAAGCATATCGGCCGACAAGGGAACAAACTACCTAATTAGCGCACATCAACTGTATTTAGTGAGTACCACAAACATGTAGATTGGGAAATCGGCCCGGCGCGCCGCCTTGGCGGCGATCCGCCCTGCCGCCTTGGCGGCGATCCGTCCTGGAGCATGAACAGGCAGGCGCCGGAACGGTTCACCGCCACCGCGCGGTGCGTCGATCGGTCCGGGCGAGCCATATTGGGATACAAACGAAAAAGGAGTACCACTCTGGCTTGGCGGGGGGACGGTGCCATGCGATTGCGCACGCTGTTGTTGTTGCTGCTGTTCGGGCTGGGGCTGCTTCCGGCCGCGGTGCTGACGGCCCTCGATCTTCCGGCCACGGTCGCCACCTTCGAGGAGGCCGCGGCGCGCGAGGCCCTGTCCAGGGGAGAGGCGGCGGCGGCCGAGCTGAACCGCCGCATGGAGCGCCGCAAGGAGACCGTGCGCAACCTGGCGATGCTGCCGGCCCCGCTGGAGATGCTGAATGCCAGCCGGGGCAAGGGCGACGGCCTCTATCTCGACGTCCGGCAGGCGGAGGAGCGCTTCTCCGGCGTCGTCCGCCGCTGGTTCGGCGGTGCCTCCGATTTCCGCCGCCTCGCCATTCTCGACCGCGAAGGGACCGAACTGCTGCGGCTGGAGGCGGCGGGGCGGGAAATCGCTCCGGCCGGGACCACCCCCTCGCTCGCCACGGAATTCCCGGAGCGGTTCGCCGCCATGGTCGCCGGCAACGCGCGGGAGCCGCGCGCCATGCTGGTCTCCTCCTCCCTGCGCGTGCGCGTCGCCGGGCCGATCCGCAGCCTCGACGGCCTCGTGGTCGGTGTCCTGGTCACCGAATTCGATCTGCACGACGTCTTCGGCACCTCCGCCGGCTCGGTCCTGTTCGACGGCACCGGGCGCGTCCTGCTGGGCGATCCGGCCGGGGTGGTCTCCCCCTTCGAAGCCGGCGGCCGGTCCTCGCGGATCCGGGACGAGGACGGCGACCTCGTCGTCACCCGCAGCGCTGCCGGCGACGCGGTGGCCTGGACGCTGATCCGCTTCGACGAGAGACCGGAGGATGCCCTGTGGATCGGCACGGCGCTCGACCGCTCCCGGCTCGGCGACTGGCTGGCCGACCTGCGGCTGCGCGTGGCGGCGGTGGCGCTGGCCCTGACGCTGATCCTCGCGCTGGTCGTGCGGTTCGTCGCCGTCCGCGTCGACGGCGCCCGGCAGCGTCTGCTCGGCGGGCTCGCCGGCATCCTGCGGGGGGAGGAGGTCGCCTTCTCCTGGTCCTGGCCGCGCGAGGCGCGCCTGCTGGCGGAGGAGCTGAACGCGCTCGCCGTCCGCCACGGCGACGCCACCCGCGCCCGCGCCGCCGCCGAGGAGCAGTTGTTCCGCGAGAAGGAGCAGGCGGAGGCCACCCTGCTGTCGATCGCCGACGGCGTGCTGACCACCGATGCCGAGGGCAGGGTCCGCTACGCCAACCCCGCCGCCGTCCGGCTGCTCAACCGCCGGATGGAGGACATCCGGGGCCAGATGGTGGACCATGTGCTGATCCTGGTGGACGAGGCGCACCACACGCCGCTTCCCGATCCTGCCATCGCCTGCCTGCAGGGCGCGCGCGTCGCCGATGCGGGGGCCGAGACGCTGCTGGTCCGGCCGGACGGGCAGCCGGTGGCGGTGGAGGTCACCGCCGCCCCGATGCACGACCGCCAGGGCGGCATCGTCGGCGCCGTGGTCGCCCTGCGCAACGTGGCGAAGGAACGCCAGCTCGGCCGCATGCTCGCCTATCAGGCGGCGCACGACCCGCTGACCGGGCTGATGAACCGCCGCGCCTTCGAGGAGCGGCTGAAGGCCGCGCTGGCCGAGGCGCAGGACGGCGACGGACAGGCCCAGTGGCTCTGCTACGTCGACCTCGACCAGTTCAAGCTGATCAACGACACCTGCGGCCATCTGGCCGGCGACGAGCTGCTGAAGCAGGTCGCGGCGGAGCTGAAATGCTGCGCGCGCGACGGCGACCTGGTCGCCCGTACCGGCGGCGACGAGTTCAGCGTGCTGACCCACCCCGCCAGCCGCGACAGCGCCTACGAGCTGGCCGACCGCATGCGCCGCGCGCTGACCGACCTGCATTTCGTCTGGCAGTCGCAGTCCTTCAGCACCTCCGGCAGCTTCGGCCTCGTTCCGGTGCGCCAGCGCAGCGGCTCGCTCTACGACCTGATGAGCGCCGCCGACCGCGCCTGCTACGTCGCCAAGGACCGCGGGCGCAACCGCATCCACGTCGCCGACAGCCAGGACGAGGCGACCCGCCGCATCGGCAGCGAGATGCGCTGGGTGCACGAGACCATCCGCGCGCTGGAACAGGACCGGCTGCTGCTCTACTGGCAGCCCTTCCGCCCGCTGCGCCCGCCCTTCGACGAGGTGCACGGCGAGATTCTCGTGCGCATGCGGGCGGAGGACGGGTCCATCGTGCCGCCCGGCGCCTTCATCCCGGCGGCGGAGCGCTACAACCTGATGCGCGACGTCGACCGCTGGATCGTCAGCCGGGTGCTCGCCTCGCTGGCCGCGGGCGGCGTGGCCGGCGCCACCGTCTCGGTCAACCTGTCGGCGCAGTCCCTGTGCGACGACGACTTCCTCGGCTTCGTGCTGTCGGCGCTCGACTCGACCGGGGTCGATCCGCGCCTGCTCTGCTTCGAGGTGACGGAGACCGCGGCGATGAGCAACCTGACCCGCGCCCGACAGATGATCGAGGCGCTGAAGGGCCGCGGCTGCCGCTTCTCGCTCGACGATTTCGGCAGCGGCCTCAGCTCCTTCGCCTATCTGAAGAACCTGCCGGTCGATTACCTGAAGATCGACGGCAGCTTCGTCCGCCACATCGTGGAGGACCGGCTGGACCGCGCCTTCGTCCAGTCGATCAACGACATCGGCCATCTGATGGGGATCGAGACGATCGCCGAGTATGTCGAAACCCCGGCGATCGAGGCGGTCCTGCGCGACCTCGGCGTCGATTTCGCCCAGGGCTATGCGGTGGCCCGTCCGGCGCCCTGGGACGCCGCCCCCGTCGCGGTGCCGGCCTGACCCTGGACGGAAGTAGGATTGCAAATTAAGCGTGTGCGCGGATAGTTCTTAGAACGATTCAATCTGATTGGATCCGGCATGAGCACATCGGAGCTTCTACGCCTGTCGCACGACATGGAACGCAATCCCGCCCTCAAGTCCGACCTCGACGCCGCCATCGCCAAGGTGGATGGCATTCCCGGCGTGATCGAGGCGGTACGCGCCCTCGGCTATGACATCACGCTGGCCGACCTGCAGCCCTCCGCCCGCACCGGCGGCCGCGGCTGGTCGCGGTTCGACGGCTGACCGCCGGCGGCCGGGCAGGGGGACAAGAAAAAAAGCCACCAGGAGAACCCCTGGCGGCTTTTCAAGTTTAGGGAGGAAACGCGCTTTGGCCGAAACACGACGATGTGACGGAACCGGCCAAACCAACAAGACTGATATACTAGATCATCTCCTCCGTGGCAATCCCGGGCTTGGCCGATTCGTTGGGGGCTGCCATGTCCGCGGCGGAAGGACGCAGCGGGGTCACGATTGCAGGGGCTCGGTCGTCTCCTCCGCCCGGGGCGCCCGGCGGCCGACGGTGCGCAGCACCGCGACCAGCGCCATGGCAATCAGCGCCATCGCCCCGACGACGTTGGTGCGGATCGCCCCGCCATAGACGTAGCTGGTCAGGTAGACCGCCGCGATGGCCACCGTCATGGCGGTGACCGGCAGGCCGAAGCGCAGGAAGGCGACGAAGGGCATGTGGTGGCCGTCCTTCTCCATCAGCCCCACGGTGGTGACGTTGGCGCTGGCGCCGATCAGGGTGCCGTTGCCGCCCAGGCAGGCGCCCAGCGCCAGTGCCCACCACAGCACGTTGGTGGTCAGGTGCAGGTCGGCCCCGCCCAGGCCGGCGGCGGTGAACTCGCCGGAGAAGCTGGTGACCAGCACCTTGACGATGGCGACGGCGGCGATGGTGTAGGGGATGTTGTCGACCACCGCCGAGGCCACCGCGCTGAACACGAGGATCAGCAGGGCGGCGGTCAGCAGCTTGGCCTGCAGCCCCATGCCGAAGCCGATCGACACGGCCTGCACCAGATCCTGCAGCTTGGCCGCGGCGCTGGCGATCAGGCCGGTATGCTCGGCCGAGCTGATGGCCATGAACAGGAAGATGAAGAAGCCCAGCGTCAGCCACTCGATCCCGTGCTCGAAGCCGTGGGTGAAGACATGCTCGGCCTTCTTGGCGCCGATCGACCGGCGCAGGATCAGGTGGCGGCCGATCATGGTCAGGGCCGCCCCGGCGAAGGCGATGACGCCCACCGGCAGATGGGTCAGGCTGTGGGTGAAGAAGCCGAGGAAGGTCAGCCCGACGACGCCCAGCGTCCAGGACAGCACGGCGGGGTCCTGAAGCCGCACGGCCTCCGGCTCGTCGCCGACCTCGGCATGGGCGCCGGACAGCTCGCGCCGGTACCAGAAGGCGCTGAAGGCGCACAGCGCGATGACCATGAAGATCACCGGCACCGCCAGGAAATAGATGAAGTCCATGAAGGACAGGCCGGCGGCGACGCCGACGATGACGTTGGGCGGATCGCCGATCAGGGTCGCGGTGCCGCCGATGTTGGAGGCCATGACCATCGGCATCGCCAGCGCCCACACCGACAGCCGCAGGCTGCGCGCCGCCTTGGAGACGACGGGCGCCATGAACAGCACGGTGGTGACGTTGTCGGCGAAGGCCGACAGCAGGGCGGTCGCGGCGATGACGGTGTTCGCCAGCAGCTTCGACCGGCCCTTGGCCCACGCCACCATGCGGGCGTTCAACCAGTCGAAGACGCGCGTCTCGATCAGCACCGAGACGATCGCCATCATGCTGCCCAGCAGGAAGATGACGTTCCAGTCGACCGACCGCACCGCCGTCTCGAAATCCATGATCTTCAGCGAGGTGGCCGCCGAGATCAGCAGCATGGCGGCGACGATGGCGCCGGCGGCGAGCGTCTTGTGGAAGGCCTCGACGATCAGCACGCCGAACAGGGCGACGAGCAGAAGTCCCACGGCGGCTTGCGCGCCGCCGTTCGTCGAGTACTCAAAGTGACCTGACTCCGCCAGGGCGGCGTTCGTCGGCAGCAGAAGCAGCGCGGCGGTCAGGGCAACGGAGATCTTGTTCATGGTTGTACGTCTCCTTTGCCTGGACGTGGGTCCAGACCCGCATGCAGGATTCCCTTTCAGGATCAAAAAGAAAGGGCGGGGACTTCGGGGGCCCCCGCCCGGTTGGTCATTCCATGGTCCTCACTGGGCGAACAGGCGCGGCAGGAAGAGCGAGATCGACGGAATGTAGGTGACGAGGGCGAGGGTGATGACGCAGGCGACGTAGAAGGGCCAGATGGTCCGCACGGCCTGCATGATCGGGATCTTGCCGACCGCGCAGCCGACGAACAGGACCGAGCCGACCGGCGGGGTGCACAGGCCGATGCCGAGGTTCAGCACCAGGATGACGCCGAAGTGGATCGGATCCATGCCGAAGGCGGTGATGACCGGCAGGAAGATCGGGGTGGTGATGATGATCAGCGGCGACATGTCCATGAAGCAGCCGAGCACCAGCAGAACAAGGTTGATCAGCAGGAAGATGACGTAGGGGTTGTCGCTGATCCCCTGCATCAGGTTGACCATCGCCGTCGGCACCTGCAGCAGGGCCAGCAGCCAGCCGAAGGACGCGGCCGAGCCGATGACCAGCAGGACCATCGCGGTGGTGCGCACGGCGCCCATGGTGGCGGCGACGAAGTCGCTCCAGCGCATGCTGCGGTAGATCACCAGCGTCACCAGCAGGGCGTAGCCCACCGCGACCATCGAGCTCTCGGTCGCCGTGAAGATGCCCGACCGCACGCCGCCGACGATGATGCCGATCAGGGCCAGTCCCGGAACCGCGTTCAGGAAGATGCTGCCGACCATGTGCCAGCCGGGGAACGGCTCGGACGGGTACTTGCGCTTGCGGGCGACATAGTAGGCGGCGATCATCAGCAGGGCGGCCAGGAGCAGGCCCGGCAGGATGCCGGCGGTGAACAGGTCGGCGATGGAGATCGAACCGCCGGCCGAGATCGAATAGATGATCATGTTGTGGCTGGGCGGGATCATCAGCGCGATGATCGCGGCGGTCACCGTGATGTTGACCGCGTAATCGACATCGTAGCCGCGCTTCTGCATCTGCGGGATCATCAGCCCGCCGACCGCCGAGGCGTCCGCCACCGCCGAGCCCGACACGCCGCCGAAGAAGGTCGAGGCGGTGACGTTGACCAGCCCCAGCCCGCCGCGGAAATGGCCGACCATGGCGGCGGCCAGCCGCACGAGCTTCTCCGCGATGGCGCCACGGACCATCAGCTCACCGGCGTAGATGAAGAAGGGGATGGCCATCAGCGCGAAGACGTTCATGCCGGACGCCATGCGCTGGAAGACGATGAGCGGCGGCATGCCCATGTAAACGATGGCCGCCAGGGAGGAGATGCCGAGCACGAAGGCGATCGGCACGCCCAGGAACAGCAGCACCACGAAGGTGCCGAAGAGGACGGTGAGTTCCATGGCCGGATTCCTTAGTCGGCGGGCTGCTCAATCGCGCTGTGCTGCGCGTGGGCCTGGGCGAGGGCTTCGGACCCGGCCTGGGAGCGGCGTTCGACCAGCAGATGGAGCGTGCGTTCGACCGAGAAGAGGACGATCAGAACGCCCGAGATCGTGAGGGGAAGGTAGTTGACGGCTTCGGGGATGTTGAGCACCGGGATGGTCGCGCTCCAGGTCCCCATTACCAGTTCCAGGCCGTAGAACGCCATGGCGGCACCGAAGCAGCCGACGGCGACGAAGCTGGCGATGTCCATGCAGACGCGCACGATTTCGGGCACGATGTCGCGGATCAGATCGAGCCCGAGGTGGAAGCGCTCGCGAACCCCCACAGCGGCGACCAGCAGAATGAACCACAGCATCAGCAGCAGCGACACCGGTTCCGTCCACGAGGGGCTGTCGTTGAGAATGAAGCGGCCCCAGACCTGCCAGCCGACGGCGGCCGTCATGAGGACCAGGCCTGTGCCGCCGATCCACAGCGCGATGCGCGACAGGACGTCCAGCAGCCTGGTAAGGGTGTTGAGCGCGGTTTTCATGGTAAACTCCGCACGGAGGAGGCCGCGCCGGACGAGGCCCGGCGCGGCATGTTGAGCGTTACTGCACTGCCCGGATACGAGCGACCAGGTCCTTCATCTTCGGATCGGCGACATGCTTGGTGTAGACCGGCTCGACGGCCTTCATGAACTCGGTCTTGTCGACCGTGTTGACCTCGACGCCCGCCTTGCGGACGGTCTCCTCGGCCTCCTTCTCCTTGGCCTGCCACAGCTCGCGCATCTTGACGACCGACTCCTTGGCCGCCTTGCGGATGATCTGCTGGTCGTCCTTCGACAGCTTGTCGAAGCTGCGCTTGGACATGACCAGCGCTTCCGGCGTGATGGTGTGCTCGGTCAGCGAGATGTACTTGGCGACTTCGTAGTGGTGCGAGCTCTGGTAGCTCGGCCAGTTGTTCTCGGCGCCGTCGACCACGCCGGTCTGCAGGCCGCTGTAGACCTCGCCGTAGGGCATCGGCGTCGGGTTGCCGCCCATCGCCTTGACCAGGTCGATGAACAGGTCGGACTGCTGGACGCGCAGCTTCATGCCCTTGAGGTCGGCCATCGTCTTGACCGGCCGCTTGCTGTTGTAGAAGCTGCGGGCGCCGGAGTCGTAGAAGGCCAGGCCGACCATGCCGTGCGGCTCCATGGCCTTGAGGATCTCGTCGCCGATCGGGCCGTCCATCACCTTGTGCATGTGCTCGACCGAGCGGAACAGGAAGGGCAGCCCGGCGATGCGGGTTTCCGGCACGATGTTGTTCAGCGGCGCCATGCTGATGCGGTTCATGTCGATGACGCCGAACTGGGTCTGCTGGATGGTGTCCTTCTCGTCGCCGAGCTGGCCCGAGGGGAAGACCTTGATGGCGATCCGGCCCTTGGTCTCGCGGGCGACGATCTCGCCCATGTACTTGACCGCCTCCACCGTCGGGTAGCCGTCGGGATGGACCTCGGCCGAGCGCAGCGTGACGGTCTGGGCATACGCGCCGGACAGGGTGGCGGCGATGGTCAGGGCCGTGGTGGCGAGGAGCTTGGCAATCGACTTCATTGGTGATTCCTCATTCTGGACTCTTGGCGGCCACCGTGTGGCAGCGGTGGTTGGGAGAAACCGGGAGGGGCGGTGGAAAAGGGCGGGTGCGGCAGCCGCGGCGCCCAGTTCCTGGCCAAGCACCACGAGGTCGGACCCGACCGCGGTCGATGGGATCGCCCTCGCCGTGATCGCGCCGCTCCGGTTGGCTCGAGGTCCGTTCTCAGGTTCCGTTCGACGGTTATATTAATATATTAGCGCTACGACGCAAGCGGGAACTCCCCTTTCGAGACGCGCACGCTAAAATGTCGCATGGGATGCCAAGTCGCTACGAGTGGTTTCGGCACCCGGCCAGCATTTTTGAGCAGTTATAAACTGGCAGCCCCTGGGAGGGTCGAGCAGCCTGACAGAATTTCTTTACGATGCGGTAAACAAACGGGCGGCCTGCGGCAATGCAAGGCCGCCTTTTCCGCATCATTCTTCAGGTGGCCAGGAAATTTCGTTGCCGGCCGGACCATCAGCGCCGGCAACAACCCTTGGCTGTCACTGGACGGCGCGGATTCGCTCCACCAGGTCCTTGAGCTTCGGGTCGGTGATGTGCTTGGCGTAGACCGGCTCGACCGCCTTCATGAACGCCTCCTTGGGGACGCTGTTCACCTGCACGCCGGCCGCCGTTGCGGCCTTTTCCGACTCGACTTCGCGCGCCGTCCACAGCTCGCGCATCTTGACGACCGACTCCTTGGCCGCCCTGCGGATGGCCTGCTGGTCCTCGGCGGACAGCTTGTCCCAGCTCCGCTTGGACATCACCAGCACCTCGGGCGACATCGAATGCTCGGACAGCGAGTAGAATTTGGCCTGCTCGAAATGATGCTGGTTCTGGTAGGTCGGCCAGTTGTTCTCCGCGCCGTCCACGACGCCGGTCTGCAGCGAGCTGTAGACCTCGCCCGGCGGCATCGGCGTCGGGCTGCCGCCCAGCGCGCGGATGGTGTCGATGAACAGGTCCGACTGCATGACACGGATCTTCAGGCCCTTCATGTCCTCCAGCGACTTGATCGGGCGCTTGCTGTTGTAGAAGCTGCGCGCGCCGTTGTCGTAGTAGGCGAGCCCGATCAGGCCCTTGGGGGCCATCGCCTGCAGGATCTCGTCGCCGATCGGGCCGTCCATCACCTTGTGCATGTGCTCGACCGAGCGGAACAGGAAGGGCAGGGCGGGAACGCGGGTCTCTGGAATCAGCCCGTTCAGCGGCGCCAGGTTGACCCGGTTCATGTCGATCACGCCGAACTGGGTCTGCTGGATGGTGTCCTTCTCGTCGCCGAGCTGGCCCGAGGGGAAGACCTTGATGGCGATCCGGCCCTTGGTCTCGCGGGCGACGATCTCGCCCATGTACTTGACCGCCTCCACCGTCGGGTAGCCGTCGGCCTGGGAGTCGGCGGACCGCAGGGTGACGGTCTGGGCGCTGGCGGCGCTGAAGGCCATGAGCGCGCCGATGGCCGTGCCTGCCATCATCGTGACGAAAGTTCGCATCGGTCGGACCTCTCGACGGTTCGCAGGGAGTTCGGGGAGGACGCCCCGGGAACCGGTGCTCCGGGGATTGGCGCCCTAACCGGGCAGGCCGCGCAGGGGGCAGCCGCGGAAATTTATATACTAGTATACTTGATTTGCGGCAAGCGTCGTTTCTTGACGACCCTGGCCGCCATGCCAGTCCCCGCAAGTCAGGAAGAGGTTGATAACGCTATGATATTGCATCGCAGCAAGAAATTCCTTGAAATCATGCTGCATTGCGGTCTTTCGGGATTCCGCCTTGCGGCATCAGCCTTTTCCCATATCGGCCGGCCCGGCTGGTGAATGGTCTGCGACATTCTGTCCTGGAGGTCGACCGCACCGGAATCCAGCTTGCCGGGAAATCTTATATACTAGTATAACTGCTGTGACGGCCACGCAGTGGCAGCCCCCGCGCGCACCCTGGGACTGGCGTGCCGCCCGCCCGCTCATAGGAGCCACCAGCCATGAACATCAAGTCGCGGATCGACCGCATCCCGGGCGGGATGATGATCGTTCCCCTCTTCCTCGGCGCCTGCCTCAACACCTTCGCGCCGGGCACCGGAAAGTTCTTCGGGTCCTTCACCAACGGCCTGATCACCGGCACGCTGCCGATCCTGTCCGTCTGGTTCTTCTGCATCGGCGCCAGCATCAGCCTGAAGGCGACCCCGCTGGTCCTGCGCAAGAGCGGCGTGCTGGTGTCGGTGAAGATCCTGACCGCGGCACTGGCCGGCATCATCGCCTCCCACTTCCTCCCGAGCGAGGGCATCACCTCCGGCTTCCTCAGCGGCCTGTCGGTGCTGGCGATCATCGCCGCGATGAACGACACCAACGGCGGCATGTACATGGCGCTGATGCAGCAGTACGGCACCAAGGAGGAGGCCGGCGCCTTCTGCCTGATGTGCCTCGAATCGGGTCCCTTCATGACGATGGTGACGCTGGGGCTGGCCGGTCTCGCCGTCTTCCCCTGGCAGACCATGGTCGGCGCGCTGCTGCCTTTCGTCATCGGCTTCGCGCTGGGCAACCTCGACAAGGACCTGCGCGCCTTCTTCACCCAGGGCGTGTCGGTGATGGTGCCCTTCTTCGCCTTCGCGCTGGGCAACAACCTGAACTTCACGACCATCCTGAACACCGGCCTCCTCGGCATCCTGCTGGGCCTGATGGTCATCGTCGTCACCGGCACCACGCTGGTCCTGGCCGACATCCTGCTGGCCAGGGGCAACGGCACCGCCGGCATCGGCGCGGCCTCCACCGCCGGCGCGGCGGTGACGGTTCCGCCGATCATCGCCTCGATCGAGCCGTCCTTCGCGCCGAGCGCGCCGGCCGCCACCGCCCTGGTCGCCACCTGCGTGGTCGTCACCGCCCTGCTGACGCCGCCGCTGACCGCCTGGTGGGCCCGCCGCTTCGGCGTCCTGTCGCCCCGCTACCGGCAGGCCGAGGCCGCCAGGGCCGCGGCACTGGAAACCGCCCCGGCGGAATAGGGGACAACCGGCGGGTCCCCGGCCACGGGCGCCCGCCGCCATCCTCCCCCGCCATTCCAAGGACCCCTGCAATGACCGACCTGTCTCCCGCCGTCGAGGCGCTGATCGCCGCCCGGCACGATCGCAAGCCGCTCGAATCCCTGCCCGAGGCGGCCCGTCCCGCCGACAAGGACGGGGCCTATGCCATCCAGTACGAGGTGGCCCGCCGCCTTGGTCCGGTCGCCGCCTGGAAGGTGGGCGCCCCGGGGCCGGACGCCGAGCCCTCCTGCGCCGCGATCAACGCGGCCACCCTGTTCTTCGACACCGACCGGCTTCCCGCCTCCATGTTCAACGTGATCGGCATCGAGGCGGAGATCGTCTACCGCTTCGCCCGCGACCTGCCGGTCCGCGACGAGCCCTGGACGCGCGAGGAGGTGCTGGACGCCGTCGGCTCCATGCATCCCGCCTTCGAGATCTGCGACACCCGCTTCGCCAAATTCGGTTCGGCGGACGCGCTCGGCCAGCTCGCCGACCAGGCCAACCACGGCGCCCTGATCGTCGGGCCGGCCGTCGCCAACTGGCGCGCCGTCGACCCGGTTCGCCAGCCGCTGATCCTGGCGATCGACGGCCGCGTGGTGGTCGACGTGGTGGGCGGCAACAGCGCGGTCGATCCGGTCCGCCTGCTGGTCTGGCTCGCCAACGTCGGTTCCCGCGCCTTCGGCGGCCTGCATGCCGGCGACACGGTGACCACCGGCTCCTGCACCGGGACGATCTTCGTCGATCCGGGCAGCCGCAGCGTCGCCCGCTTCGCCGATCTCGGCACCATCGAGCTGACCGTGCAGTGACCGTCAGCGCAACCTTGCGCAACGAAAGTATATTAATATACTGCTGGTGATTGTCCATCGGGTCCGCGGTCTCCCGCCGCGGTCCGGGCCGCCAGCCGGCGAAACGAGGATCCCTCCATGAAGATCGACGTTCGATATGCGTCCCACCCGGACGACATGCGCGGCTACGACACGCAGACCCTGCGCGACCGCTTCCTGGTCAGCGGGCTGTTCCGCGCCGACGAGACCATCCTGACCTACAGCCATGTCGACCGCTTCCTGGTCGGCGGTGCGATGCCGGTGGCCGGGCCGGTGACGCTCGACTCGCCGAAGGAGATCGGCACCGCCACCTTCCTGGAGCGGCGCGAGCTCGGCGTGTTCAACGTCGGCGGCCCCGGCCGCGTCACGGTGGACGGCACCGTCTTCGCGCTGGAGCCGCGCGACGCGCTCTATGTCGCGCAGGGCAGCGTCGACGTCCGCTTCGAGAGCGACAACCCCGCCGATCCGGCCAAGTTCTACCTCGCCAGCACGCCCGCCCACGCCCGGTTCGAGACCATGAAGATCTCGGCCTCGCAGGCGAAGCAGCGGCCGCTCGGCAGCCAGGAGACCTCCAACGAGCGGGTCATCTACCAGATGATCCACCCGGACGTCTGCCGCACCGCCCAGCTCGTCATGGGCATGACCATGCTGAAGCCGGGCAACATGTGGAACAGCATGCCGTGCCACACCCATGAACGGCGCTGCGAGGTCTATTTCTACTTCGACGTTCCCGACGACGCCCGCGTCTTCCACTTCATGGGCCAGCCGGCCGAGACCCGCCACATCGTCATGGCGAACGAGGAGGCGGTGATCTCCCCCTCCTGGTCGATCCACTGCGGCGTCGGCACGCACAACTACACCTTCATCTGGGCCATGGGCGGCGACAACCAGACCTTCGACGACATGGACGCCGTTCCCATCTCCACCATGCGCTGAGCGGAGACCGACATCATGAGCAATCCCTTCGACCTCTCCGGCAAGGTGGCCCTGGTCACCGGTGCCAACACCGGCATCGGTCAGGCCATCGCCGTCGCCCTGGCCCGCGCCGGCGCCGACATCGCCGCCGCCGACATCGTCCCGCTGGACGAGACCAAAGGGCTGGTCGAGGCCGCCGGCCGCCGCTTCCACGGCATGAAGGCCGACCTCACCACCATCGCCCCGGTCGCCGGGCTGGTGGAGGAGACGGTCGCCACGCTGGGGCAGGCGGACATCCTGGTCAACAACGCCGGCCTGATCCGCCGCGCCGACGCCGTCGACTTCTCCGAAGCCGACTGGGACCTGGTGATGAACATCAACATCAAGACGGTGTTCTTCCTCTGCCAGGCCTTCGGCCGCTACGCGATCGACAACGGCCGCAAGGGCAAGATCATCAACATCGCCTCCATGCTGTCCTTCCAGGGCGGCATCCGCGTCCCCTCCTACACCGCGTCCAAGAGCGGCGTCGCCGGCATCACCAAGCTGCTGGCCAACGAGTGGGCGGGCAAGGGCATCAACGTCAACGCGCTGGCGCCGGGCTACGTCGCCACCAACAACACCGCGCAGCTCCGCGCCGACGCCCAGCGCAGCGCCGAGATCCTCGGCCGCATCCCGGCCGGCCGCTGGAGCGAGCCCGCCGACCTCGGCGGCCCGGCGGTCTTCCTCGCCTCCGACGCGTCCGACTACGTCCACGGCACGATCCTGCCGGTGGACGGCGGCTGGCTGGCACGGTGACGGCCATGAAGGGCGCCACCGACCCGCGGACGGACGTGTTCGTCATCGACGCCGCCGTCGCCTGGGAGGATCTGGGCGGCGGCGTCCGCCGCAAGATCCTGGGCTACAACCCGTCCATGATGATGACCCGCGTCGCCTTCGAGGCCGGCGCGGTCGGCGCCCTGCACCGCCACCCGCACCACCAGTGCGCGGTGGTGGAAAGCGGCGTGTTCGACGTGACGATCGAGGGCCGCACGCAGCGGCTCTCGGCCGGCGACGGCTACATCGTCCCGTCCAACGCCCTGCACGGCGTCGTGGCGGTCGAGCCGGGCGTCCTGCTCGACGTCTTCACCCCGATGCGCGAGGATTTCCTCGGCTGATCGACATGCCGGGGTGCCCGCGGTCATGAAAAGACCCCGCCGGAGACTGCCTCCGGCGGGGTCTTTTCGTGTCGAACCGGTTCTTCCCCGGCTAGCGCAGCATCGCCAGGAAATAGCCGGCGGCGACCGCCGTGCCGATCACCCCGGCGACGTTCGGCCCCATGGCGTGCATCAGCAGGAAGTTCTGCGCATCGGCCCGCTGCCCCTCCACCTGCGAGACGCGCGCCGCCATCGGCACGGCCGACACGCCGGCCGAACCGATCAGCGGATTGATCTTCTCGCGGCTGACCAGGTTCATCAGCTTCGCCATCAGCACGCCGGCCGCGGTCGACACCGCGAAGGCCACCACGCCCAGCGCCAGGATCGCCAGCGTCTCGGCCTGCAGGAAGCGCTCGCCGGTCATGGTGATGCCGACGCTGGTGCCGAGGAAGATGGTGACGACGTTGATCACCTCGTTCTGCGCCGCCTTGGACAGCCGCTCGGTCACGCCGCTCTCGCGCAGCAGGTTGCCCAGCATCAGCATGCCGATCAGCGCCGACACGGCGGGCACCAGCAGGATGCAGGCGACCGTCACCACCACGGCGAAGATCACCTTCTCCAGCCGCGTCACCTTGCGGAGCTGGCGCATGCGGATCCGCCGCTCCTCCTCGGTGGTCAGGGCGCGCATGATCGGCGGCTGGATCAGCGGAACCAGCGCCATGTAGGAATAGGCGGCCACCGCCACCGCGGCCAGCAGGTCCGGCGCCAGCTTGTTGGTCAGGAAGATGGAGGTCGGCCCGTCGGCCCCGCCGATGATCCCGATGGAGGCCGCCTGCTCCGGCGTGAAGCCGATGGCGACGGCGCCGAGATAGGTCACCAGCACGCCGGCCTGCGCCGCTCCGCCCAGCAGCAGCGTGCGCGGGTTGGCGATCAGCGGCCCGAAGTCGGTCAGCGCCCCGACGCCGAGGAAGATGATCGGCGGGAACAGCTCCAGATGGACGCCTTGCGAGATGTAGTAATAGAGCCCGCCCGCCGCATCCGCGGTCGGCGGGTTGATGACGCCCTCGGTCGGCAGGTTGGCCAGCAGGGCGCCGAAGGCGATGGGAAGCAGGAGAAGCGGCTCGAAATCCCGCCAGACGGCGAGGTAGAGCAGCGCGCCCACCACGCCCCACATCACCACCATGCTCCATGTCAGGTGCGGGATGGCGGTCAGGGCGAGCAGGCTGGAGAGGGCGTCCACGGCGGGCCTCTCACCGCAGCGTCATCAGCACTTGCCCTTCCTGCACGGAGGCGCCCGCCGCGACGGCGATGGCGCCGACCGTGCCGGCATGGGGTGCCGCGACGGTGGTCTGCATCTTCATGGCCTCCAGCACCAGCAGCGGGTGGCCGGATTCGACGCGGGCGCCGACCTCAACCCCCACCGACACCACCACGCCCGCCATCGGGCTGACGACGTCGCCGGGGGTCGCCGGCCGCGCCTCGATCGTCTCGGCGCGCGGCGGACGGACATGCTCGCCGGTGGCCGGGGCGGCGCTGGCGACCGGGTAGGGGGTGGCGGGGGAATGGGGCGGGGCGCCTCGGCGGCGTCCAGATCCTCGACGGTGACGTCGTAGGCGACGCCTTCGACGGTGATTCGCAAACGTCTCATGTCTTACGCCTCCGGCCCTTTGCCGTGCGCGGGCAGGGCGGCTGGAATGGGGTGGGGTGGCTCGATGTGCGGCGGGCCGGGCACGGCCCAGTCCCAGCGTACGCGGTGGGAGGCGAACTGCTCGCTGCGTCCGTGCAGCGCCCAGCTCGTGGCCTTGTGCGGCGGTGCGGTGACGCGCAGCACCCGGCCGCGGCCACCGGTGACCGCCGCCACCGCGGCGGCGATCGCCGCCAGATGGTGCGGCGGGATGCCGGGGGGCGCGGCCGGGGCGGCGGCCGGCCGCGCCGCGGGGGCGGGAGCCGGCTGCTGTCCGCGCCCGACGAAGGCCCGGCCGATCAGCGCCATGACGCCGTAGAGCAGCGCCAGGATGCCCATCACGACGGTGAAGCCGCCGAGGATGAAGAGGATGTGCTGCATGGACGGCCTACAGCGGAATGTTGCCGTGCTTCTTCGGCGGCCGCGTCTCGCGCTTCGACAGCAGGGTGCGCAGCGCGAGCGACACGGCGGCACGGGTGCGCCGCGGCTCGATGACGTCGTGGACGAACAGGCGGCCGGCCGACTGGTAGGGCGAGGCGAACTCGTGCCGGTAGGCGGCGGCCAGCTCGGCGGCGCGGGCGGCGCGGTCGTCGGCCTGGTCCAGCTCGGCGCGGTGCAGGATGTTGACCGCCCCCTCCGCTCCCATCACCGCGATCTCCGCCGTCGGCCAGGCGAGCACGAGGTCGGCCCCCATGTCGCGCGAGCACATGGCGAGGAAGGCGCCGCCATAGGCCTTGCGCATGATGACGGTGATCTTCGGCACGGTCGCCGCGCCGTAGGCGAACAGCATCTTGGCGCCGTGGCGGATGATGCCGTGCCGTTCCTGGAACACGCCGGGCAGGAAGCCGGGGACGTCCACCAGCGTCAGCAGCGGGATGCTGAAGGCGTTGCAGAAGCGGATGAAGCGCGCCGCCTTGTCGGCCGCGTCGATGTCCAGCGCGCCGGCCTTCACCATCGGCTGGTTGGCGACGATGCCCAGCACGATGCCGTCGACCCGGCGAAGCCGACGACGATGTTGCCGGCGAACATCGCCTGCACCTCCAGGAACCGGCCGCCGTCGACCAGCCGGCCGATCACCTGGCGCACGTCGAAGGCCTGGTTGCCGGCGTCCGGCAGCAGCGCCTCCAGCCCCAGGTCGTCCTCCAGCGTGATGTCGGTGTCCAGCCGGTGCGGCGGGTCCTGCATGTTGTTGGACGGCAGGAAGGACAGCAGCTCGCGCACCAGGGCGGAGGCGTGGCCGTCGTCCTCCGCCACGAAATGGATGTTGCCGGAGACCGACGCGTGCGCCTCGGCGCTGCCGATCTCGTCCATGGTGGTGGACTGCCCGGTCGCCGCCTTGATCACCTGCGGCCCGCAGATGAACATGCTGGCGTTCTGCCGGGTCATGATCAGGAAGTCCATCAGCGCCGGGCTGTAGGCCGCGCCGCCGGCGCAGGTGCCGCAGATCACCGCCACCTGCGGCACGACACCCGACAGCAGGACGTTGCGGTTGAAGACCTGCCCATAGCCGGACAGGCTCTCCACCCCCTCCTGGATGCGGGCGCCGCCGGAGTCGTTGAAGCCCACCAGCGGCATGCCGCCGCGCGCCGCATGATCCATCACGTCGCAGATCTTCTGCGCGTGCATCCGGCCGAGCGAGCCGCCGGACACCATGAAGTCCTGGCTGAAGGCGGCCACCGGCCGCCCGTCCACGAACCCGGTGCCGGCCACCACGCCGTCGCAGGGCAGTTCCTTCCCCTCCATGCCGAAATGGCGGGTGGCGTGCTGCACATGCATGCCGAACTCCTGGAAGGTGCCGGCCGCGAACAGCAGGTCCAGCCTCTCCCGGGCGGTCAGCAGGCCCTTGGCGTGCCGCTGCGCGACCTTGTCCTCGCCGCCCGACGCATGGGCCTTGCGGCGGCGTTCCTCCAGGTCCCTCAGCAAGTCCTGTCTGATCGCCATGACCATCTACTCCAGTTCAGGGCGGCCCCGCCGGGCGTGGGTGGAGGGGGCCGCCGCCTATTCCCCGCTTCTGGCCGGATCGGCAGCCAGCGCCGCATCGGTCTTTGCCTGCGTGCCGGGCACGTCGGACTGCGGCTTGCGCCACATCCGCCGCACCAGCGGCAGCATCAGGGTCAGTCCCGCGACGACCAGAAGGCAGACCGTGATCGGCCGGGTATAGAGGAAATCATAGCTCCCTCCGGACAAGGAGAGGGCGCGACGAAAGTTCGCTTCCGCCATCGGTCCCATGATCAGGGCAAGGACCACGGGCGAGGCCGGGAAGTCCCATTTCTGCATGAAGTAACCGATCACGCCGGCAGCGAGCATGATCCCCACGTCGAACAGGCTGTTGTTCAACGCATAGGTGCCGACGATGCACAGCGCCAGGATCACCGGCGTCAGCACCGATTTCGGCATCTGCAGGATGCGGCCCATGACGCGCAGCGACGCGAAGCCCAGCACCAGCATCAGCACGTAGCAGACCAGCATGCCGGCGAACAGCGTGAAGACCAGGTCGGCATGCTCGCGGAACAGCAGCGGTCCGGGCTGCAGCCCCTGCAGCGTCAGCGCCCCCAGCATCACCGCCGTCACCGCGTCGCCGGGGATGCCGAGGGTCAGCATGGTCAGCAGCGCGCCGCCGGTGCAGCCGTTGGCTCCCGACTCGCAGGCCGCCACCGCGGCCAGCTCTCCCTTGCCGAAATTCTCCGGCGTCCGGCTGAAGCGCTTGGCCTCGTTGTAGGCGACGAAGGCGGCGATGTCGGCGCCGGCCCCGGGGATGATGCCGATGATGATTCCCAGCGCCGAGGACCGGCCGACCGTCGGCAGCAGCCGGCGGTATGTCGTCCAGGGTGGCACGACGCGGCCCAGCGCCGCCGCCAGGCTGTTGCGCACCGCCGGATCCTCCATCGACTTGAAGGCCTCGGCTGCGGCGAACAGCCCGATCATCACCGGGATGAAGGGGACGTTGAACAGCTCGGTGTAGCCGCCGGTGAAGCGCGGGAAGCCACCCATCGGGTCCAGACCGACGGTCGCGATCAGCAGGCCGAGGAAGCCGGTGATCAACCCCTTCACCACCGATTTTCCGGAGATGCTGGCGATGATGCTGAGGCCGAAGACGGCCAGCGCGAAGCTCTCCGACGCGCTGAATTCCAGCGCGAAGCTCGCCAGCAGCGGTGCCAGGAAGATCAGCACGAAGACGCTGATCGTCCCGCCGAGGAAGGAGGAGCAGGTGGCCGTGCCCAGCGCGATGCCCGCCTGTCCCTTGCGGGTCAGCTCATAGCCGTCGATGGCGGTCGCCGCCGCCGCGGGCGTTCCGGGGATCTTGAGCAGGATGGCGGTGATCGAGCCGCCGTAGACGCCGCCGAAGAAGACGCCGCAGATCATCAGCAGCCCCGAAAGCGGGTCGAGCCCGAAAGTGAAGGGCAGCAGGATCGCCACGCCCATGGTCGCGGTCAGGCCGGGCAGGGCACCGATGACGATGCCCACGATCACGCCCACCACGGACAGCAGCAGGGCGAAGGGCTGCCCCAGCAGGGTCCGGAAACCCTGCATCAGCATGTCGAGTTCGTACATGTCATCTCTCCCGTGAGAGAAGGAGCGCGGCTATTCGAAGAGGCTGCCCACGGGCAACGGCACCTGAAGGCCGGTCGAGAAGGTGACGTAGATGATGGCGGTCACCGCCACCGCGATGATCGGGTTCAGCACCAGTCCGCGCTGCCCCATCAGCCACATGATGGTCGACAGATAGAGCACGGTGGCGATGGCGAAGCCGATGTAGCCGATCGCCACCAGGCACAGGACCGACGCGCCGATGCCGAGCGCGACGTTGATGCGCCCGGCCATCCTCGCAGCCGGATCACCGGCGGCCAGGGAGTCGACGACCTGCTTGCGCAGCGTGTGTAGGATCAGGATGCCCGACAGCACGATCAGCGCGACCGAGTAGATGATCGGGAAGCGCGCCGGCCCGACGTCGGTCGCCAGCGAGGTGGCGGGGAAGTCGCCCGTCGCGACGATCGCCGCGATGGCGATGGCGATCACGACGGCGGCGATGATCAGGTTGGCGAGACGGTCGGTCCGGCTGAAGCCGGAACCGGCGTCCTGTCCGCCCGGTGCTTGGCTCATGATGCGGTCTCCCGAAGGGGGCGCTCCCTGCGGCGGTCGCCCGCCGCGGGAGGCAGCCCGGCCGGTGCGGCGCGGCTTACTTCGCCATGCCCAGCTTGGTCATCAGGTCCTTGAAGAAGGCGTTGTCCTTCTGCATCTGCGCGCCGAACTCCGGACCGTCGGCATAGGCGTGGGTCAGGTTCATCTTGGCGAGCGAGTCGCGGAAGGACTGCTCCTCCGCCGTGGCCTTGGCGGCGGTGCGCAGCGTGTCGACGACGGCCTGCGGCGTCTTCTTCGGCACGACGATGCCGCGCCAGGTGCTGACCGACAGGTCGACGCCCTTTTCCTTCAGCGTCGGCACGTCGGGGAAGGCGGCGGACCGCTTGTCGCCCATCACGGCCAGGATGCGCAGCTTGCCGGCGTTGACGTGGTTGACCACCTCGGCCGGGCTGACCGTCACCGCCTCGATGTGGTTGCCCAGCAGCGCGGTGACGGCCGGGTTGGCGCCGTCATAGGGGATGTGGTTGAACTGCGTGCCGGTCTTCTCCTCCAGCGCCTCGGCCGCCAGATGCCAGATGGCGCCGGTGCCGGAGTTGCCGATGCGCAGCTTGCCGGGGTTCGCCTTGGCATAGGTGATGAAGTCGTCGTAGCTCTTCCACGGCGAGTCGATGTTGACGGTGATGGCGCTCGGCTCCGCGTTCAGGCGGGCGATGGGGGTGAAGTCGTCCACCGAGAAGCGCGCCACGCCCATGTGCGGCAGCATGGTGATCTCGACGGTGCCGACGCCGATCTTGTAGCCGTCCGGGCGGGCGGCCATGATCTCGCTGAAGCCGACGGCGCCGGCGCCGCCGGTCTTGTTCACCACGCCGATCGGCTGCGGCAGGTGCTTCTTCGCGGCATCGGCGAAGGCGCGGGCGACCAGATCGGTGCCGCCGCCGGCGGCATAGGGCACGACCAGCTCGATCGGCTTGGTCGGATAGTCGGCGGCGAGCGCGCCGGCCGTCATCATGCCCACCGAGACGACGGTCGCGGCGACGGCACCGGTAACGGACAGACAGGTCTTCATGGTGGCTCCCATTCTTGCAGCAGCCCTTGTCAGGGGGCTCGTTGGTAACGGCAGTGGTTGATGCCCCGCCTTGTCACGCGGGGTGCCGGCTTCTCCAGGCGGTGACGAAACGCCGGGCCCGGTCGGCGACCTGGTCCGGGCGCAGTCCGGGGGTGTAGAGGGCGGACCCCAGCCCGAACCCGGCGACGCCGGCCTCCAGGAAGGGATCCATGGTGTCGGGCGTGATGCCGCCGACCGGCATCAGCCGGGTGCCGCGCGGCAGCACGGCGCGCATCGCCTTGATGACCGGCGGGCCGATCAACTCGGCGGGGAACAGCTTCAGCGCGTCGGCGCCGGCCTTCAGCGCGGCGAAGGCCTCCGTCGGTGTGGCGACGCCGGGCAGGCAGATCATGCCGTTGCGCTTGGCGGCGCGGATCACCTCGGTGTCGGCATGGGGCATGACGACGAGGTCGGCGCCCATGGCGCCCAGCCGGTCGGCCTTCTCCACCTCCGTCACGGTGCCGGCGCCGACCAGCGCGTCCGGCGGCAGCAGGCGGCGCACCGCCTCGATGCTGTCGAAGGGGTCGGGCGAGTTCAGCGGCACCTCGATCAGCCGGAACCCGGCGTCGTAGAGGGCCTGGGCGACGGCCTCCGACTCCCCGGGTTTCAGCCCGCGCAGGATGGCGACCAGCGGCAGGTCGGCCAGGGCGGCGTCGAACCGGGCGGCGCGGTCGTGTTCAGCCATTGGGGGTCTCCTTGGCCGGGGGAATCAGCCCGGCGGCGATCGCGAACTGGAAAAGGCCGCGCGGGGCGGTGTTGCCGATCTCGGCGGCCGGCTTCAGGCCCAGGATCTCCATCGCCCGGCCATAGCGGCGGCACAGCGCGCCCTCGCCGATCAGCAGCAGCGGGATGTCGCCGTCCAGCGCCTCCTGCATGCGGGCGGTGCCGGAGACCAGCTCGTGGCCGATCAGCAGGCCGGAGAGATAGTCCTTCAGCAGCTCGGGCGGCAGGCGGCGGGTCAGGCCCAGCGTGCGGGTGGCGAAGATCTGGTGGCTCAGGTCGCCGGGGCGGCTCTCCCGCGCCGCCTGGACGCCGCGGGCGAAGGCCAGGTCGGCCGCCGCGGCGTCGGCGGCGGCGCCCTCCGGCATCAGCCGGCCGAGGATGGAGTGCGTCGTCAGCACGGCGAACAGCTCGCCGGTCATGTAGGTGGCGAAGCTCTCGATCCGGCCGTCGCGGATGGCGACCCATTTCGAATGGGTGCCGGGCATCGCCATGCAGGAGCGCGCCGCCCAGGCGGGATGGTCCGCCAGGGCGCCGGCGATCTGGATCTCCTCGCCGCGGATCACGTCGGGCACACCGTCCGCGGTCCCCGGCGGCGGGTCGTAGAGCACGCCCGGCGCCACCAGGATCCGCACGCCGAGCGCGCTGTCCACCGTCACCGCCTGCTCCGCCAGCCGCTGCGCGTCGGCCGGGCAGGAGGCGTAGGGGGCTTCCCTCCACCCCTGGGCGCTGCCGACCATGCCGCCGGCCACCACCGGCAGGCTGTCCTGCCGGCCGGCGAGCCAGTCGCCGCACAGCGCTGCGAAGGCCTGCTCGAATCCGGCCACGCCGGGGGCTGGCAGGTTCTGGATGCCGTGGGCGCTGGCGCGCTGGTCGACCACCGTGCCGCGGCCGTCCATCAGGAAGGCCCGCAGGCTGGAGGTGCCCCAATCCAGCGCCAGGAGCGCCGGCCGGGCGGTTACCGTTTCCATCCCAACTCCTCCGAGATCGCGTAGGCGGCGGCGCGGACGATCGGCCCGAGCTCCGCCATCCGTTCGTTGGACATGTACTGGCTGGCGCTCGCCACGCTGATGGCGGCCACCACCTTGCCGGAGATGTCGCGGACCGGCGCGCCGACGCAGCGGACGCCGACCTCGTTCTCCTCAAGGTCGAAAACCCAGTCGCGGCGCAAATAGTCCGCCATCTGCTTCTCGTATTTCGTCCAGGGCACGGGCGGCGGCCGGTCGGACCCGGCGATCGTCGCCTCCGTCGCGTCCTTGTAGAGGGCCTGCCAGCGCGACGGCGGCACGCCGAGCATCAGCGCCTTGCCGACCCCGGTGGAGGCCAGCGGCATCCGCTGCCCGACGCGCGAGCGCATCTCCAGCCCCCGCGTCCCGGAGATCTTGTCCAGGTAGAAGACCTCCGCCCCATCGATCGTGCCGAGATGCACGGTGTCGCCGGTGCGCTGCGCCAGGCCTTCCAGATGCGGGCGGGCCAGGGCCACCAGCGGGCGCTGTTCCAGCGCCTTCATGCCGAGCTGGATCAGCTTCGGCCCCAGCAGGTAGCCCTTGTAGGGGACGTGATGCAGATAGCCTTCGGCCACCAGGCTGTTCAGCATGCGGTGCGCCGTGCTGCGCGGCGTGTTGAGGCGCGCCGCGATTCCCTTCGCGTCGCTGACCCCGCCGCCACGCAGTCCAGCAGGGCGAGGCCGCGCAGCAGCGTCTGCGTGCCGGCCGCCTGCCGCTTCTCCGCGGTCGCGTCGCCGGTGGCCCCGGCCGGGTCCGGATCATCCTGTCCAGCGGGTCTGGTCATCGCGCTGCTCCCCCACAGCCGCCTGTCGCGGCCCTCTCGGCGGGACCGTTCAGGCATACCCTGGTATCAAATATGAAAATCTGCAACGAAATAATGAGACAGTTCGACGCGGGCGACAGAATCCGGAAAACCGCGGCTTTCCTTGACCACCTGCCCGTCCGGCCCTAGCATTCACCAATTAATGCATCAGCGTCTCAAATAGTGAGACTACCATAGCGGGATAAACCGGCCGGAGTCGGCACGCGGAAGCGGCCCGGCGGCCGGTCCGCGACAACCGCAGGAAAGGGAAAGTCATGGTCCCCACAGTCGAGGATCTGAAAGGACGGCGCGTCCTGGTGACCGGCTCCACCCAGGGAATCGGGCTTGCCGCGGTCGAGGCCTTCGTCCGCGCCGGCGCCCGCGTCGGGATGAACGGCCGCAAGGCGCCGGCCGACCTGGAGGCCACGCTGGCCCGTCTGAACGGCCTCGGCGGCGGCTCCGGCGGCGAGGTGGCCTTCTTCCCCGCCGACGTCTCGTCCAGCGAGGCGTGCGCCGGCCTGGTGTCGGCCTTCGTCGGGCGGTTCGGCGGCATCGACGTGCTGGTGAACAATGCCGGCGGCCTGGTCGGGCGCAAGCCGCTGGAGGAGATCGACGACGGCTTCTTCGACGCCGTCGCCGACCTCAACGCGCGGTCGGCCCTGATGGTCACCAAATACGCCCTGCCGCATCTGAGGGAGTCGGTGCGGCAGAGCGGCGCCAGCGCCTCGGTCATCCTGGTGGGGTCGGTCGCCGGCCATACCGGCGGCGGTCCCGGCGCCGGCCTCTACGGCGCCGCCAAGGCGTGGCTGCACAACATCCAGAAGAACTGGGTGGCCTTCCACACCAAGGACGGCATCCGCTTCAACACCGTCTCGCCGGGCACCTTCGACACCGCCTTCCATGCCGACAAGGATGCCGGGGCCAAGGCCCGCATCGCCGCCGGCATTCCCATGGGCCGGCTCGGCCGGGCCGAGGAATGCGCGCCGGCCTTCCTGTTCTTCGCGTCCAACGCCTGCAGCGGCTATGTCACCGGCCAGATCCTGGAGGTGAACGGCGGCCAGTACATGCCCTGACCCAGGCCGTGACCGGAGCCCGCGTCGGGCCGGCATCCGGCCGGTCCGACGCGGCCCCTCCTGTCCCGCCGCCCTCACTCGCCCTCGAAGGAGACCACCTGCATCTCCTGGCCGGCCAGCAGCGTCTTGGCGAAGCCGCCGCAGGCGGGGCAGGGGGCCATCCGGCTCAGCGGCGCGAACTCCGCCCCGCAATCGGTGCAGCGGGCCCGCAGGGCGATCTGCTCCACCACCAGCTCGGCCCCCGCCGCGACGGTTCCTTCGGTGGTGATGGGAAAGCAGAACAGCAGTGCTTCCGGGTCGATGGCCGAGGCCTTGCCGATGGCGACCGTCACCCGCGTCACCCGGCCGATCCCCTCCCGCGCCGCGCAGTCGGCGACCAGGCCGGTGATGCTCTCACACAGCGACAGCTCATGCATCGGGCGCTCCAGCCGGCAGGCGCCGGCGCGTCGCACGGCGTTGATGTAGATCATACCACCATATGCGCGATAGTGATATGACAGTTGGTGCCGGCTTCCGCGCCGCCCTTTTTGCAGATGCGAACATCTTAGCAGATGCAAAATATACGGCGCCGATACGGTAAGTCAAATGACCGCTCGACCAACAATCGATCCTAGTTCCATAGTATAATAACCGTGGTGCCCCAGGTTCTTGACAGGGGATAAGCCCCCAAAGATAATGCGGTTATCTTGTTTCGCAGCGCTATGACGGATAAAATTAACAAGAAAAGCCCGATATGTCAAGGCAAGCATAGCGCTTTTTAAAGTAGAAGGCTTCAAAAGTCTGCCGCGCTGCAGAATTTAAAACCTTTTCAAATTTGCCGCTTTCACACCAGGTCCGTCTTCCGTCCGTCACCATCTCGTTCGTCAGGTCACCGACCGATCGTCAACCTCTGAACGCATAGCCGCCGACCGCAAGCGGACCGCCTCGACGGCGGGACCGCTGCACAAGCGCCCCCAGGAGGGCATCACCATGGGCATGATGCTGATCATACACCCGGACAAATGCACCGGGTGCCGCAACTGCGAGCTCGCCTGCTCGATGGAGCATGAGGGCTTCTTCCGTCCGAAATCGTCCCGCGTCCACGTCTACACCTGGGAACGGGAAGGCTTTTCCGTCCCCATGATGTGCCAGCAGTGCAAGGACGCCGCCTGCACCACCGTCTGCATGCCGAAGGCCATGCACCGCGACCCGGCGACCGGGCAGGTGATGCTGGATGCGGCGAAATGCATCGGCTGCAAGATGTGCGTCCAGGCCTGCCCGTTCGGCTGCGCCTCGTGGGACATGCAGTCCGAGCAAATCCTCAAATGCGACACCTGCGACGGTGATCCGTCCTG
Source organism: Azospirillum thermophilum (assembly GCF_003130795.1). Lineage (NCBI taxonomy): Bacteria > Pseudomonadati > Pseudomonadota > Alphaproteobacteria > Rhodospirillales > Azospirillaceae > Azospirillum > Azospirillum thermophilum. Next base: position 94,892 of record NZ_CP029357.1, read on the forward strand.
TGCTGCGATCTGCCCGACCCAGGCGCTGGAATGGGTCGAAGACACGATTTCCGCTCAGGTACGCAAGCGGACCTTCGCCGCGAAGCTCAAGAACGCTTTTTCGGAGGTCTGAATCATGCACGGCTGGGTAGGAAAAATCCTGCGGGTCAACCTGACCGCCGGAACGGTCAAGACCGAACCGCTCGATCCGGCGCTTGCGCGCAGCTTCATCGGCGCGCGCGGCCTCGGCACCAAAATCATGTATGACGAAGTGGATCCGACGGTCGATCCGCTGTCGCCCGACAACAAGCTGATCTTCGCCTCCGGCCCGCTGACCGGCACCTTCGCGCCGTCCGCCGGACGCTACGACGTCGTCACCAAGGGTCCGCTGACCGGCACCATCGCCGCGTCGAACTCGGGCGGCGCCTGGGGGCCGGAGCTGAAATACGCCGGCTACGACCTGCTGATCCTCGAAGGCCGCGCCGCCAAGCCGGTCTATCTCTGGATCCAGGACGCCAAGGTCGAGATCCGCGACGCCGCCCATCTCTGGGGCAAGGACGTCCCCGAGACGACCGAGGCGCTGAACGCCGAGACGGAGGCCGACGCCAAGATCGCCTGCATCGGCCCGGCGGGCGAGAACCTGTCCTTCATCGCCGCCATCATGAACGACATGCAGCGCGCCGCCGGCCGGACCGGCGTCGGCGCCGTCATGGGCTCGAAGAACCTGAAGGCGGTGGTGGTCCGCGGCACCGGTGCGGTCACCGTGGCCGACAAGCAGGCCTTCCTCGACTGCGTCGCCAAGGCCAGCAAGATGATCAAGGATCATCCGGTCGGCGGCACGGGCCTGCGCCTCTACGGCACCAACGTGCTGGTCAACATCCTGAACTCGATCGGCGGGCTTCCCACCGCCAACTTCCAGGACGGCCATTTCGAGACCGCCGACAAGGTGGGCGGCGAGACGCTGGCCGCCAACCAGCTCCAGCGGCCGAAGGGCTGCTTCTCCTGCATCATCTCCTGCGGCCGCGCCACCAAGGTCAAGAACCCCAAGTACAAGGGCGAGGGCGAGGGGCCGGAGTACGAGACCGCCTGGGGCTTCGGCCCGGACTGCCGGATCGACGATCTGGATGCGGTGATCAAGGCCAACTACTACTGCAACGAGTACGGCCTCGACACCATCTCCATGGGCGGCACCGTGGCCTGCGCGATGGAGCTGTTCAACCGCGGCATCATCACGATGAAGGACACCGAGGGCCTGGCGCTCGACTTCGGCAATGCCGAGGCGATGGTCGAGGCGGTGCGCCTGACCGGGCTCGGCCAGGGCTTCGGCAAGAAGCTGGCGCTCGGCTCCTACCGGCTCGCCAGCCTCTACGGCCATCCCGAGCTGTCGATGACCGTCAAGAAGCAGGAGATGCCCGCCTATGATCCGCGGGCGGTGCAGGGCATCGGGCTGAACTACGCGACCAACAACCGCGGCGGCTGCCATGTCCGCGGCTACACCATCAGCCCCGAGGTGCTGGGCGTTCCGGTGAAGGTCGACAAGGACGCCATCGACGGCAAGCCGGAGCTGGTGGCCCTGTTCCAGAACCTGACGGCGGCGCTCGACTCCACCGGCTCCTGCCTGTTCGCCACCTTCGGCATCGGCGCTCCCGAATTCGCCGAGATGATGACGGCGCTGACCGGCTTCCCCTACACCGGCGACAGCTTCATCGAAGCCGGCGAGCGGGTGTGGAACCTGGAGCGGCTGTGGAACCTGAAGGCCGGGCTGACGGCCAAGGACGACACGCTGCCGCCGCGCCTGATGAACGAGCCGATCCAGACCGGCCCGTCGAAGGGGGCGGTCAGCCGGGTGCCGGAGATGCTGCCCGTCTACTACAGCGTCCGCGGCTGGGATGCCGAAGGCGTCCCGACCAAGGAAAAGCTGGCCGCGCTGGAACTGGCCTGACGACCCTCCGCCGATGCCGCGACGTCCGCGTCGCGGCATCGGCCTTCTCGTCGGTGCAGCCGGGCGCGGGTCGCGAAAGACCGGGGCCGTAAGGACCCTTCCGCCATGAAGATCTCCTACTTCGCGCTGCTGCGCACCGCCACCAGAAAACATGACGAGGACTGGACCCGGCCGGCGCCGACCCTCCGGGTGCTGATGCGCGACCTCGCCGCCGAATACGGACCGGAATTCGCCCGCTGGGTCATGAAGGATGGGGAGCTCTCGGGCCTCGCCATCATTCTGGTCGACGGACGGGACGTGCGCGGTCTCCAGGGGCTCGACACGCCTCTGACCCCCGAATCCAACGTCTTCATCTTTCCCCCGCTCGCCGGGGGCTGAGAAAGAGACCAGCCATGCCTTCGATCACCCTCCCCATCCTGATCCTGCTGGGCGGCTTTCTCCTCCAACTGCTGTGCGGCCGTCTGCTGACGCCGGCGGGCAAGGGCGTGCTGGCGACCGTCGCGGTGGCCGCGGCCTTCGTCGCCTCGCTGATGCTGGTGCCGGCCGTCATGCGCGGCGAGGTGATGCAGGCCGACCTGCTGTCCGCCTGGGACGGCGGCCTGTCCATCGCGCTCAGCGTCGACGGGCTCAGCGTCCTGTTCATGGTCATGGGCACCGGCATCGGTGCCGCGATCCTGCTCTTCTCCGTCCGCTACATGGAGGACGAGGCGCAGGGCACGACGCGCTTCTACGCCATCATGCTGGTGTTCATCGCCGGCCTGCTGGTCCTGGCCAGTGCGGCCGACATGCTCGGCGCCTACATGGCGTGGGAGGTGATCGGGCTGTGCTCCTACAGCCTGGTCGGCTTCTGGTACAAGGAGAAGGTGGCGACCGACGGCGCCCGCAAGGTGCTGGTCATCACCCACCTCGCCGGCTACGGCTTCCTGATCGGCATGGTGCTGGTCTATTCCCGCGCCGGCAGCTTCGTCTGGACCGATCCGGCCGTGGCGAAGGCCTTCACCTCCGGCGTCGCCGCGCTCTTCATCGTCTCGGCGATGGCCAAGTCGGTGATGTTCCCGCTGCACACCTGGATCCCCGAGGCGATGAACGCCCCGACCCCGGTGTCGGCGCTGCTGCATTCCGCCTGCTACGTCAAGGCCGGCGTCTATCTCATCGCCCGCATGTACGTGGTGGGCGACGGCGCCTGGCACGCGGCGATGGAGGTCCCGCTGCTGGCGGTCGGCTGCGTCACCATCCTGGTCGGCGTCATCTTCGCCATGGCGCAGACCGACCTGAAGCGGCTGCTCGCCTTCCACACGGTCAGCCAGCTCGGCTACATCGTCGTCGGGCTGGCGCTCGGCTCCGACCTCGGGCTGGCGGCCGGGCTCTTCTATTGCCTCAGCCACGCGCTGTTCAAGGGCACGCTCTTCATGTGCGCCGGCGCCATCCAGCATGCCTGCGGGACGCGCGACCTGCGCAATCTCGGCGGACTTGCCGCCGCGATGCCCGGCACGGCGAAGATCTGGATCGTCGCCGCCGCCTCGATCGCCGGCGTGCCGCTGACCAACGGCTTCGTCGCGAAGTGGCTGCTCTTCAGCGCGGCGCTGGACAAGGGGCTGCTGGCGGTGGTGCTGATCGGCTGGATCGGCAGCATCCTGACCGCCTTCTCCTTCCTGAAGGCGACCGTCAACGCCTTCTACGGCGCGCCGTCGCAGGCCATGCTCGGCCGGCACATCCATGACGCCTCGCCCAGCATGCTGGTCGGCATGGGTTCCATGGCCGCGCTGTGCCTCGTCTTCGGGCTGGCGCCGCAGCTCCTGATGGTGCCGATCGTCGCGCCGGCGGTGCATTCGCTCGGCTTCGACTGGCAGGTGCAGATGACCTGGCTCGGCATCCTGACCGACCGCGGCACCATCGCGGTGACGGTGGGCGGTGCGGTGGTGCTGGTCTCGACCCTGCTCGGGCTGGCGGTCTACCGTCTCGCCCATGCCCCGGCGGCCGGCCTCGTCTCCGTCTATTCAGGCGGCGAGCCGCTGCCGGCGGGCGACCGTCCGGGCGCCGTCGACTTCGCCGGGATGGCGGAGCACGCCTTCCACCCCGTCTATTCGCTCGACCCCGATCCCGTCTACCTGTCGATCTGGCGCGGCCTCACCGCGGCTGCCGGACGGCTTCAGGGCCTTGCGCGCCTCACGCTGGAAAAGCACCCGCCCATCGCCGTCGGCCTCGCCGCCGCGGTGGTGCTGGTCGGCGTCTTCCTGGCCTGAGCCCGCCCGCAAGTTCCTGTTGGAGGCCTCTCATGGATACGGTGCTGATACCGCTCTTCGCCGGGATCGCCTTGGGGATCGGGCTCTATGCCCGGGCCATCCCGCAGGGCGGCCGCTCCTGGTGGCAGTTCGCCGTCGGGACGATCGTCCTGGCCCTGCTCGCCCGTCTGGCCGGCCACGGCTGGCCGGCGACCCTGCTCTCCTGCGCGGCGGAGCTGTTCGCCGTCGGCATGGTGTGGAGCACGGGGACGCCGCTGGCCCGCGCCGCCGCGCGCAAATACCTCTCCGCCGTCTTCCTCGGCACCCTCGCCACCTCGGCGGCGCTGGTGATGACCGATTTCGGCACGATCCGCCCGGCCGCACCCTTCGACCGGCTGTCGGTGGCGCTGCTGATGCTCGGCTTCGCGCTGAAGCTGGGGCTGGTGCCCGTCTATTTCTGGCTGCCGGCGGTGGCCCGCGCCTCGTCCGCGATGACGACGGCGCTGATCATCGCGGTGGTCGACGTCGGCGGCTTCTGCGAGCTGCTGGCCCTGCGCGGCACGGCGCCCTGGATGTTCGACCAGTTCGCCACGCTGTGGACCGTGCTGGCCGTCCTGTCGCTGCTGGGGGCCGCCCTGCTCGCCCTGGCGCAGACGGAGCTGAAGCCCATGCTGGCCTTCTCCTCCATCGACGACATGGGCTACCTGCTGCTCGGCCTCGCGGCCGGCGGGGCGGACGGCTTCTCCGGGGCCTGGTACGGCATCCTCGGCCATGCGCTGGGCAAGGTCGTGCTGTTCGGCGCGGTCGGGGCGGCGGAATGGCATCTCGGCCGGCCGGTGACGCTCGACACCCGCGGCCTGTCCACTCCGCTGCCGGTCGCCAGCGCCGCCTTCATGCTGGGAGCGCTGGGCTTCATCGGCATCCCGCCGACCCTGGGCTTCGTCGGCCACTGGCGGCTCTACCTCGCCGGGGCGGAGCTCGGCGGGCCGGTACTGCTGACCGCGCTCTACGCCGCCTCGGCCATGGCCCTGCTCTGCTACGTCCGCGCCATCCACCGCACCTGGCTCGGCCCCACCAACGTCGCCGCCGACGCCGGAACCGGGGCGGCCGGGCGCCCGCTGCCCTCGCTGGCCGCGGCGGTGCTGCTGGCCTTCGCCGTCGCTCCGGTGCTGTTCGGCCTCATGCCCAACCTGCTGCGTCCGACGGCCGAAGCGCCGGCGCATGTGGCGGCCCTTCCCATCGGGGGTGTGAAATGAGCATCCTTTCGCGCGTCGTCGCCATCGCGCGGCGCAAGTCCCCCTGGATCTGCCGCCTGAACGCCGGATCCTGCAACGGCTGCGACATCGAGATCACGCCGCTGCTCAGCCCGCGCTACGACGCGGAGCAGTTGGGCATCGAGCTGCACGGCACGCCCAAGCACGCCGACATCGTGCTGATCTCCGGCACGCTGACCCACCGCTCGCGCAAGGCGATCCTCGATATCTACGACCAGGTGCCGAGCCCGAAGGCGGTGGTGGCGCTCGGTTCCTGCCCGGCCAGCGGCAACGTCTTCGCCGGCAGTCCGACCGTGCTCAACGAATCGCTCGACACCATCGTCCCGGTCGATGTCTGGGTTCCCGGCTGCCCGCCGCGGCCCCAGGCCATCCTCGACGGCATCGCCCGCGCGGCGAAGCTGCTGGAGGAGGGGGCGACCCGCAGCCAGCTCGCCAGGAGCCTGCAGGGCCAGCAGGCCCAGCCGCAGCCGCAGCCGGCGCAACCGGACCTGACCCAACCCGAACTGGCCCGCTGCGAGCAGGGGAGGCCGTGATGAGCGAGCTGTGGAAATATCTGCTGGCCTTCGGCGTCTGGCCCGGCCTGCTCTGCGCCGCTCCGCTCGGCTGGCTCGAACTGTGGTTCATGCGCAAGCTGGTGGCCCGGCTGCAGGGCCGCCAGGGGCCGCCCTTCTTCCAGCCCTTCTTCGACTTCATGAAGCTGCTGGGCAAGGAGACGGTGATCCCCCGCGGCGTCGGCCGCGGCATCTTCCTGGCGCTGCCCATCGTCTCGCTGGCGGCGGTCACCGCGGCGCTGGCCATCGTGCCGATGCCGGGCAACCCCATCCCGTCGCTGCCCGGCGACGTCGTGCTGCTGCTCTACCTGATGGAGGTGCCGATCCTGTGCGAGGTGCTGGCCGGCTATGTCAGCCGCTCCATCTACGGGCAGGTCGCCGCCATGCGCGAGGCGCTGCTGTCGCTGGCCTACAACCTGCCGTTCCTCGTCGCCATCATCGCGATGGCCCAGCATGTCGGCAGCTTCCAGATGCAGGCGCTGCAGGGCGCGCCGTTCAGCGTCGTGCATGTCGTCGCCGGCCTGACCTTCCTGCTCGCCCTGCCGGCGCGGATGAAGCTCAATCCCTTCTCCATCGCCAATGCCGAGCATGAGATCATCGCCGACTCCCACATCGAATACAGCGGCCCGCCGCTCGCCCTGTTCAAGCTGTCCCACGCCATCGAGGTGGTGCTGCTGACGGAGCTGTTCGCGGTGGTCTTCGTTCCGGCGACGCCCTGGCCGCTGGTCAGCGCCGTGCTCTACCTCGCGGTCGGCATCGCCGTGCTTGGTCTCGTCACGCTGCTGGCGACCTCCACCGCCCGGCTGCGGCTGACGCAGGCCTTCCGCTTCTACTGGCTGTGGGGCGGTCTCGCCTCGGTCGCGACCATGGCGGCGACGCTGGTCTGGTAAGGGGGATCACACCATGGCTATGCTGAAGACCGTCCTCGCCAACCTGCTGCAGCCGTCGCGGACGCGCGCGCCGGCCGACATGCCGCCGGTGCCGCAGACCTACCGCGGCGCGCTGGTGCACGATGCCGGCCGCTGCACCGCCTGCGGCACCTGCGCCTTCGTCTGCGCGCCCAAGGCGATCAGCTTCACCCAGGTGCCGGGCATCTCCGTCTCCTGGCACTTCTTCATCGGCCAGTGCTCCTTCTGCGGCCTGTGCGAGCAGAACTGTCCGACCCACGCCATCAGCCTGGAGACCGCGGTGCCCGGCGTCATGAACAACGCTGCCGGCGACGGGCTGCGGCTGGAGAGCATCATCGCGCTGAAGCCCTGCACCCGCTGCGGCGCCGCCCATGTCCCGCTGCCGGAATCGGCGATGGGCAGCCAGTGGTCGGAGGAGGAGAAGGGCTATTGCCCGGAGTGCCGCCGCTGGGCCGCCAGCGCCAAGCTGCGCAGCGCCTTCATCCCGGCGGAGACCGCGACGCCCGCCGCATCACCCGCTCTGGAGGGCGCCGGCCATGACTGACCACGACACCCGCCCCGTGCCGCCCGCCCGGATCGATCCGTCCGTGCTGATGGAGCACATCCGCGCCATTCCCGGCGTCGTCTCCGTCGCGGCGCGCAACGGGTCGCTGTGGGCGGAGGGACCGTTCCTCGACGTCGAGGCGATGGCCGGCGCGATGGACGCGCTGGGCATCCGGCTCGGCACCGTCACCGCCATCCCGCTGTCGGAGGACGGCGAGACGACGGTGATCTACCACTACATCGACGAGTACGAGGTCATCAACTTCAAGACCGCCACGCGCAACGGCGTGCTGGCCTCGCTGGCCGCCTCCGTCCGCCCCGCCTCCTGGGCGGAGCGCGAGATCAAGGACCTCTTCGCGGTGGATTTCCCCGGCCACCCCAACCTCGTCCCCCTGCTGCGGCCGGAGGGGTTCGAGCCGGGAATGCTGCGGGCGGCGATGTGCGCGCCCGCCGCCATGACCCGATCCCCCGTTTCGCCGCTGGCCCGCAAGTAGGAGCCCCGACCATGCCATACACCTTTCCGCTCGGCCCCTACCATCCGGCGCTCGAGGAGCCCTTCAAGGTCAAGGTCCAGTGCCAGGGCGAGGTCATCGACAGCGCCGTCGTCGAGGTCGGCTTCAGCTTCCGCGGGATCGAGCTGGTGGCGCAGAAGCGCAACTGGGTCGAGGTCATCACCCTGATCGAGCGGGTCTGCGGCATCTGCTCCAACACCCATGCCATGACCTTCTGCATGGCGGCGGAGACCATCGCCGGGATCGAGCTGCCGCGCCGCGCCGCCTACATCCGCACCATCATCGCCGAGCTGGAGCGCCTGCACTCCCACCTGCTGTGGGCCGGCATCGGGGCGGAGGACATCGGCTTCCACTCCCTCTTCATGGAGGTCTTCACCCTCCGCGAGAAGGTGATGGACACGCTGGAGGCGATCAGCGGCAACCGCGTCAACTACGGCATGAACTGCATCGGCGGCGTCCACCGCGACATCCCCGATCCGACCGTCTACCTGCCGGTGCTGGACGAGCTGACCCGCGTGCTGAACGAGGTGGTCATCCCCACCTTCACGCAGAACCCCACCGCCATCGCCCGCACCCGCGGCGTCGGTCCGCTGACGAGGGAACAGGCGCTGGAATGGGCGGTGGTCGGCCCGGTGGCGCGCGCCTCCGGCCTCGACATCGACGTGCGCAAGGACCAGCCCTACCTCGCCTATGGCGAGCTGGGCTTCAAGAGCTTCGTGCAGGAGGAGGGCGACGTCTTCGCCCGCGTCGTCGTCCGCGCGCTGGAGATGCTGGAGAGCGTGCGGCTGATCCGCGAGGCGCTGCTGTCGCTGCCCGCCGGCCCGCTGAAGGCGGTGTCCGGCCTGCCGACGATTCCCGTGGGCGAGGCGACGATCCGCACCGAGGCGCCGCGCGGCGAGGCCTTCTACTATGTCGCGTCGGAGGGCGGCAACACGCCGGCCCGCGTGAAGATCCGCACCCCCTCCTTCGTCAACATCCCGGCGATCGAGCCGATGGTGATCGGCCAGCCGCTTGCCGACCTGTCGATCATCCAGGCCTCGGTCGACCCCTGCATCTCCTGTACCGACAGGTGACGGCAGGGCCGGGAGGCTCCGGCGTCCGACCTCGCGGTGGCCGCGGCGGCCGTCAGGCCGCCTGCTCGACCGCCGGCCGCCCCGCGGTCAGGCGGGCGAACAGCGCGGCGTAGGCCGTTTCCTCCGCCGGGGAGAGATCGAATCGCAGGTGGGCCCGCGGGCCGGTCCAGGCCAGCACGGTGAAGGGCAGGGCCGGTCCGCCGGCCGCCAGCGCCAGCCGGCCGCGGGCCAGGCCGCCGGCCAGCGCGTCGGGCACCTGCAGGTTGGCGCCCGCCCGCGACAGGTCGATGATCCGCGCCGGCACGCTCCGTCCGTCCGCCTCCAGGCTGGCGGCCAGATCGACCGCGAAGCGCGGCGCGCGGCGCCGGTCCACGTCCCTGGTCGCCGTGCGGACCACGCGCACCAGCGTGCCGCGCAGGCAGTCCACGCCGCCAGCGACCTGCGAGGCGGCGGCGCGCACCGCCTCGGCATGCTGCCCGGTGGCGCCGGCCTGCAGCGAGACCTCGGCGATGCGGCGCGACACCTCCTGCACCGCGGCGCTGGTCTCCTGGACGTTGCGGGCGATCTCCTGGGTGGCGGAGGATTGCTGCTCCATCGCGGCGGCGATGGCGCCGGACACCTGGTCGATCTCCGCCATCGAGCGGCCGATGCTCTCCACCGCCTCCACGGTGCCGCCGGTGACCGACTGGATCGCGGCGATGCGGCGGGCGATCTCGCCGGTGGCGCCTGCGGTCTGGGTGGCGAGGCTCTTGACCTCGTTCGCCACGACGGCGAAGCCCTTGCCGGCCTCGCCGGCGCGGGCCGCCTCGATGGTGGCGTTCAGCGCCAGCAGGTTGGTCTGGGCGGCGATGGTCTGGATCAGGTCGGCCACCTCGCCGATCTGCCCGACCGCGGTGGTCAGCGAGCGGATGGTGTCCTGGGCCTGGAGCCCCTGGGCCGTGGCCTGCCGCGTCACGCCGGAGGCCTGGGCGATCTGCGTCGAGATCCCGCGGATGGAGGCGCTGAGCTGTTCGGTGGCGGCGGCCACGGTCTGGGCGTTGCCCAGCGCCTGCTCCGCGGCGGCGGCGACGCTCTGCGCGTCGGCGCTCATCCGCGTCGCGGCGGCGGCCATCGCCTCGGCGCTGTGGTCCATCGCGCCGGTCTGGCGGGCCACCTGATCGACCGCGGAGCGGGTCTCCGTCTCGACCGTCTCCGCCATGCCCTGCAGGGCGGCCAGCTTGGCGGCGTCCGCCCGCTCGCGCTCCTGCTCCTGCTCCGACCGCAGGCGCTGGTTCTCCAGCCCGTTCTCGCGGAAGACGCCCACCGCGCGGGCCATGGCGCCCAGCTCGTCCCGCCGTCCGGCCCCGTCGACCGGCGTGGCATAGTCGCCCCCCGCCATCGCGGTCATCCGGCCGGTCAGCAGGCGGACCGGCACGATGATCGACCGCGCGATCAGGAAGCCGCCGCCCGACAGGACCACCAGCAGGCCGAGCACCGCGGCGATCTGGATGCGGTTCATGGTCTCCTGGGTCGCCAGCGTCGCCTCCTGGCGCCGGTCGGCGGCGACGGAGGAGCGGTCCTCCGCCTGCCGCACCTCGGCGATCAGCGTGTCGAACCGCCGCTCGGCCTCGGTCCGGGCGTTGTTCAGGGCCTCGGCGCCGTTGGCGAAGGCGTCGACCGCGCCGACATACTCCTCCAGCAGGCGGGCGATCTCCTGCTTCATGTCGTCCAGCAGCGGCGCCGCCCTCAGCAGCTCCAGGAACTCCGTCCGGCGCTGGGCGATCAGGCCCATGTAGCGGGCGCGGTCGCCGCGCAGCATGAAGTCCTTCTCCGCCCGCCGCATCTGGAGCATGTTCAGCATCAACTGGTTGACCGCCTCCAGCCGGGTGCCGATCGACCCGGCCCGGACCTCCTCCAGCCGCTTCTCGATGCCGTGGACCGCCTGGCGCAGCCGCTTCTGCAGCCCGTGGTTCTCGGTGACGCCCAGCGCCTCCACCCGGTCGCGGACCACCGGTATCCGGTCGAGATAGCCCGCCGCGGCACGGCTCAGCGCGTCGCCCTCCGGGCCGCCGGACGACGCGGCGAAGGCGGCGACCTCCTGCGATATGCGCTGCTGCAGGACGTCGATCGCCCGGGCGCTGTCGGCGTCGCGCGCCAGCACATAGCGGTCCACCGCCTGCCGGTGACCGAGAAGGTCGGTCTCGATCCGCTGGGCGAGGCGGGCGTCGGCGATGCCGCGCTGCGCCTGCGTCAACTGCTCGGCCGAGTGCCGGTGGGCCCACTGGCTGGTCGCCAGAAGCCCCAGCAGCCCGATGGCGACCAGCGCCTGCAACATGGTCAGCCGTCCCGTGATCGACAGCATCAGCCTGAACATCGCGACTTTCCCCCACTCCGGTGGCGCCGGCCTTCGAAAAGCCGGCTGCTTCTTTTGACTTGCAGATTCTCTACTGTTTAGATACTAAATGTCCGACTGTTCCGGCCTGCGCAAACATTACAGAAATATGACAGTAATGTTACGGCTTCCGGTGATGGTAACTCCGGGCGTTGTGGTGGTCTTGAGCCTCGGGTCTGCTTCCCCGTATGGCCCGCTCCTCTCCGCAGGGCGGATGAGTTCATCAATATCTACCAGTTTTTGCATAAAATGAAGATCTTCAACCGGCCATAACGCGGTCCGGCGCGTCCGGGGCGGGCCGCCCCGCCTATGTCCTTCGCCCCTCCCCCCGCCCGGAGGCCGAAGCCCCACTAAACTCATGGGACAATTGACCGGCGCGCCCGGAGGGGGTAAGGGGCCTGCATCGGGTCGTGACGCGGAGTGTCGTCGTGGGGAATGATCTGCCCGCCGCAAATCCTGCGGAGCCGATCTCGGTGGAGCGGCGGTTCCAGCTGCTGGTCGACAGCGTGAAGGACTACGCGATCTACCTGCTCGACCCCAACGGGATCGTCAGCAGTTGGAACACCGGCGCGCAGCGATTCAAGGGCTACACGGCGGACGAGATCATCGGCCGGTCCTTCGGCGTCTTCTATACCGAGGAGGACCGCCGCGCCGGCCTGCCGCAGCGGGTGCTCGCCACCGCGCTCGCCGAAGGCAAGTTCGAGGCCGAGGGCTGGCGCGTCCGCAAGGACGGCAGCCGCTTCTGGGCCAGCGTCCTGCTGGAGCCCATCCGCGACGAGCAGGGGCGGCTGCTCGGCTTCGCCAAGGTGACGCGCGACGTCACCGAACGCCGGCAGGCGCAGAAGGCGCTGGAGGAGGCGCGCGAGGCCCTGTTCCAGTCGCAGAAGATGGAGGCGGTCGGCCAGCTCACCGGCGGGGTGGCGCACGACTTCAACAACCTGCTGCAGGCCATCATCGGCAGCCTGGAGATGATCGAGCGGCGGCTGGAGGAGGGGCGGACCGACGTGCAGCCCTTCATCGCCGCCACCCGCACCGCCGCCGACCGGGCGGCGGCCCTGACGCAGCGGCTGCTCGCCTTCTCGCGGCGCCAGCCGCTCGCGCCGCGGCGCGTCGACCTCAACTCGCTGGTCACCGGCATGCGCGACCTGATCCGCCAGTCGGTCGGCGCCGCCGTCCAGGTCGAACTGCGGCTCGCCCGCGACCTCTGGACCACCTGGGCCGACCCCAACCAGGTGGAGAACGCGCTGTTGAACCTGGCGATCAATGCCCGCGACGCCATGCCCGACGGCGGCCGGCTGATCGTCAGGACCACCAACGGCAAACTCGACGAGGAGGCGGTCGCCCATGAGCCGGGGCTGGTCGCCGGCGACTATGTCGTGCTGTCGGTGGCCGACACCGGGGTCGGCATGACGCCGGAGGTGGCGGACCGCGCCTTCGAGCCCTTCTTCACCACCAAGCCGGTGGGGCAGGGGACCGGGCTGGGGCTCAGCCAGCTCTACGGCTTCGCCCGCCAGTCGGGCGGCGACGTGCGGATCGACAGCGCGCCCGGCCGGGGCACCACCGTCACGCTCTACCTGCCGCGCTGCGTCGGCGCGGCCGATCCGGTGCCGGTCCCGCAGAAGCCGGTTGTGCCGGAACCGCAGGCAGGCCGGGGGACGATCCTGGTGGTGGAGGACGAGGCGCTCGTCCGCATGCTGCTGGTCGAGGCGCTGGAGGAGCAGGGCTACACCGTCCTGCAGGCGGAGGACGGCAGCGCCGCCGCCACGGTGCTCGCCGGTTCGCGGCGCGTCGACCTGCTGGCGACCGACGTCGGGCTGCCGGGCATCAACGGCCGCCAGCTCGCCCAGATGGCCCGCTCCCTGCGGCCGGAGCTGAAGGTCCTGTTCCTCACCGGCTACGCCTACGGCGCGTCGCTCGACAAGGAGCCGCTCGGTCCCGGCACCCAGCTCCTGTCGAAGCCGGTGGCGATCGACGTCTTCCTCGCCAAGGTGCGGACGATGCTGACGCCGGCGGGGGGCGGCCTTCCCCTGGCCGCCCCCCTGTCCGGGGCTCCGGACGACCCGCCGCCCGTCTTCTGAGCGGCCGGCCCCCGGGAAATCCGCCTCACATCAGCGCGTTCGGCAGGAACAGCACCAGCCCCGGCCACAGCGTCAGCAGGGCGACCAGCGCCAGCACCGTGCCGACGAAGGGCAGGGACTCGACGATGTACTCCTCGACCGGGCAGTCCAGCAGGCTGCACACCGTGTACATCGCCACCCCCACCGGCGGCGTCATCGAGCCGAGCGTGACGATGGTCATCATCAGGATGCCGAAATGCACGGGATCGACGCCCAGCGGCGCGACGATCGGCAGGAAGATCGGCGTCAGCAGCAGGACCAGCACCGTGCTCTCGACGAACAGACCGGCCAGGAACAGGAAGATCAGGATCAGCGCCACCACCAGCACCGGCTCGCGCGTCAGGTCGGCCAGGGCCGCCGCGATGCTCTGGGGCGCCTGCTCGAACACGATGGCATAGCCGACCATGCCGGAGAACAGGATGATCAGCATGATCAGCCCGGTGTCGGTCACCGCCTCGGTCAGCGCCTCCAGCACGCTGCCCAGCGTCAGCTCGCGGTGGAGGAAGAAGCCGACCAGCGCCGCGTAGACCACGGCGAAGGCGCCGACCTCCGACGGGGTGAACAGCCCGCCGCGGATCGCCACCAGCAGCGCCACGGGGAACAGCAGCGCCCATTTGGCGTCGACCACCGCCGCCCACACCGCCTTCGCCGTCGGCCGCTCGACCGATCCGGCGCGGTAGCCGCGGCGCCGCGCGATGAACCAGGTCGTCAGCATCAGGCCGGTCATCATCAGCAGGCCCGGAATGACGCCGGCCAGGAACAGCCGGCCGATCGACACGTTGCCGACGAAGCCGTAGAGGATCAGCCCCAGGCTCGGCGGGATCGTCGCGGTGATCAGCGAGCCGACCGCGATGACCGAGCAGGTGAAGCCGCGGGAATAGCCGGCGCGGATCAGCCCCGGCCCCAGGATGCGCGCCTCCATGGCGGCGTCCGCCACCGCGGAGCCCGACACGCCGCCCATCAGGGTCGACAGCACGATGCACACCTGCGCCAGCCCGCCGGCCATCCACGACACCAGCACGTTGGAGCAGGCGATCAGCCGGTGGGTGATGCCCGTGCGGTTCATCATGTGCCCGGCCAGCACGAAGAAGGGCACCGCCAGCAGCGGGAAGCTCTGCGAGGCGGAGGCCACCTGCTGCACCCCGATCGACATCGGGATGAACTCCCCGGTGGCGAAGAAGGTGAAGCCGGCGATGCCGATGGCGAAGGCGATGGGAACGCCGAGCGCCATCAGCGCGAAGAATGCGACGGCAAGCAGGGTCATGGCACGGCCTCCTCGGCCCGCGGGGCGACGAAGATCGGCTGCGGCGTGCGGCGCAGCCGGCCGATGGCCGCCTTCAACTGGCCGACCAGCGTGATCGCCAGCAGCAGGCAGCCCACCGGGACGGCGGCGGTGACGAAGCCGTAGCTGATGCCGCTGTCGCCGAACTGCCGCTCCAGGTTCATCATGGTGAGCTGGTAGCCCAGCACCGCCATGGTCAGCAGGAAGGCCAGCACGACCAGCGCCAGCACGATGTCCAGCAGGGCGCGCGGGCGCGGCGGCAGCCGCTTCACCAGATAGTCGATGCCGATATGGGCGTGCTTGCGCAGCGCCATGTCGGCGCCGAGGAAGCTGACCCAGGCGAACAGGAGCTGCGCCACGTCCACCGACCAGACCAGCGGGTGGCCGAACCACCGCGCGATGCCGGCGGCGAAGACCAGCAGGACGACGACGGCCAGCAGCAGCATCGCCAGCGCCGCCTCAGCCTTGACGTAAAGGGTTTTCATCGCGAAGGGTGCTCCGCTTCCGAAACGGGGGAGGTGCCGCGCGCCTACCGGCGGACCAGCGCCTCCACCTCCTTGTGCAGGTCGGCGTAGCCCAGCTTCTCGTAGACCGGGGCGGTCGCCTGGCGGAAGGGCGTCACGTCGATCTCGACGATCTGCATGCCCTTGGCCTTCATCTGGTTCTCGAACTCGACCAGCGAGGCCTCGGTCCCGCGCGACGCGCTGTCGCCGGCCTTCAGGGCCTCCTCGCGCAGGATCTGGCGGTACTCGGCCGGCAGCTTGTCGAACCAGGCGGCGCTGGTGACGATGCCGGTGATCAGGTTGATGTGGCCGGTCTTGGTCAGGTACTTGGTGACCTCGTAGAGCCGGGCGCCATAGCTGGCGGGATCCTGCGCTTCCGCCCCGTCGATCACCTGCTGCTGCAGGGCGGTGTAGACCTCCGACCAGGGCAGCGGCGTCGGGGTGGCGCCCATGGCGCGGATCGTCTCCATCCACACCGGCGCGCCGGGGGTGCGCATCCGCACGCCGGCCAGGTCGGCGGGCTGCTTCACCGGCTTGTTGGTCAGCAGGTGCCGTTCGCCCTGCCACCAGTTGAAGGACAGGACCTGGTGGCCGGACGCCTTGCGCAGCTTCTCCGACCAGCCCTCGAACAGCGGCGAGGTCACCACCTTGCGGATGCCGTCGTAGCCCTCGGCGACGTAGGGCGCGCCCAGCACGCCGAACTCCTTGACGAACACGGCCAGCCGGCCGCCGTCGACCACCACGGCGACGGGGGCGCCGGCACGGGCCTGCTCCAGCAGGTCCTCGTCCTTGCCGAGCTGCGAGGCCGGGAACAGCCGGACCGCGACCTTGCCGGCGGTGCGCTTCTCGACAGCCGCCTTGAACTCCTCCAGCCCCTTGTAGAGCGGGTCCTGCTGGACGAGCGCGGTATTGATGCTCAGGGTGTAGTCGGCGGCCTGCACGGCCCCCGCGACACAGGACAGCAGCGCGCCGAACAGCGCGGTGCGCACGGCCTTCGCCATGATGGTCTTCACGTCCTTCCTCCCACTCGTGTTGATCGGCCGATGAAGCCGTCCGGCTTTGTCCCGTTCCGTCGTCCCCTGGACCGTCCTGTCCTGATCCGCCGCTCCCGGCCGGTCCCCGCGGCTCCGGCTGGCGGAGACTCTGCGGGTGCCGGCAACCGGCAGCCGGGACGACCAGCCGCCCGAGGCTTGATCGCTGACTGGTATGGTAGTATGCTTGTTTCGGGTTGGCAATAGCGTTTCGCGCCAAACATGCGACAAGGGGCGGGCCTTTGGCGTATGGTCGGCCCGGACGTTCGCAGGGAGGATCGGGCGCGTGGCGGTATTGAGCAGGATCGATGCGGATTCGGCGGAGCCGATCGCGCGGCGCGTCTTCCGCGTTCTGCGCGCGGCCATCGTGTCGATGCAGTTCCGTCCGGGCCAGGCGCTGTCGGAGCAGGAGATCGCCGACCAGCTCGGCGTCAGCCGCCAGCCGGTGCGCGAGGCCTTCATCAAGCTCAGCGAGGCCGGGCTGCTGACCATCCGGCCGCAGCGCGGCACCTTCGTCGTCAAGATTTCGGTGAAGCAGGTGCTCGACGCCCGCTTCGTGCGCGAGGCGGTGGAGCTGGCGGTGGTCCGCAAATCCTGCGAGACGATCACCCCCGCCGGCATCGCGACCCTGCGCGGCCTGATCGCCGCCCAGCGTGAAACCGCGGAGGATCCGGCCCCCGACCGCTTCCTCGAACTGGACGAGGCCTTCCACCGCGCCATCGCCGACGCCGCCGACTGCGACTATGCCTGGCGCATCGTGGAGGAGACGAAGGCCCAGATGGACCGCGTCCGCTATCTCAGCCTGCCCCACGCGACGCCGCTGAAGCGGCTGATCGCGCAGCACGAGGCGGTGGCCGAAGCCATCGCCGCCCGCGACCCCGCCAGGGCGGAGGCGGCCATGGGCCTTCACCTGCGCGAGATCCTGACCTCCCTGCCGGAGCTGGCGACCAGGTTCCCCGACCTCTTCCACGACGACGGCACCGCCGCCCCGGCGGCGGCCCCGGCCCGCCCGGCATCCCGCGGCCGGTCCGGCGGCCGCAGGGTGGCGTGAGCCGGGGGCTCCCTCAGTCCCGCTGCCGGAGGCCGCGGCCCGGCAGGCGGCCGCGCTCGTGCGGGCGGTCGAAATCGACGGACGGCCCCTTCGCCACGATCCGCGTCGGGTTGATCGCCGCGATTCCGTAATAGCCGGCCTTGATGTGGTCGATCCGCACCGTCTCGCGGATGCCCGGCCACTGGTAGAGCTCCCGCAGATAGTTGGACAGGTGCGGGTAGTCCTCGATGCGCCGCAGGTTGCACTTGAAGGCGCCGTGATAGGCGACGTCGAAGCGCACCAGCGTCACGAACAGCCGCCAGTCGGCCTCGGTCAGATGTTCGCCCGCCAGATAGCGGCAGGCCGACAGCCTCTCCTCCACCCGGTCGAGCGCCGCGAACAGCCGGTCGAAGGCCTCCTCGTAGCTCGCCTGCGACTTGGCGAAGCCGCAGCGGTAGACGCCGTTGTTGACGTCGGCATAGATCAGGTCGTTCCAGCGGTCGATCTCGTCCCGCAGCGGCTCGGGATAGAGGTCCAGCCGGTTGCCGGTCAGCGGATCGAAGGCGTCGTTGAAGATGCGGATGATGTCCGCCGACTCGTTGTTGACGATGCGCCCCTCCTTGCGGTCCCACAGGACGGGCACCGACACCTTGCCGGTATAGGCGGGGTCGCTGGCGGTGTAGAGCTGGTGGTGGTGGCGGATGCGGCCGACCCGCCCGCCGGCGTCCTGCTCCTCGGCATAGGTCCAGCCGTCCTCGCCGATCACCGGCTCCGCCACCGACAGGCCGACGATCCCCTCCAGGTCCTTCAGCTTGCGGACGATCAGGGTGCGCGAGGCCCAGGGGCAGAGGTAGGAGACGAACAGGTGATAACGCCCGGCCTCCGCCGGCAGGGTGGGGCGGCCGGCGGCGTCGGGGCGGCCGTCGGGCGTGATGCGGTCGCGAAAGCGCGTCGGTTCCCGGTGGAAGGCGCCGTCCCGGATCTCGCCGGCGGCGACGTCGCCCTTGACCCAGATGCCGTTGACGAGCTGCGGCATGTCGCCTCCTGACGCGCTGGCGGAGATGTACGGACGGATGTACGGACGGATGTACGGACGGGGGGGGGGCCGGCGGACCGGCCCCCTTCCGGGAAAGCGTAACAGGGGACGGACGCTCCCGTCCCCCGGTGCCGGGTCAGGACTTCACCGCCTCGGCCTCGATCAGCAGCTGGATCTCGTCGCCGATGGCCGGCACGCCGTACTTCATGCCGAAGTCGCTGCGCTTGATCGTGCCGCGGGCGGAGAAGCCGGCGGTCTCCAGCTTGCTGGCCGGGCTGACGCCGTCCTTGTTGAAGGTCACGTCCAGCACCACCGGCTTGGTGACGCCCAGCATGGTGAAGTCGCCATGCAGCTTGCCGGTGCGCTCGCCGGTCTTCTCGATCCTCGTGCTCTTGAAGGTCATCTTCGGGAACTCCTTCGCATTGAAGAAGTCCGGGGAGCGCAGGTGCTCGTCGCGCTTGGCGTGGTTGGTGTCGACGCTGGCGGTGTCGATCGCGACGCTGACGCTGCTCTTCTCCACGGCGTCCTTGTCGAAGGTGACGTCGCCCGCGGCGCTGTTGAAGCGGCCGATCAGCTTGGAGAAGCCCAGATGGTCCACGATGAACGCCACGCTCAGGTGCGCCGGGTCGATCTTGTAGCTGACCGGGGCGGCCATGGCAGGCCGGGCGGCTGGCGCGGCGGCGGCCAGCGTCGTGGTGGCGAGCAGGGCGGCGAACAGCATCTTCTTCATTTGGTCAAAGGCTCCGGTGGAAGGATGGTTGCGGATCAGTAGGGCGAGGCCTCGCCGCCGCTCAGCGCATAGGCGGCGCCGATGGCGGCGAGGGCGGGAAGGACGGCGGCGGCGGTCACGATCGCCGTGGCCGCCGCCCGGCCGGCGCCGGTCTCCGGCAGGGGCAGCCGGCGGCGCAGGCGGTCGGCGAACAGCGCCGGCAGGACCAGCAGCAGGACCGCGGCCTGCGTCTGGGTGAACAGGGCCAGCACGCCGGCCAGCAGCACGGCGATGCCCGAGGCGGCGCGGCCGGCCGCACCCCAGCCGTGACGCTCGACCGGCCAGTTCCACAGCAGGAACCCGCCGGCGGCGGCGGCCAGCGCCAGCGCCATCTGCGCGATCGAGGCGGAGGAGCCGATCAGCGCCGTGCCGCCCACCGCCAGCGCCAACGCCAGCAGCACCGCGGCCCCGCCCGTCGCCGACCCACGCTCCCCTTCGCCGCGCGGGGCGGCGGGGGCCAGCGCGATCCAGCCGCCGGCCGCGATCAGCAGCAGCAGCGTGACCAGGGCGGGGATGGAGTCGAGGGCGGGCAGCGCGATCCACAGCAGCGCGGCGGCGAGCCAGGCGGCGAGGCCGATTCCCGCGGTCCGTCCCGTCACGCCGGCCAGGTCGGCCGCCACGCCGATCAGCAGCCCGGCGGCCGAGGCCCAGAACAGCTTGCCCATGCTGGAGGGCGGCGGCAGGGCAGGCAGCCCGACGACGAGGACGAAGACGATCAGGAAGGTGGCGGCGACGCCGGCCGCCGCCAGCGGGCGGGCCAGCCCGTGCAGCAGGCCCACCGCCAGCAGGCCGACCAGCAGCGGCAGGATGCTCGACTGGACGAAGGGATCATGCAGCAGGTCGGGCAGCAGGTCGGGCAGCAGGTCGGTCATCGGGACCCCGGACACGAGGAATTGGCTTCCCGACGACCCTAGCCTGTGCTCTGCTGAGCCGAAATTGCCGAGAAATGCAAAAAGGCTCTGCATGAATGAGCGGGAATAATTGGGACGACCTGCGCTACCTGCTCGCGGTGGCGCGGCACGGCTCGCTGTCCGCCGCCGCCCGCATGCTCGGCGTGAACCACAGCACGGTGCTGCGGCGGGTGACCGCGCTGGAGGAG
The DNA here is from genome assembly GCF_003130795.1 of Azospirillum thermophilum. Lineage (NCBI taxonomy): Bacteria > Pseudomonadati > Pseudomonadota > Alphaproteobacteria > Rhodospirillales > Azospirillaceae > Azospirillum > Azospirillum thermophilum. The sequence continues at coordinate 115,134 of NZ_CP029357.1, forward strand.
GCGCTGGGCGTCCGGCTGTTCGACAAGCTGCCCGGCGGCTATGTCCTGACCGCCGCCGGGGACGAGATGCAGCGCGTCGCCGCGCGGATGGAGGAGGAGATCGTCACCGCCAACCGGCTGCTGTCCGGCCGCGACATGCGCATCGGCGGCACGCTGCGCGTCACGACGGTGGACCTGCTGGCCGTCCACTATCTGCCGCCGCACGTCGCCGCCTTCCGGGCGCGTCATCCGGAGCTGCGCATCGACCTGACCATCGCCGAGGCGTCGCTCAGCCTGACGCGGCGCGAGGCCGACGTGGCGATCCGCCTGACCAACCGGCCGCCGGAGAACCTGATCGGCCGGACGCTCTCCGGCCTCGCCTTCGCGGTCTACGGCGCCCGCTCCTACCTGGAGGGGCGCGGCGGGGGACGGGATCCCGCGGGTCATGATCTGGCCGGTCATGACTGTGCCGGTCATGACTGGGCCGATCATGACTGGGTGGGACTGGACGAGACCTTCGATCACACCAGCATGGCGCGCTGGCTGCAGCGGAGCGTGCCGGCGGAGCGCATCGGCCACCGGGTCAACTCGGTCGTCGCGGTGATGGAGGCGGTGCGGGCGGGCACCGGGCTGGGGCTGCTGCCCTGCGGCTTCGTCGACCGCCAGCCGGAGTTCCGCCGCCTCGGCCCCCCGGTCGAGGAGGTCGGCTCGGCCATCTGGCTGCTGACCCACGAGGATCTGCGCCACATGGCGCGCGTCCGCGCCTTCCTCGACCACATGGCCGCCGCCTTCGCCCGCGACCGCGACCTGCTGGAAGGCCGGGGCGGCGGCTGACCGGCCGGCTTCAGGGGAACTCTCAGACGGGCAGCTGCCGCAGCCCCGCCACCGCGGTCATCACCCCGCGGATCTCGGCCAGCCCACGCAGCCGGCCGATCATCGGGTAGCCGGGATGGGTCCTGCGGCCGACGTCGTCCAGCAGCTCGTGGCCGTGGTCGGGGCGGAAGGGGATGCGCCACTCCGCCCGGCCGGCGTCCTTGCGCCGCTTCTGCTCCTCCAGCAGCGTCGTGACGACCGACACCATGTCGACGTCGCCGCCGAGATGCTCCGCCTCCTCGAACGAGCCGTCGGGCTCCTTGCGCACGTTGCGCAGGTGGGCGAAGTGGATGTCGGCGGCGAAGCGCCTCGCCATCGCCGGCACGTCGTTGCTCCGCCCGGCGCCGAGCGAGCCGGTGCAGAAGGTCAGGCCGTTCGACGGCGACGGGCAGCAGTCCAGCAGGTGGGCGAGGTCGTCCTCGGTGCTGACGACGCGCGGCAGGCCGAACAGCGGGCGCGGCGGGTCGTCCGGGTGGATCGCCATGCGGATGCCGACCTCCTCGGCGGTCGGGATCACCTCGCGCAGGAAGCGCGCCAGCGTCGCGCGCAGCCCGTCGGCGCTCATGTCGTTGTAACGCGCGATCATCCGGCGCAGGCCGGGGATATCGTAGCGGTCGAAGGCACCCGGCAGCCCCGCCATGATGTTGGACAGCAGCCGGTCGCGGTCGCTCTCGCTGGAACGGTCGTACCATGCCCTGGCCTTCGCCAGCACCTCCGGCGCGTGGTCGTCCTCGGCGTTGGGCCGCTGCAGCATGTAGACGTCGAACGCCGCATGCTCATGGGCGTTGAAGCGCAGCGAGGTGCCGCCGCCGGCCAGCGGGGTCCTGAGGTCGGTGCGGGTCCAGTCCAGCACCGGCATGAAGTTGTAGCAGATCGTCGTCACCCCGCAGGCCGCGAGGTTGCGCATCGACTGGCGGTAGTTGTCGAACAGCTCCGTCAGGTCGCCCTCGCCGATCTTGATCGCCTCGTGCACCGGAAGGCTTTCCGTGACGCTCCAGCGCAGGCCGAGCGAGGGGTCGGCGGCGATCATCGCCTTGCGCGTCTCGATCTCCTCCACCGACCAGACGACCCCATAGGGGATCTGGTGCAGCGCCGTGACGATGCCGGTGGCTCCGGCCTGGCGGATGTGGTTGAGCTTGATGGGGTCGTCGGGACCGAACCAGCGCCAGGTCTGTTCCATGGCGTGCACTCCTGAAATGAAACGCGCGAATGATCGGGAAGGGGGCCGCCGCCTCACCCCTCGGCGCCGGCCGCGGCAGCCACCACCGCCTTCGCCCCCCGCGTGAAGAGGCGGTGCAGCGCCTCGGTCACCGGGCCGGTGAAGCGGGGGTCGCGCGGCAGGTCGTCGCCGAAGACGGCGGACAGGCCGAACAGGGCGGGGGCCAGCCGCTCGGCCGAGGGGCCGGCTTCGGCGGCGAGAGCGGCCAGCCGGTCGGCCAGCGGGTCGCGGACGTCGATGGGGCGCCCGGCCTCGTCGCGGCCGGAGACATAGCGCATCCAGCCCGCCACCCCCAGTGCCAGCCGGTCGATCGGCAGCCCGGCGGCCAGCCGCTCCCGCGCCGGGGCCAGCAGCCGCTGCGGAAGCTTCTGCGTGCCGTCCATGGCGATCTGCCAGGTGCGGTGGTGCAGCGCCGGGTTGCGGAACCGCCCGATCAGCGCCGCCTTGTACTGCTCCAGGTCGGCGCCCGGCGGCATGCGCAGCGTCGGCCCGGACTCCTCGTCCATCAGGCCGCGGATCAGCCGGGCGAAGGCCGGGTCGGCCATGCTGTCGGACACCGTCTCGTACCCCGCCAGATAGCCGAGATAGGCCAGCGTCGAATGGCTGCCGTTCAGCAGCCGCAGCTTCATCGTCTCGTAGGGATGGACGTCGGGGACCATCTCCACCCCCACCGTCTCCCAGGCCGGGCGGCCGGCGGGGAAGCGGTCCTCCACCACCCACTGGGCGAAGGGCTCGGTCACCACCGGCCAGGCGTCGGCGACGCCCAGCGCCTGCGAGACGCGGGCGCGGTCGGCGTCGGTGGTGGCCGGCACGATGCGGTCGACCATGCTGTTGGGGCAGGCCACCGCCTCCGCCACCCAGGCGCCGAAGCCGGCGTCGCGCAGCTCGGCGAAGCGGCGCAGGATCCGCGCCACCGTGTCGCCGTTGCCCGGCAGGTTGTCGCAGCTCAGCACCGTGAAGGGCGCGATGCCGGCGGCCCGGCGGCGGCTCAGCGCCTCGGCCAGGAAGCCGATGGTGCTGCGCGGGCTGCCGGGGTTGGCGAGGTCGTGCCGGATGTCCGGATGCGCCTCGTTCAGCGCACCGGTCGCCGGGTCGTGGCAATAGCCCTTCTCGGTCACCGTGAGGGTGACGATGCGCACCGACGGGTGGCTCATCCGCTCCAGCACGGCGGCCGGATCCTCCGGCGCCACCAGCAGTTCCGTCAGGCAGCCGACGACGCGCAGCCGTTCGCCCGCCGCGTCGCGCACGGCGACGGTGTAGAGCCCGTCCTGCGGCGCCAGCGCGTCGCGCGTGTCGGGATTGCGCAGGCTGACCCCGCAGATCCCCCAGTCCCCGAACTCCCTGCCCAGCAGCCGGTCGGTGAACAGCGCCTGATGCGCCCGCTGGAAGGCCCCGACGCCGAGATGCACGATCCCCGTCCGCAGCGCCGTCCGGTCATAGGCCGGCCGCTCCACCCCGGCGGGAAGGGCGGCGAGCGTTGCGGAGCTGAGACGCATCGGACGGTCGGCCATGGACCGGGGTCCTCCCTTAACTGGCATTCTTGTATGGTAGTATGACGCCCGCCGCAGCGGGGGCAAGCCGGAATCTGGCTCTGCCGCGGCAGTTTGCAACGGCCCGGCTCCTCTTTATCGCGTGGCCCGATAGGGGGCGAACCAGGACAGCCCCGCCTCGGTGCCGGCCCGCGGGCGGTACTCGCAGCCGATCCAGCCGCGATAGCCGACGCGGTCCAGCGTCTCGAACAGGTGCGGGTAGTTCACCTCTCCGGCATCCGGCTCGTGGCGGTCGGGGACCGAGGCGATCTGGACATGGGCGAAGCGGCCGGCCATCCGCTCGATCCGGCGGGTCAGGTCGCCGTCCATGATCTGCGCGTGATAGAGGTCGAGCTGCACCGCCACGTTCGGCCGGTCCACCGCCTCGACCAGCCGCAGGGCGTCCTCCTGGTGGGCCAGGAAGTAGCCCGGCATGTCGCGGTCGTTCAGCGGCTCGACCAGCACCGTCACGCCGTCCCCGGCCAGCAGATCGGCGGCATGGCGCAGGTTGGCGACGAAGGTCTCCCCGCAGGCGGCGGGGTCGAGCCCCCGCGTGATCCCGGCCATGGCGTGCAGCCGGGTGCAGCCCAGTGTCCGGGCATAGCGCCGGGCGGTCTCCAGGTTGGCGCGGAACTCGTCCGCCCGCCCCGGGATGGCCGCCATGCCGCGGTCGCCCGCCGCCCAGTCGCCCGGCGGCATGTTGAACAGCGCGAGCGTCAGCCCGAAGCGTTGCAGCCGTTCGGCGACGGCCTCGGCCGGGTGGTCGTAGGGGAACAGCATCTCCACCGCCCGGAAACCGGCCGCCGCCGCCCGTTCGAACCGGTCGAGGAACGGCACCTCGGTGAACAGCATCGTCAGGTTGGCGGCGAACTGGACCACGGCGGGCACCTCTGCGGCAGGAGGGAACAATGCCCGCCAGTTGATCCCCGGCGAGGGCCGGATGCAACGGGGAAACGGCGATCCCCGGACCGGCCCCCGCCGGGTCCGGGGCCCGCGTCAGATGCGGGCGCCCTGCGCCGCGGCGCCCCAGGTGGTGCGCCAGCGGCCCTTGATGCCGGTCAGCCCGACCAGCGCCAGCAGGGCAAGCAGGGCGAAGACCAGGAAGCCCGCCTGATAGCTGCCGGTCATCTGCTTGGAATAGCCGAGGCTGGAGGCGAGGTAGAAGCCGCCGATGCCGCCGGTCATGCCGACCAGCCCGGTCATCACGCCGATCTCGCGGCGGAAGCGCTGCGGGACGAGCTGGAACACCGCGCCGTTGCCCATGCCCAGCGCCAGCATCGCCGCCACGAAGGCCGCCAGCGCCGCCCAGGCGGTCGGCAGCCCGATGCTGACCACCACCAGCGCCGCGGCGGCAGCCATGTACATCATCGTCAGGGTGCGGATGCCGCCGATCCGGTCGGCCAGCGCCCCGCCCACCGGCCGCACCAGCGATCCGGCGAACACGCAGGCCGCGGTGAAATAGCCGGCGGTGACGGCGTTCAGCCCATACTGGTCGTTGAAATAGATGGTCAGCGACGAGGCCAGCCCGACGAAGCCGCCGAAGGTGACGCTGTAGAAGAACATGAACCACCAGGCGTCGCCCGTCCTCAGCACCTGCAGATAGCTCAGCAGGGGCTTCGGCGGCGGGCAGTCCGGGCTGTTCTTCGCCAGAACCAGATAGATCGCCAGCGTCGCCGCCAGCGGGATCGCCGCCAGCCCCAGCACGCTGTTCCAGCCGAACCACACGGCCAGCGTCGGGGCGAACAGCGCCGCCAGCGCGGTTCCCGAATTGCCCGCCCCGGCGATGCCCAGCGCCGTCCCCTGATGCTCCGGCGGGTACCAGCGCGAGGCCAGCGGCAGCGCCACCGCGAAGGAGGCGCCGGCCACCCCCAGCAGGATCCCCAGCAGGATCACCTGGGCGAAGCTGTGGATGCCGAAGCCCCAGGCGGCCAGCAGCCCGGCGATCACCACCACCTGGCACAGCGCGCCGGTCAGCTTCGGCTTCAGGTGGTCGACCAGCACGCCGTTGACCATGCGCAGCAGCGCGCCGGCCAGCACCGGCGTCGCCACCATCAGCCCCTTCTCGGCCGGCGACAGCCCCAGCGTCTGGGCGATCTGCACCCCGAGCGGGCCGAGGATCACCCACACCATGAAGCTGAGATCGAAATAGAGGAATGCGGCGAACAGCGTCGGCAGGTGGCCTGCCTTGAGGAATCCCTTGTTCATGCGGCCTCCAGGACCATCGAGAGCTGAGCCGGGGACGCACGCACCGGTGCATCCCCCGTGGGGTCGTGGGCCGCCGTTGGTCCCGGGAAAGGCCGCACCTCCGCCTTTGGAGAAAGCCGCGCGGGACTGCCGTCGCGGCCGTGCCGGCCCAGTCATGTCCCGGTCCTTCGCAATATGCGGGCCAAGCCCCGACCCGCCGCCGAAGCCGCAGGACTCCTGGACCTTGGGCTTGGCGTATGGGACTGGACTAGGGCGAAGGTGCCTGTTTTGTAGCCGGCATGGCCGGCCCTGCCCGCTCTTTGGGCGGAGCGGGACCCATGCGGAGTGCGGATCCGGCACCGGCCGCCGCTACCCCATCCCCTGGCACGGCGCTCGCATGCCGGCGCCACCTTTCCCCGCTACCGGACCCCCTGCATGACCGGCTCGCTGCAGATCGCCTTCGGCCTCGCCTCCGAGACCGGCCGCCGGCCGCGGAACGAGGATTATGCCGGCGTCTGCCTCGGCTCCCCCGGCCAGCGGGCGCGGCGGGGCATCGTCGCCGCCGTCGCCGACGGGGTGGGCGGCGCCAAGGGCGGGCGCGTCGCCGCGGAACTGGCGGTGCGCACCGTCATCGACGGCTACTATGCCCAGCCGGAGACCATCGGCGTCCAGGCGGCGGCGTCGCGCGCGGTGGAGGCGGTCAACCGCTGGATCGTCGCCCAGGGGCGCAGCGATCCGGCACTGGAGAACATGGCGACCACCTTTGCCGGCGTGATCCTGCTCCATCGCAAGGCGCATGTGCTGCATGCCGGCGACAGCCGCGTCTACCGGCTCAGCGACGGCCGGCTCACCCGCCTGACCCGCGACCACACGCTGAGCCGTCCCGACTATGCCCATGTCCTCTACCGCGGCCTCGGCATCGAGGAGTCGGTGCGGCTCGACTGCAGCGTCCACCCGCTGCGCCTGCACGACCGCTTCCTGCTGTGCAGCGACGGGGTGCACGGCACGCTCGGCGACGGGGCGCTGGCCGCGCTGCTGCTGCGCCGCGAATCCCCGGAGGCCACCGCCCGCCACATCGTCGCGGCGGCGCTGGAGGCCGGCAGCGCCGACAATGCCAGCGCCGTCGTCCTCGACGTGGTGGCGCTGCCCGCGGCGGACCATGCGGAGCTGGCATCGGCCGCCGCCGCGCTGCCGCTGCCCGACCCGCCCGCCGTGGGGGAGGAGATGGACGGCTTCCGCCTGACCGCCCTGCTGTCGCAGGGGCGCTACAGCCGTCTCTACCGCGCCCATGACCTGACCGCGCCCGGCCGGGAGGGGGACGGCCGGCCGCTGGTCGTCAAGGTGCCGCGGCCGGAGGTGGCGGCCGAGCGGACCTTCCGCCTCGCCTTCGTGCGCGAGGCCTGGGTCGCCGCCCGCGTCCGCAGCCCCTGGGTGGGCGAGGTGGTCGAGCTGCCGCCGGGCCGCCAGACCCGCCTCTACACCGTCATGCCCTTCTACGAGGGGGAGACGCTGGAACAGCGGCTGCGCCGCAAGCCGCTGACCCTGGCGGAGGGGGTGGAGGTCGCCATCGCCCTGGCGCGCGCCGTCTCGGCGCTTCACCGCGCCGGGATCATCCATCGCGACATCAAGCCGGACAATGTCATCCTGCAGCGCGGCGGCGGGCTGAAGCTGATCGACCTCGGCGTCGTCCGCCTGCCGCAGGTCGAGGAATTTCCCACCGCCGACGTGCCGGGCACGCCGAGCTACATGGCGCCGGAGCTGTTCGCCGGCGCGGCGGGCGACGAGGCGTCCGACCAGTTCGCGCTGGCCGTCACCCTCTACCGGGCGTTCAGCGGCGGCGGCTATCCCTATGGCGAGATCGAGCCCTTCACCCGGCCGCGCTTCGGCCGGCCGGTGCCGCTGCTGCGCAGCCGCGGCGACCTGCCGGCCTGGATCGACCGCATCCTCGCCCGCGCCCTGTCCGTCGCGCCGGCCGACCGTTTCGGCGACGTCATCGAATTCGCGCAGGAGCTGGAGACCGCGCTGGCGCACGGCCGCCCGGTGGTCGTCCGCCGCCGCCCGCTCTACGAACGCAACCCGCTGCTGTTCTGGAAGATCCTCTCGGCCCTGCTGGCCCTGACGGTGCTCGTCCTGCTCGCCCGCGGGTGAGGCCGCGGGCGGGTGACCCGCCGCTCGGCCTTCCGCTCGGCCCGCCGCTCAGTGGTGCGCCCGCGGCCGTCGGTAGATGAACCAGTAGACGGCGCCGACGAGCAGCGCGCCGCCGATCCAGTTTCCGGCGGTGACGGCGGCGAGGTTGACGAGGTAGTGGGCGACGTCGATGGGCGGGAAGCGGTGCCCGATGTCGGCCCAGAAGGCGTCGGGGGCGCCGCGCTCGATGAGCAGGCCGAGCGGGATGAAGTACATGTTGGCGACGCAGTGCTCGAAGCCGGCGGCGACGAAGGCGCTGACCGGCAGGGTGATCGCCAGGATCTTGTCGGTGACGCTGCGGGCGCCGAGCGCCAGCCACACCGCCAGGCAGACCAGGACGTTGCACAGGATGCCGAGGAAGAAGGCCTGTCCGGTGGGCAGGCCGCTCTTGGCGGTGGCGATGTACATGGCCTGCGCGCCGACGGCGCCGTGGCCGAAGCCGTACTGGCCGGAGAGGAAGACGAGCAGGGCGGTGCCGAGGGCGCCGACGAAGTTGCCGATCCACACCAGCGTCCAGACGCGCATCATCTGGCGGGCGGTCAGCCGGCCGCTGGCCCAGGCCATGACCATCAGCGCGTCGCCGGTGAAGAGCTGGGCGCCGCCGACGATGACCAGCACGAGGCCGAGCGAGAAGACCAGCCCGCCCAGCAGCTTGGTGACGCCGAAGGGCATCATGCCCTCGGCCCCCGACATCACGACCGTGGCGATCATGCCGCCGAGCGCGATGAAGGCGCCGGCCAGGATCGCCAGCACGAACAGCGTCGCCGTGTCGTAGCTTGCCTTCCTGACCCCAAGCTCCTCGGCAGCCTGCGCGATGGCGTCCGGCATCCGGGCGTCCAGCGACAGGATGGCCTCCTGCCGTGGCTGGCCCCGGTCCGGTCCCGGGTCCGGCCCCCGGTCCGGCATGCGGGCTCCCGGCATATGATGGGTGTCCATGGGAAGGCTCCTTTCCTGACGCGTCCCGCCCCTCCCGGCGCGGGAGAGGGGCTTTTGCCCCGTTCCTTGCGGCACCCCGGCCCGTCCGGTACTCTCGGGTCCGTCAACGGCCCGGGATCCGTGAACCCGGCCCGGCAGCCGGACCGGACGCCGTGCAGCGGCCGCACAACGGCTGTACGCGAACGGCCACCGTCACGTCATTGATCTGGAACAGGGATTCGCAGCCGGACGGATTGTGCACGGGAAACCCGTTGCACAATCCGCACAAGGACGTCCCCCACCGCCTCGCCGCGACCGTCGCGGGTGCCGATGCGGTGGGGGGAGGGAGCGTCAAAGGAGGGGCGTCACCGTCCCGCCAGGATGCCGGGCAGCACCAGGCCCTTCTCGCGGGCGGTCTCGACGGCGATGTCGTAGCCGGCGTCGGCGTGGCGCATGACGCCGGTCGCCGGGTCGTTCCACAGCACGCGCTCCAGCCGCTTCGCCGCCTCCGGGGTACCGTCGGCGACGATCACCACGCCGGAGTGCTGGGAGAAGCCCATGCCGACGCCGCCGCCATGGTGCAGCGACACCCAGGTGGCGCCGCTGGCGGTGTTCAGCAGGGCGTTCAGCAGCGGCCAGTCCGACACCGCGTCGGAGCCGTCCTGCATCGCCTCCGTCTCGCGGTTGGGCGAGGCGACGGAGCCGCTGTCGAGATGGTCGCGGCCGATGACGACCGGCGCCTTCAGCTCGCCCTTCGCCACCATCTCGTTGAAGGCGAGGCCCAGCCGGTGCCGGTCGCCCAGCCCGACCCAGCAGATGCGTGCCGGCAGGCCCTGGAACCGGATGCGCTCGCCGGCCATGTCGAGCCAGTTGTGCAGGTGGGCGTTGTCGGGCAGCAGCTCCTTGACCTTGGCGTCGGTCTTGCGGATGTCCTCCGGATCGCCCGACAGGGCGGCCCAGCGGAAGGGGCCGATGCCGCGGCAGAACAGCGGGCGGATGTAGGCCGGGACGAAGCCGGGGAAGGCGAAGGCGTCGGCCACCCCCTCCTCCAGCGCCATCTGGCGGATGTTGTTGCCGTAGTCGAAGGTCGGGACGCCGGCCTTGTGGAAGGCCAGCATGGCCCGGACATGCTCGGCCATGCTGGCGCGGGCGGCCTTGGCGACCTCGGCCGGGGCGGTCTCGCGCCGGGCTTCCCACTCGGCTATGGTCCAGCCGGCCGGCAGGTAGCCGTTGACCGGGTCGTGGGCGGAGGTCTGGTCGGTCACCGCGTCCGGCCGCACGCCGCGGCGCACCAGCTCGGGCAGCACCTCGGCGGCGTTGCCCAGCAGGCCGACGGAGATCGCCTTGCCCGCGGCGCGGGCCTCCCCGATCATCGCCAGCGCCTCGTCCAGGCTGGCGGCGGCCTTGTCGAGGTAGCCGGTGCGCAGGCGGAAGTCGATGCGGCTCTGCTGGCATTCGACGGCCAGGCAGCAGGCCCCGGCCATGGTGGCGGCCAGCGGCTGGGCGCCACCCATGCCGCCCAGGCCGGCGGTCAGGATCCAGCGGCCCTTCAGGTCGCCGGCGTAATGCTGGCGGCCCATCTCGACGAAGGTCTCGTAGGTGCCCTGCACGATGCCCTGGGTCCCGATGTAGATCCAGGAACCGGCCGTCATCTGGCCGTACATCATCAGGCCCTTGCGGTCCAGCTCGTGGAAATGCTCCCAGGTGGCCCAGTGCGGGACGAGGTTGGAGTTGGCGATCAGCACCCGCGGGGCGTCGCGGTGGGTGCGGAAGACGCCGACCGGCTTGCCCGACTGGACCAGCAGCGTCTGGTCGTCCTCCAGATCCCGCAGGGCGGCGACGATCCGGTCGAAGCACTCCCAGTTGCGGGCGGCCCGGCCGATGCCGCCATAGACGACCAGCTCCTCCGGCCGCTCGGCGACCTCGGGGTCGAGGTTGTTCATCAGCATCCGCAGCGCCGCTTCGGTCTGCCAGCTCCTGGCGGAGCGTTCGGTGCCGCGCGGGGCCGAAATCTTGCGGGCGTTGTCCAGACGGGTCGTCGCCGGGCGGTTCATCGCGGGAGTCCTCGAAAGGTCGGTCGGGGAAGGTCGGTCGGGGGAAGGAAAGGGGCGGGGGTCAGCCGGCAAGGCCCGGCAGCTCGGTCGCGGCCGCTCGGATCACCGCTCCCGCGGTGACGAGAGCGGTCGCGGCGGCGATGTCCGGGGCGAAGTGGCGGTCGTCCTCCAGATGCGGGACGACGGCACGCAGCCGCTCCCGCACCCGCTCCAGCGCCGGGCTGGAGGCGAGCGGCCGGTGGAAGTCGCAGGCCTGCGCGGCGGCCAGCAGCTCCAGCCCGACCACCGCGGCGGCGTTGCGCGCCATCGGCAGCAGGCGGCGGGCGCCATGAGCCGCCATCGACACATGGTCCTCCTGGTTGGCGGAGGTCGGGATGGAATCGACGCTGGCCGGATGGGCCATCTGCTTGTTTTCCGACACCAGCGCCGCCGCCGTCACCTGCGGGATCATGAAGCCGGAGTTGAGGCCGGGCCGCGGCGTCAGGAAGGCGGGCAGGCCGGACAGCGCCGGGTCGATCAGCATGGCGAGCCGCCGCTCGGTGATCGAGCCGACCTCGCACAACGCCATGGCGATCATGTCCGCGGCGAAGGCCACCGGCTCGGCATGGAAGTTCCCGCCGGAGATGACCTCCCCGGTGTCGCTGAACACCAGCGGGTTGTCGGACACGCCGTTGGCCTCGTCGGCCAGCGTGTCGGCCGCCTTGCGCAGCAGGTCGAGGCAGGCGCCCATCACCTGCGGCTGGCAGCGCAGGCAGTAGGGGTCCTGCACCCGCGGGTCGCCCTCGCGGTGCGAGGCGCGGATGGCCGAGCCCTCCATCAGCCGGGCCAGCGCGTCGGCCACGTCGATCTGGCCGCGGTGGCGGCGCAGCCGGTGGATGCGCGGGTCGAACGGCCCGTCGGAGCCCTTGGCCGCGTCGGTGGCGAGCGCGCCGGTCACCAGTGCCGACTGGAACACCCGCTCGGCCTCGAACAGCCCGGCGAGCGCCAGGCCGGTGGACACCTGCGTGCCGTTCAGCAGCGCCAGCCCCTCCTTGGGGCCGAGCGTCAGCGGCTGCAGCCCGATGCCGGCCAGCGCCTCGACCGCCGGCACCCGCCCGCCCTTCACGAAGAACTCGCCGACCCCCATCAGGGCGGCGGTCAGATGAGCCAGCGGCGCCAGATCGCCCGATGCCCCGACCGAGCCCTGGCCCGGCACCACCGGGACCAGCCCGGCCGAAAAGCAGGCCTGCAGATGCTCCAGCGTCTCCCAGCGCACGCCCGACGCGCCCTGGGCGAGGCTCGCCAGCTTCAGCGCCATGATCAGCCGGACGATGGCCGGCTCCAGCGGCTCGCCGACGCCGGCGGCATGGGACAGCACGATGTTCCGCTGCAGCGCCGACAGGTCGGCCTCGGCGATCCGCACGCTGGCCAGCTTGCCGAAGCCGGTGTTGACGCCGTAGACCGGGGCGTCCTTGGCGATGATCCCGGCGATGACCTGCGCCCCGGCCTCCACCGCCGCGCGGCTCGCCGGGTCCAGGCTGGCGTCGGCCCCGCGGTAGATGTCGCGCCACACCGACAGGGGAACGGCGCCGGGGGAGAGGACGTGATGCAGGGCGGTCATTGCGGGATGCCTTTCCAGACGCGGGCGTGCAGGGGGTTGAAGCCGATGCGGTAGACCAGCTCGGCCGGCGTCTCCGCATCCCAGATCGCAAGGTCGCAGCGCTTGCCGGCCTCCAGCGTGCCGGCGGTCCCGGCAAGGCCGAGCGCGGCGGCGGCGTGGCGGGTCACCGCCAGCAGGCACTCCTCCACCGTCAGCCGGAACAGCGTCGCCCCCATGTTCATGGTCAGCAGCAGCGAGGTCAGCGGCGAGGTGCCGGGGTTGCAGTCGGTGGACAGCGCGATGGGCACGCCGTGCCGGCGCAGCAGCCCGACCGGCGGCAGCCTCGTCTCGCGCAGCATGTAGAAGGCGCCGGGCAGCAGCACCGCCACCGTGCCGGCCGCGGCCATGGCGGCGGCGCCCTCCTCGTCGAGATGTTCGAGATGGTCGGCCGACAAGGCGCCGCAGCGGGCGGCCAGCGCCGCCCCGCCGAGGTTGGAGAGCTGCTCGGCATGCAGCTTGACCGGCAGGCCGAGGCGGCGGGCGGTGTCGAACAGCCGGGCGATCTGGGCGGTCGAGAAGGCGATGCCCTCGCAGAAGCCGTCCACCGCATCGACCAGCCCCTCGGCGGCCAGCGCCGGCAGGACGATGTCGCACAGCTCGTGGATGTAGGCGTCCTTGTCGGTCTGCCCCGGCGGCAGGGCGTGGGCGCCGAGGAAGCTGGTCACCACCCGCACCGGCCGCAGCTCGCCCAGCCGGCGGGCGGCGCGCAGCATGGTCCGCTCATGCTCCAGGTCCAGCCCGTAGCCGGACTTGATCTCGACCGTCGTGACCCCCTCGGCCAGCAGATGGTCCAGGCGGGGCAGGGCGCTCGCCACCAGCCCGTCCTCCCCGGCGGCGCGGGTCGCCGTGACGGTGGAGACGATGCCGCCGCCGGCCCGCGCGATCTCCTCGTAGGAGGCGCCGCGCAGCCGCATCTCGAACTCGGTGGCGCGGTTGCCGCCATGGACGAGGTGGGTGTGGCAGTCGATCAGGCCGGGGGTGACGAGCCGCCCGCCGCAGTCATGGACCGTGGCACCGGCCGCCGCGTCCGGCAGCCCGGCGTGCGGGCCGGCATAGAGGATCGTGCCGTTCTCGGCCAGCACCGCGCCGTCCTCGACGACGCCGATGCCGGCGGCCATCGGCACCAGCCGGGCATTGGTGAAGAGGGCGAGGGAGGTGGGCGTGGGAGACATGGGATCGGGGCTCCACCGCTGGGTCTCTTGAACCTGTCCATGATTGTATATACAACTGGAGGCGCGAGGCAAGGGGCCGCGTTGGGAACCGCAGCGGCGGGCTTGCCTCGGCCGGGCGAACCGTGTCCAGTTCGCGCGGCCCGTCCGCCAGCCGAAGCAATTGGACCTCCCGAAGCGCTTGGAACCCGATGCGATGAGTGCCCTGCCCGCCGCTGCCAGCCCGCTCTACGAGAAGGTCAAGTCCTACATCCTCGGCAACATCAGCTCGGGGGACTGGCCGGCCGACCGCCGCATCCCGTCGGAGAACGAGCTGTCCGCCGCACTCGGCATCTCCCGCATGACGATCAACCGCGCGCTGCGCGAGCTGAGCGACGCCGGGGTGCTGGTGCGCGTGCAGGGAGTGGGAACCTTCATCGCCGCGCCGAAGGCCCAGTCGGACCTGTTGGAGATCAACAACATCGCGGAGGAGATCGCCCGGCGCGGCCACCGCCACCGGGCGGAGGTGGTGACGCTGGAACGGATCCCGCTGCCGCCCGACCTGCGCCTGTCCTTCGAGAGCGGCGACGTCACGGAGGTGTTCCACTCCGTCGTCGTGCATTACGAGAACGACCTCGCGGTGCAGCTCGAGGAGCGCTTCGTCAACCCGCTGCTGGTCCCCGACTACGGCGCGCAGGACTTCGGCCGCATGACGACCTACGATTATCTCGTCAGCGTGACCCCGATCACCGAGCTGGAGCATGTCATCTCCGCCATCTCCGCCGACGCGGCGATCGCGGCCCACCTGCACATCGCGCCGGGCGCGCCCTGCCTGCTGCTCCACCGCCGCACCTGGTCGGGCGACCGGGTGGCGACCGTCAACCGCCTGATCTATGCCGGCGACCGCTACGCGCTGGGCAGCCGCCGCAAGACGGGGCGGTGAAGGGGAGGGTCCGCCTCGCGCTATATCGATATTGTACGCCTCCCGTCGCCCTCTCGGACGGCCATGACCTGTCACGCTTCGATTGCGGGACGCCGGCCCTCAATGACTGGCTGCGCAAGCGGGCGCTGAAAAGCCATCAATCCGGTGGCTCCCGCGTGTTCGTCCTCTGTCACGGCCGCGACGTCATCGCCTGTTACAGTCTGGCGATGGGGCCGTGTTCCATGATTGCGCCACCGGAAAGGTCAGGCGGAACATGCCGGATCCGATACCGGTCGTGATCGTCGGGCGGCTGGCGGTGGATGTCCGTTGGGCGGGACAGGGACCCGGCTCGTCGCTGCTGCGCGATGCCGCCTTGAAGGCTCTCAAGGCAGCCGAACTTGCCGGGGCGCGTGCCCGGGATCAGAAGCTGTTCCGCTCGTGATAGGTCTGGAGGAACTGGCGCACGCGCGGTTCGGCGGATTCGTGGAAGACGTGGGTCGGGGTGCCGTATTCGACGATCCGGCCGCCGTCCAGGAAGGCGACGCGGTCGGCGACATGGGCGGCGAATCCCATCTCGTGCGTCACCACAACCATCGTCATGCCGTCGGCGGCAAGGTCGCGCATCACCTGCAGCACTTCGCCCACCAGCTCGGGGTCGAGCGCCGAGGTCGGCTCGTCGAACAGGATGACGTGCGGCTCCATGGCGACGACGCGGGCGATGGCGACGCGCTGCTGCTGGCCGCCCGACAGGCGGTTCGGGTAGGCATGCATCCGCTCCGCCAGTCCGACGCGCGTCAGCACCGCCTCGGCCCGGCTCTTCGCCTCGGCCGCCGGCAGGCCGCGCACCTGGACCAGCGCCTCCGCGACATTCTCCAGCGCCGTCATGTGCGGCCACAGGTTGAAGTGCTGGAACACCATGCCGACGTTGCGCCGCAGCTCGCGGAGCTGGCGGTTCGGCACGCGGCGGCGCGGCGTCTCCTCGGTGTAGCCGACCAGCCGGCCCTCGATGCGGATCTCGCCCGCGTCGTAGGTCTCCAGGAAGTTGATGCAGCGCAGCAGCGTGCTCTTGCCCGAGCCGCTGGGGCCGATCAGGCAGACGACCTCGGAGCGGTTGACCGTCAGCGAGACGTTGCGCAGCACCTGCGTCTGGCCGAACGACTTGCTGACGTTGGCGATCTCGATCATCGGGGTCGCGGTCGGGTCCGTGGCCTTGGCGGCGGGCACCGTGGCGGCGTTCTGGTCGGAGGCGGCGGACATCAGGCGGTGGTCCCTGGCTTGGCGGACAGATAATGGGTCAGGCGGGCCTCGACGCGGCGGGCGAGGCGCGACAGCACCTCCACCAGCAGCCAGTAGAAGACCGCCATGACGAAGATGGTCTCGAAGCTGGCGAAGGTCTCGGCCGCCATGGTCTGGGCCTCGTACATCAGCTCCGGCACGGTCAGCAGCGACAGGACGACCGTCTCCTTGGTCAGGATGATCATCATGTTCACCAGCGTCGGCAGGATCTGGACGAGCATGGTCGGCATCACGATGCGGCGCAGGATCGCCCCCGGCGGCATGCCGAGGCTTTCCGCCGCCTCGACATAGCCGCGCGGCACGGCCAGGAAGCCGCCGCGGAAGATCTCCGCGAAATAGGCGCTGCCGTAGATGCCCAGCCCGACGATGCCCGCACTCGTCGCCTCGAGCTGCAGCCCGAACGACGGCCCACCATAGTAGAGCAGGAAGAGCTGCACCAGGAAGGGCGTGCCCCGCACCACCTCGATGTAGGCGCGCAGGACGGCGTTCAGCGGCGCCCAGCCCAGGCGCTGCAGCAGCGCGATGACGAAGCCGATGACGAT
Source organism: Azospirillum thermophilum (assembly GCF_003130795.1). Taxonomy (NCBI): domain Bacteria; kingdom Pseudomonadati; phylum Pseudomonadota; class Alphaproteobacteria; order Rhodospirillales; family Azospirillaceae; genus Azospirillum; species Azospirillum thermophilum. Next base: position 131,621 of record NZ_CP029357.1, read on the forward strand.
GCCGAGCGCCGTGCCGGACGCCCAGCACAGCACGGTCATGCCGAAGCCGCTCAGCAGCGACGGCCCGTAGCGGGAGATGAGGTCCATGTCCATGGAATGCTCCTGCGTCCCGTCAGGCCGTCTTCAGGCGGCGTTCGGCGTAGCTGCCGAGCAGGGCGAGGCAGCCGTTGATCACCAGATAGATCAGCCCGGCCATCGCGTACATCTCCAGATGGCGGTAGGTGGTCGCGGCGGCGGTCTGGCTGACGCGGGTCAGCTCCGCCACCCCGACGACGGAGATCAGCGAGGAGGCCTTCAGCAGCAGGATCAGCTCGTTGACCAACGCCGGGATGGAGATGCGGAAGGCCTGCGGCAGCAGGATGCGCCGCCAGATCCGGCTCTCCGAGAAACCCAGCGCCAGCGCCGCCTCGCTCTGCCCGTGCGGGATGGCGTTCAGCGCACCGCGGTAGATCTCCGACACATAGGCGCCCGACGCCAGCCCCAGCGCGGCGATGGCGGCGACCAGCGGCGGGACGTTGATGCCGATCAGCGGCAGCATGTAGTAGATCAGCAGAAGCTGGATCAGCAGCGGCACGCCGCGGAAGAAGCTGACATAGACGGCGCCGACCAGATCGCCCGCCCGCCCGCCGGACAGCCGCATGACGCAGGTCAGCGCGCCGATGATCTGGCCCAGCAGGATGCCGGCCAGCGACACGGCGATGGTCATGCCCGCGCCCTTCAGCAGGAAGGGCAGGTTGTTGGCAAGGACGGTGAAGCTCATCACCGGAGGGTTCCTGCGGTCGTGCGGGGGGGACGGCGGAAGGGCTCCGCCGTCCGGATGTCATCGATCGCGATCGGACGCGCCGCGATCAGAAGGAGGGCTCGGGAACCGTCGTCGGCAGCTCCGACGTGGCGCCCAGCCACTTCTTGTGGATCGCCGCCATGCGGCCGTCCTTGTTGATCTTCGCCAGCGCCTCGTTCACCGCGGCGACCAGCGAGGCGTCCTCCTCGCCCTTGCGGCCGACCCAGGAGAAGTAGGTCGGCTTGCCGAAGGGCGGCAGCACGACGCCGAAGGTGTCCGGCCGCTGGGCGGCGGCATAGGACAGGTTCGGCAGCGAGTTGACCGAGGCGTCGACGCGGCCGGCCGCCAGCTCCGCATAGGACTGGTTGCTGTCGACATACTCCTTGAACTCGACCTTCAGGCCCTTGGCCGCGGCGAATTCCTTGATCTGGGCGAGCTGCGAGGTGCCCTTGCCGCCGCCGACCTTCTTGCCGTTGATGTCCTCCGGCTTGGTGATCGAGGCGTCGCCTGCGCGCTTCATCAGGGCGGCCGTCGCCTCGGAGATCGGAATGGTGAAGGCGTAGCGCGCCATGCGCTCCTTGGTGATGGTCACCGGCGCGATCACCAGATCGAACTTCTTGGCCTCCAGGCCGGGCAGCACGCTGGTCCAGGGCAGGTCGAGATACTCGGCCTTGACGCCCATCTCCTTCGCCACCTCGTCGATCAGCTCGCGGTCGATGCCCTTGTAGGTCTCGCCCTCGATCATGTCGAAGGGCGGGAACTGCATCTCGGTCGCGACCTTCAGCACGCCGGCGGCCTTGACGTTGGCGAGCGTGTCGGCCTGCGCGGCCGGTGCCGCCGACAGCACGGCGGCCACCGCCACCGCGGCGGTCAGCGCGGCCTTCAGGCCGCTGCGGCGGGTCATGGAACGGAACATCGTGAAGGCCCCCATCTTGTACGACATAGTCTCGCCACTCCCTGTTCTATGGTTGCTGCATTCTGTGCTTGAGGTCCAGGCTGCCCGCCGGGAGCCCGCGCCGCGCCGGCCGCCTCCGGGGGCGGGCGGTCAGGCCGCATCCTCCCGGTTCAGTTCCGCCACGATCGCCGGCTCGGAGGTTCCGCTGAGGACGAAGCGCTCGCCGACCGCGGTCAGGTAAACCAATGTGACCGGCATGCCAAGATGCATGGTGCGGCGCTCCACCACCAGACAGGCCGTGCCGCGGTCGATGTTCAGCTTTTCCGCCACCTCCGCCGATGCGGCGACGGCGCGGGCGATGTGCTGGGCGGTCGACCAGGGGACATGCTGCGACAGCCAGCGGCCGGGCGGCACGTCGCGGAAGTCCTCCTCCGCCGCGTCGGGCACGGCGTCCAGGTTGATCCATCGCCGTTCGAGCTGCAGCGGCACGCCGTCGCCCAGATGCAGGCACTCGACCGACAGCAGCGGCGCCTCCGCCGCGACGTCCGGCCAGTGCGTGCCGTTGCGGCCGTTCGCCACCGTCTCGCGGCGCAGGATCCGGTGCTCGTAGAGGCCGCCCCAGCCGGCCACCACCTCGCCGATGTCGGGGATCGGCAGCACGAAGCCGCCCTGGCGCTGGGCGGCGACGAAGGTGCCGGCCTTGCGCCGCCGTACCAGGAACCCCTCGCGCGCCAGCATGCCGATCGCCTTGTGCGCGGTCTGGCGCGACACCCCGTAATGGGCGGCGATCTGCTCCTCGCCGGGCAGCCGTTCGCCGACCGCCAGCCCGCCGCGCAGGATCTGCCGGGCGAGCGCGCGCTTCAACTGGGTGAAGAGCGGCCCTTTCCCGTCCAGACGCTCCGCAAGGCGCGGGGCCGGCTTGCCGGTCATCGTCCCGCCGCTCCGCCGCCGGCCTGCGCCTGCCCGGTTGCCTGGATGGACTGGCGGTGCCGCTTGGACTCGGCGATGCGGTTCTGGATGTGGTCGCCGGCCTGGATCGGCGGAAAGTTCGGCGCGTCGTCGAGGTCGAGCGCCGCCAGCAGTTCCCGCGAATCGACCAGCGCCGTGTAGGTCGGGTCGTAGAAGGTGGCGATGGACAGCCGCTCCTGCCCGCTGCGGTTGACCACGCGGTGCGGCGTCGACTTGAAGCGCCCGTTGCTCCAGCGCTCCAGCAGGTCGCCGACATTCACGACGAAGCTGCCGGCCATCGGCGGTGCCGGCACCCAGGCGCCGTCCAGCCGTTGCGCCTCCAGCCCGCCGGTGCCGTCCTGGTACAGCAGCGTGATGCAGCCATAGTCGGTGTGCGGGGCGACGCCATACTGGTCCTCGCCCATCTCCGCCGGCTGCGGCGGGTAGTAGATCGCCTGCGTCCGCTGCATCGGCTTGGCGTAGCGCGCGTCGAAGAAGGACTCCGGCAGGCCGAGCGCGAGCGCCACGCCGCGCAGCAGCCGCGCGCCGCATGCGCCGGTCTCCCGGTAGTAGGCCTCCATCGCCGGCCGGAAGCCGGGCGGGCCGTCGGGCCAGCGGTTGGGGCCGCGCAGGGGCTGGCCGGCCAGCACGTCCGGATCGGTCTCCGGCAGGTCCAGCCCCATCTGGAAGAACTCTTTGAAGTCCGGCCGGCTGGCGCCGTACATCAGCGCGCCGCCGATGGCGTGCCAGCCGCGGAAGCGGGCATCCGCCGCCGCCCCGGCCTTCGCCTCGGCCGGTTGGCGGAAGAACAGCCTCGCCTCGGCGAGCGCCGTGTCGATGACCTCCTGCGGCACACCATGGCCGGTGATGTAGAAGAAGCCGGTCGTGCCGCAGGCTTCGGCGATCCGTTCACCGACCTCCCGCCTGTCGGCGAAGTCGGGGGAGCACAGGGCGGCGACGTCGATGATGGGAAGACCTGGATCAGACATATCGCATCTCTCCCAGGATCATGCCGCAAGCGGATTTTCTTGAGGAAATCCGTCAGGAAGCGGTGCCTCACGCTGTTGGGGCAAATGTTATGTACGTACAAAAACCATGTCAACACGCAAAGCCGCTTTTTTGTCCATCGCAGAACTATGCATAGTTTTTGTGCGTAGCTGATCACGGGATTTGCAGCGGGATGGTGAAGAACGCGTCATCGCGCTGTTGAGTCCGTATGATGGCCGAGCCGCCAGGGACCGCGCCCCATGCCCCACATCGTGCTGCTCGGCGACTCCGTCTTCGACAACACCGCCTATGTCGGCGGCGGCCCGGACGTGATCCGGCTGCTGCGGGAACGGCTTCCGGCCGGCTGGCAGGCGACGCTCTGCGCGGTGGACGGGGCGGTCACCGGCAGCGTGGCGCGGCAGCTCGACCGCCTTCCCGCCGATGCGACCCATCTGGTGCTCAGCGCCGGCGGCAACGATGCGCTGGGCCATGCGCGGGTGCTGGACGAGGGGGCGCGCTCGGTCGCCGGGGCGGTCGTCCAGCTCGCCCAGGTGCGCGAGCAGTTCCGCGACGACTATGCCGCCATGCTCGACGGCGTGCTGGCGCGCGGGCTGCCGCTGGCGGTCTGCACCATCTACGACGCACGCTATCCCGACCCGGTGCGGCAGCGGCTGGTCGTCACCGGCCTGTCGCTCTTCAACGACATCATCACCCGCGCCGCCTTCTCGCGCGGGCTGCCACTGCTCGACCTCCGGCTGATCTGCGACGATCCCGGCGACTACGCCAACCCGATCGAGCCGTCGGTGCAGGGCGGCACCAAGATCGCCAGGGCGATCCTGCGGCTGATGACGGCGCATGACTGGTCCTCGCCGCACAGCAGCGTGATCGCCCGCTGATCCGGCGTCCTCCGCAGCGGCTTTTCCCTGGAGTACTCCATATTGTATGTACATAATCCCTGCAGTTCAGGCGACCGCCGGGTTCCGCCGTCCGCAGGGAGTGAGAGGGTATGGAGGTCTTCGGGTTCCGCGCCGCGCGCCGGCCGGTGCTGGTCAGCATGCCGCATGTCGGCACCGCCCTGCCGGACGGCTTCGCCGACCGGCTGGTTCCCGCGGCGCGCGGCCTGTGCGACACCGACTGGCACCTGCCGCAGCTCTATGATTTCCTGGAGGATCTCGGCGTCGGGCTGATCCAGGCGCGCTACTCGCGCTTCGTCATCGACCTCAACCGGCCGAGCGACGACACGCCGCTCTACAGCGGCGCCACAACCGGCCTCTGCCCCTCCACCCTGTTCGACGGCCAGCCCCTCTACCTGCAGGGCGCCGAGCCCGACAAGGCGGAGGTCGCCCGGCGGGTGGAGACCTACTGGCGGCCCTACCACGAGGCCCTGACCGCGGAGATGACGCGGCTGCGCGAGCGGTTCGGCCGGGCGGTGCTGTTCGACGCCCACTCCATCCGCTCGGTCGTGCCGCGCCTGTTCGAGGGGCGGCTGCCCGACCTCAACCTCGGCACCAACGACGGGCGCAGCCTCGACGCCGGTCTCGGCGCCCGGCTGGAGGCGGTGTGCGCCGCCGCCGGGGCGGACGGCTTCACCCATGTGCGCGACGGCCGCTTCAAGGGCGGCCACATCACCCGCCATTTCGGCCGTCCGGACGAGGGCTGGCACGCCGTCCAGCTCGAAATGGCGCAGCTCACCTACATGCGGGAGGAGCCGCCCTTCGCCTTCGACGGGACGCGCGCCGGGCGCATCCGCCCGCATCTGCGGCGCTTCGTCGAGACGCTGGCCGCCTGGGCCGACGGCAAGGACTGAGGGACCGGGTCGAGGAGACGGGAGGGACGACGATGGACCGCTTGACCGGCCTGTTCTGCGACCGCGCCCTGCTGCCGGACGGCTGGGCCGGCGACGTGGCGCTCCGTTTCGATGCGCAGGGGGCGCTGGCCGCGGTGGAGGTCGGGGCCGCCGCCGGCGACCTGCCGCGCGCCGCCGGCCCGGTGATCCCCGGCATGCCGAACCTGCACAGCCATGCCTTCCAGCGGGCGATGGCCGGGCTGGCCGAGCGGGCCGGACCGTCGGAGGACAGCTTCTGGACCTGGCGGGAGGCGATGTACGGCTTCGTCCGCCGCCTCACCCCCGACGCGGCGGAGGCGATCGCCGCCCTGCTCTACATGGAGATGCTGAAGCAGGGCTATACCGCGGTGGCGGAGTTCCACTACCTGCATCACGACACCGACGGGCGCCCTTATGCCGACCGGGCGGAGATGTCGCGGCGCATCCTCGCCGCCGCCGACACCGCCGGCATCGGGCTGACCCATCTGCCGGTGCTCTATGCCCACAGCGGCTTCGGCGGCAGGCCGCCATCCGACGGGCAGCGGCGCTTCATCAACGACGTGGACGGGCTGCTGTCGATCGTCGCGGCGATGCGCGGCGCGCTCGACGGCCGGGCCGGCCGCCGCGTCGGGCTGGCGCTCCACTCGCTGCGCGCCGTGACGCCGGAGGAGATGCGCGACGCGCTCGCCGGACTGGAGGCCATCGCCCCCGGCGCCCCCATCCATATCCACATCGCCGAGCAGACGGCGGAGGTCGACGACTGCGTCGCCTGGAGCGGCCGGCGTCCGGTGGAATGGCTGCTGGACAACGCGCCGGTGGACGGCCGCTGGTGCCTCGTCCACGCCACCCACCTGACCGGGACGGAAGTGACCGGCCTCGCCGCCACTGGCGCGGTCGCCGGCCTTTGCCCGACGACGGAGGCCAATCTCGGCGACGGGCTGTTTCCCGCCGTCCCCTTCCTGGCGCAGGGCGGGCGGTTCGGCGTGGGGTCGGACAGCCACATCTCGGTCTCGGCGGCGGAGGAGCTGCGCATCCTGGAGTATGGCCAGCGGCTGGTGCAGCGGCGGCGCAACGTGCTGCGGGCCGGGCCGGGAGCGTCGATCGGCAGCGGCCTCTATCAGGCGGCGGTGGCGGGCGGCGCCCGGGCGCTCGGCCAGCCGGCGGTGGAGGGCGGCATCCGCGTCGGTCAGCCGGCCGACCTCGTCGTGCTCGACGCCGACAACCCGAAGCTGCTCGCCCGCCGGGACGACAGCCTGCTCGACGCCTATGTCTTCGCCGGGGACGGCCATGCCGTGCGCGACGTCATCGCCGCCGGCCGCCCGGTCGTCCGCGACGGCCGCCACCTGCGCGAGGACGCCATCACCGCCGCCTACCGCCGCGCCCTCGCCGCGCTGGGGGAGGCGGCGTAGCGGGATCCGGACAGCGGGCCGTGCCGGGCGGGCGGCGGTCCGGCCGGCTCAGCCGTTGCCCATCAGCATGCGGTAGCGGATCTGGTCGAAGACGACCGCGAGGATCAGCAGCCCGCCGAGCAGCACCATCTGCAGGTAGGAGCCGATCTGCGCCAGGTTCATCCCGTTCTGCACCAGAACGATGAAGAAGGCGCCCAGCACCACGGTCTCCACCCGGCCGATGCCGCCGCGCAGCGAGACGCCGGCGATGACGCAGGCGGCGATGGATTCCAGTGCGATCGTGCCGCCCAGGTTGGCCTCTCCCGACTCCACGCGGGCGGTGAGCAGGAGGCCGGTCAGCGCGGCGACGAGCGCGCACAGCGTGTAGGCGAAGACCAGCGTGCGGCGGGTGTCGATGGCCGACAGGTGGGCCGCCTTGATGTTGCCGCCCACCGCATGGATGTGGGCGCCGGTGCGGGTGCGCGCCATCACCACCCAGATGAGGCAGACCGCCACCGCGGCCACCAGCACCGGCACCGGGACGCCGAGCCAGCGTCCGAAGCCGAAGAGGTCGGCGAACTCGTGGGGCAGGCCCGACACCGGGACGCCGCCGGTCAGGAACAGCGAACCGCCGGCCGCGACCGAGCTGACGCCCAGAGTCATGATGAAGGGCGACACGCCGAAATAGGCGACGCCGACACCGTTGGCCACGCCGACCAGCCCCGCCGCCGCGCAGCCGGCGAGCGCGCCGAGCACGATGACCGGCACCACCGCGTCGGGCAGCACGGCCCCCAGCGCCGCCATGACCAGCGCCGAGACCACCGAGGTGAGGGCGACCGTCGCCCCGACCGACAGGTCGAAGCCGCCGGTGATCAGCACCACCATCTGCCCCAGCGACACCAGCATCAGATAGACCGACTGGCGCGCCACATTGACGAGGTTGTCCACCGTCAGGAACCGGTCGGAGGCGGTGCCGAAGACGATGATGGCGGCGAGCAGGAAGAAGGGCAGCACGCCCAGCCGCAGGAACAGCGCGCGGCTGAGCGCCCGCAGGCGGGGGGACGCGGTGGTCGGGACCGGTTCGGTGGAGGAGGTGGCGCTCATGCGGGCAGTCTCGCGGCTTCGGATTGCAGGGGGACTCCGGGGGGCGGAGGATCGTCGAAGAAGTGGGCGAGGATGGCGGCTTCGCTGATGGCGTCGCCCTCCAGCTCGGCGGCGATGCGGCCGTGCGAGAAGACCAGCAGCCGGTGGGCGAGGTTCATGACCTCCGGCAGGTCGGAGGAGATCACCACCACCGCCTTTCCGGCCTCCGTCAGGTCGCGGATCAGCCGGTAGATGGCGGCGCGGGCGCCCATGTCGACGCCGACCGTCGGCTCGTCGAAGATGTAGAGGTCGTAGTCCCGGCCGAGGCCGCGGCCGAACAGCGTCTTCTGCTGGTTGCCGCCGGAGAGCTGGGCGACCGGACGGCCGCGATAGGCGGGCGGCAGCTCGACCCGCTCGGCGGTCACCTCGCAGCGGCTGCGGATCCGCCGCCAGGGCAGCAGGCCGAACCGTCCACCCGACCCCTCCAGCATGCCCTGGGCGAGGTTGTCGCGGGCGGTGAAGGCGAGCTGCAGCCCTTCGGTCTTGCGGTCGGGCGGCAGGTAGCAGGCGCCCGCCAGCATCAATGCGCGGGTACCGCGGCCGGTGACGTCCCGGCCCTTCAGCGTCACGTGGCCGGCCTCGACCGGCAGCAGCCCCATCAGGGCACGGAAGCCGCGCGACTTGCCGGAGCCGACGAGGCCGGCGATCCCCAGCACCTCGCCCGGCCGCACCTCCAGGTCGATGCCGTGGACGCCCCAGGCCCGCAGCCCCTGGACGCGGAGCAGCGGCGGGCCGGGATTGCGGGCGATGACGGGATAGACCTCGGCGATGGCGCGGCCGGCCATCATCTCCAGCAGCTCCGCCTCGCTGGTTCCGGCCATGGCGACGGTGCCGATCTTGGCCCCGTCGCGCAGCACGGTGACGCGGTCGGCGATGCGGGCGAACTCCTGCATCCGGTGCGAGATGTAGATGATGCCGACGCCGCGCGCCTTCATGCGGGCGATCACCGCGAACAGATGGTCGACCTCGCGGTCGGTCAGCGAGGCGGTCGGCTCGTCGAGGATCAGGATGCCGACCTCGCCGTGCAGCGCCTTGGCGATCTCCACCATCTGCTGCTCGGCACGGCTCAGCGTGGCGACGCGGCGGCGCGGGTCGATCGGGAAGTCGAGGTCGGCGAACAGGGCCCTGGCCCTGCGCAGCATGGCGGCGCGGTCGAGGAAGGGACCGCGGCGCGGCTCGTCGCCGAGGAAGAGGTTCTCCGCCACGGTCAGGGTGGGGACCAGCGAGAATTCCTGGAACACCGCGGAGATGCCGGCGGCGCGGGCGTCGGCGACGCCGGAGAAGCGGACGTTGCGGCCGCGCACCAGGATCTCGCCGTCGCTGGGGGCGGACACGCCGGCCAGCAGGGAGATCAGGGTGGACTTGCCGGCGCCGTTCTCCCCGAACAGCACATGGACCTCGCCGGCATGCAGGTCGAAATCGACCCGGTCGAGCGCGGTGACGCCGGGATAGCGCTTGGTCAGGGCAACGGTACGGATCAGGACGGAATGGGACATGCGGGCGTGTCCTGGATTGGGGCGGTCGCGGGCCGCCTCCGGCCCCCGGTGGTCGTGGGGGGTGGGGCCGGAAGGCGGCCCGCGTGCCGTCGCTTCGCCGCGGTTACTTCACGCTGAAGACCGGGGTGAAGGACTCCGGGGAAGGATGGCGTCGCGCGGCACCTTGTCGACGTTGGCCTTGTCGACGACGAAGATCTTCGGGCCGACATGCTTGACGAGCTCCTGCTTCTCCAGCGCGCGCACCGCCTGATCGACGGCGATGCGGCCCTGGATGACCATGGAGTCCGCAGGCGCCGCCTGGATGAAGCCGCGCTTGATGCCCTGGTGGACGCCGGGGGTCATGTAGAAGGCGATCAGGCCGATCCTGTCGGTCAGGCCGCGCTCGCGCAGCAGACCCTGGGCCGCCTCGGCGGTCACGGCGGTGCCGGCGATGTACTTCACGTCGGGAGTCGCCTGCAGCACATCCTCGACGAGGCGGAGCTGCGCCTCCTTGCCGGTGTCGCCGTAGCGCGGCTCAAGCACCTCGACGGCCGAGCCGGCGACCGCCTCGTGGAAGCCCTTGTTGGCCGCCTCCACCCAGCCGGCGCCGGCCGGGCCGGGGAACCAGCCGACCTTGACCTTGGGGCTGCCGGCGGGATGCTTCTGCGCGAGATAGCGGCCGGCCTCGTAGCCCATGGTGTGGAAGGAGACCAGCGACTTGGCGGTCAGCGCGGGAGAGGAGATGCCGTTGATCACGTCGATCACCGGGATGCCCTTCTTCGCCACCTCGCCCACCAGATTGTTAAGTCCGTCGAGCGAGATGGCGCCGATCACCACGGCGTCGGCGCCGCGCGCCACGCAATTCTCGATCTGGCTGATCTGCTTGTTCAGCTCGGTGTAGCCGCCGGCCTCCACCACGTTGACCTTGACGCCCAGCCGCCGGGCCTCCTCGACCACGCCGTAGTCGACGCCCAGCCAGTAGGCGTCCTTCATGTGCGGGAAGGAGACGCAGATGTCCCACGGCTTCGACGCCTTGGGCAGCGGCGTGTAGGAGATGTCCTTCGGCTTGCCCTCGGCGGAGAAGGCGGGGACCACCTCCGCCGCCGGGTAGGGGAACCAGTCGGCGGCGGACGCGCTGCCGGCAGAGACGGCGAGGGAGGCGGCGAGGCAGGATCCCAGGAAAAAGGCACGAGCGGGGGCAGTCATGCGGGTGGTCTCCACGGCATGGGATGGACGGTCGGGGATGGGGAGCGGGGAAGGGGCCGGGGGCGGCGCGGCCGGCCGCCCCCGGTGTCAGGCGGCGAGCGCCTCGCGCAGGCGGGCCAGCCGCTGCGCCTCGTCGGCGCGGGCGGCCAGCGCCTGCTCCATGTCCACCTTGACGAAGCGGACGGCGGTGTGCGGCTGCATCTGGCTGATCAGGTCCATGTCGGCGGAGACCACCGCGCCCAGCGTGAAGTAGCCGCCGCCCGACACGGCGTCGCGGTGCAGCACGATGGGCTCGGTGCCGCCCGGCACCTGGATGGAACCGTAGGGATAGCAGGCGTCGACGATGTTGGAGGGGTTGGAGCCGGCGCCGAAGGGCTGTTCGCGCGGGTTGAAGGTGAAGGGCCGGCCGCCGCGGAACCGGTAGCCCATGCGGTCGGCCTCCGGGGCCACCTTCCACTCGTCCTCGAAGAAGTTGCGGCCGGCCTCCTCGGTGATCAGGCGCCAGTAGAGGCCGGGCAGCACGCGCAGCTCCGCGCTGCGCTCCACCGTGCGGCGCAGCGCCGCCGGCACCTCCATGCCGTGCTGCACGGCCCGCGGGGACCCGAGCGGCACCATGTCGCCGCTCGCCAGCGCCCGGCCGTGGTAGCCGCCGAGCGCGCCGATGATGTAGGTGGAGCGGCTGCCCAGCGCCGGCGGGGTGTCGATGCCGCCGGAGATCGCGATGTAGGCGCGGGCGCCGCCCCTGAGATAGTCGAAGGACAGCACCTGGCCGGCACGCACCGGGAAGGCCGTCCAGGCCGGGTGCGGCTCGCCGTCGACGCGGGCCGGCAGGTCGGCGCCGGTGACCGCGACGGTGGCGTCCACCTCGAATTCGAGCTGCGGCCCCATGAAGACGGCCTCCAGCGCGGCGGCTCCCTCCGGATTGCCGACCAGCAGGTTGGCGGCGCGCAGCGCATAGCGGTCCATCGCCCCCGACATCGGGATGCCGAGATGGAAATAGCCGGGCCGGCCGAGGTCCTGGACGGTGGTCAGCAGGCCGGGGTTGAGAACCTTAAACGCCATGGAGAGCCTCCATCAGCCGCTGGTTGGTGCCGTCGATGTCCGCGTTGAAGGCGTCGAGGTCGAAAGTGACCTTCCGGATGCGCGGCTCGTAGCGGTTGGCCGCGACGTCGGCGGTGATGGCGTCGTATTCCTCGCGGTCGATCGGCTTCCACTTCACGATGTCGCCGGGCCGGAAGAACACCATGAACTCGCGCAGGTAGGAGACCTTCTGCGTCGGGTCGTAGATCGGCATCGGCGTGATGCCGAACATCTGGTAGCCGCCTGCCCCGCGGACGGAATAGATGCAGCCGAAGCAGCCGCCATGGCCGATGGTGTGCTTGGGCGTGTCGGTGCGCGGGCGCAGGTATTTCGGCACCTGGATCTGCCGCTCGCGCTCGACGAGCTGGTAGAGGAAGGGCAGCCCGGCGACGAACCCCACCATCGAGACGAACCAGGGCGAGGCGTGGTGGGCGTGGATGAACTGCTCCACCGTGTCGTAGCCGTTCATCCGCGCGGCATAGTCGAGGTCCGTGCCGGCCGGATCCTGGTGCCGTTCCCGGAAGCGCATCAGCGTCTCGGTGGTCCAGGGATCGCGGTAGTAGACGGGGATCTCGACGATCCGGGTCTGCAGCCGCTTGTCGGCCTTCTCCGCCGCCTGTTCGAGGGACTGCAGCGTGCTCATCAGCCGGTCGGGGGCGATGCGGTCCGGGTCGAACTTGATCTGGAAGCTGCCGTTCGCGGGGCAGACCTCCGTGATGCCGTCGATGTGCGCGGCACGGACGGCGTTGGTGATGGACATGCTCTTGAAGAACGCTTCCAGCGACATCTCCTCGTCCATCTCGACGAAGATGTGCTCGTCGCCACCGTAGGAATAGCGGGTCTTCATCCGGTGCTCCTATTGCGCGGTCATCGTTGCGCGGCCGTGGGGGACGGAGGGGTGAAGGCGGGCTGCCCGGCGAGCCAGGCCTCGAGGAACCGGGTGTGGCCCTTGCCGGCCCGGATGTCGGGGTCGGCGGCCAGCGCCTTGTGCAGCGGGATGGTGGTGCTGAGGCCGGCGATCTCCAGCCGTTCCAGCGCCCCGGCCAGCCGGTCGATGGCCTCGGCGCGGGTCGCGCCGTGGACGATCAGCTTGCCGAGCAGGGAGTCGTAGAAGGGCGGGACCGTATAGCCCTCGTAGATCATCCCGTCGAAGCGGAGGCCCGGCCCTTCCGGGACCGCCAGCCGGACGACGGTGCCGGGGCAGGGCAGGAAGCCGGCGGCGGGGTCTTCGGCGTTGATGCGCACCTCGATGGCGTGGCCGGTGCGGCGGACCTGCTCCTGGGTCACCGGCAGCGGCTCCCCGCCGGCGATGCGGATCATGGCGGCCACCAGATCGATGCCGGTGATCATCTCGGTCACCGGATGCTCGACCTGGATGCGGGTGTTCATCTCGATGAAGTAGAAGGCGCCGGACGCCTCGTCATAAAGATATTCCAGCGTCCCGGCCCCGCGGTAGCCGACGCTCTCGGCCAGCGCCACGGCCGAGGCGCAGAGCCGGGCGCGGGTCGCCTCGTCGAGGCAGGCGGCCGGGGCCTCCTCCCACACCTTCTGGCGGCGGCGCTGGAGGGAGCATTCGCGTTCGAAGGCGTGGACGGCGCGGGTGCCGTCGCCGAGGACCTGCACCTCGATGTGGCGGGCATCGACGATCACCCGCTCCAGGTAGAGGCCGCCGTCGCCGAAGGCGGCCTGCGCCTCCGACTGGGCCTGGGGGGCGAGGCGGCGCAGCTCGTCCGGCGTCTCGGCGATGCGGATGCCGCGCCCGCCGCCACCCGCCGCCGCCTTGATCATCACGGGGTAGCCGATGGCCTCGGCGGCGGCCAGCGCCGCCTCCACGCCGGCGACGCGGCCGTCCGAGCCGGGCACCACCGGCACGCCGGCGGCGATCGCGGCGTCGCGCGCCGCGGCCTTGTCGCCCATGATGCGGATGGTCTCCGCCGTCGGTCCGACGAAGATCAGGCCGGCCTCCTCCACCGCCTGGGCGAAGGCGGCGTTTTCCGCCAGGAAGCCGTAGCCGGGATGGACGGCGTCGCAGCCGGCCTCCTTCGCGGCGGCGACGAGGCGGGGGCCGTCGAGGTAGGAATGGCGGGCCGCCGGACGGCCGACGCAGACCGCGGCGTCGGCCATGCGGACCGCCAGCATGTCGCGGTCGGCCTCCGAATAGGCCTGGACCGTCCCGATGCCGAGCGATCGGGCGGCGCGGATGATGCGGACCGCGATCTCGCCCCGGTTGGCGACGAACAGGCGCCGGATCGCCATCGCCTCAGCCTTCCAGCTCGACGAGGACGACGCCGGCCATCACCGGCTCCTCGTCCTCGACGGTGAAGCGCAGCACGGTGCCGGCGCAGTCGGCCTTGATCTCGCTGAAGCTCTTCATGACCTCCACCAGACCGATGACGTCGCCGGGCTCGACCCGGTCGCCGACCTCCTTGAAGGGCGGCTGGTCGGGGGCGGGGCGGCGGTAGAAGGTGCCGGGAAGGGGAGAGCGGATCTCGGGCATCGGAACGGTCCTTCTGGCTGGATCGGGTAAGCGGGCTGCCGGGTGGCCGGGCAGTCAGGTCGTAGGCAGTCAGGTGGTTTGGGCGATCACGTCGGCGGCGGCGGCGATGCGGATGCCGTCCTTCAGCAGGGCGGTGCGCACCGCGGTGCCGATCGCCAGCGCGCCCGGCGTGTCGGAGTGGAAGCAGATCGAGTCGAAGGCAATGTCGATGTCGTCGCCCTCGACCGTCCGCACTTTCCCCTCGCGGCAGGCGCGCACGCACTTGTCGGCGACCTCCGCGGGATCGAGCGGCCGCATGCGGCGGGCGAAGACGATGGAGCCGCTGCGGTCATAGTCGCGGTCGGCGTAGAACTCCCGCACCACCGGCAGGCCGGCGGCGCTGGCGACGGCACAGGTCTTCGACACGTCCATGCAGAACAGCAGCGTGTCGGGGCTGGACTTCAGCAGCGCATCGACCATCAGGCGGGACAGCGTCTCGTCGCGCGCCGCCTCCATGTAGAGCGCGCCGTGCGGCTTGACGTGCTGCAGCCGGGTGCCGTGGCGGCGGGCGAACTCGCGCAGCGCGCCGACCTGGTAGAGGATGTCGTTGACCAGCTCGTCCGGCTTGGCCTGGATGACGCGGCGGCCGAAGCCCTGCAGGTCCCGGTAGCCCGGATGGGCGCCGAGCGCCACGCCGCGTTCCACCGCCAGCCGCACCACGCGATCCATCAGGTTGGGATCGCCGGCATGGAAGCCGGTGGCGACGTTGGCCGAACTGATGAGGTCCATCAGCGCGTCATCGGTGGCTTCGCCCAGCGTCCACTGACCGAAGCCTTCGCCGAGGTCACAGTTGAGGTCGACCATAGTGCGAGGCAACGCCTTACTCCCTTGCTTTGGGCCCCCGGCCGATGCTTGCGGAGCGGCGGCCGGCAGGATTGCTTGGAGTACAAGCGTATGACATCCCGAACCGTTGACAATTTTTAATTTCTGCGTTTGCTATATTGGAAAATCAGAACGCAAAATCGGGCCAGAAATTAGGCAGACTCCAAGCCAGACGCGGGTCCGTGATCGTTCCTGGCCGATCAAATCATAGGCATTTTCTGATTTTCCGGTACACGGCAGCAGAAAAAGCGGGGGTGCCGATGTTGAATTTCCGCCATGTGAAATATTTTATCGCCACCGCCAACCTGGGACAGGTGTCGCGGGCGGCGCGGGAGCTGTCGATCTCCCAGTCGGCCATCACCTCCGCGATCAAGGAGCTGGAGGCGGAAATCGGCGGGCGGCTGTTCGTCCGCACCGCACAGGGGATGGAGCTGACCGACACCGGCCGCCGCTTCCTCGCCGCCAGCCACCGCATCATGGCGAGCGTGGAGGAGGCGCTGCATCCCGCCGACACGGCGGCGGAGGTGGCGGGCAGCCTGTCGATCGGCGCCAGCTACACGGTGCTGGGCTATTTCCTGCCGCAGCATCTGGAACGGCTGGAGCGGCGCTATCCCAACCTGCGCATCCACATCCACGAGCTGACGCGCGAGATGATCGAGGACAACCTGATCACCGGCCGGCTCGACATGGCGGTGGTCCTGACCTCGAACATCAACAACCCGGAACTGACGACCGAAACGCTGATGAGCAGCCAGCGGCGCCTGTGGGTGCCGGCCGGCCACAAGCTGCTGGAGCTCGATTCGGTGGGGCTGCAGGACGTGGCGGAGCACCCCTACATCATGCTGACGGTGGACGAGGCCGCCCACTGGACGACGCGCTACTGGAGCGCTTCCCCCTTCCGGCCCAACGTCCGGCTGCGCACCTCGTCGATCGAGGCGGTGCGCTCCATCATCGCCAACGGCCAGGGCGTGACCATCCTGTCCGACATGGTGTACCGGCCCTGGTCGCTGGAGGGAAAGCGCATCGAGACGATCATCATGCGCGAGCGTGTGCCGGCGATGGATGTCGGGCTGGCGTGGCGCCAGGGCGTCGAGCTGACGCCGGCCATGCGCCTGTTCCGCACGCATTTCAGCGACGTCTACCAGACGCCGCAGAGCCGCATGCCGCGCTGAGGTCCGGACCGCTCCCGTCGCGCGGCAACTGGAAAGGACGCGCCCCCGGGGAGGATGTCACCCGGGGGCGCCGTCGTCGTCAGCTCACCGCCCCCTTGGGCGGCTCGAACGCCGTGACCGGCATCTTGGGGCCGGTGTAGCGTTCGACCTGCACGATGCCCGACTGGCCGCAGTTGCCCATCGCGAGGCCGGAGGTCGGGATGTCCCGGACAAGCACGTTGACGCTGCCGTTCTTGCAGAGCGAGCCGGGGACGCCGGGCTCGGCCGGGTCGTACCAGCCGCCTTCGGACAGGCGCACCGCGCCGGGCATGATGTCGTCCGTCACGACCGCCCCGGCGAGCACCTGTCCCAGGTCGTTGAAGACCCGGACGACGTCGCCGGACTTGATGCCGCGGGCGGCCGCGTCCTGCGTGTTGATCAGCAGGGGTTCCCGGCCGTCGACCGCGTAGGTCTTGCGCAGCGACATGGCGTTCGACAGCTGCGAGTGCAGCCGGTGCGACGGGTGGGAGCTGATCAGCGACAGCGGGTAGCGGCTGGAGCGGTCGCTCTTGTGCCAGTCGATCGGTTCATACCACCTGGCATGGCCGGCGCAGTCCGCATAGCCCATGCCGGCGACCTTCTTGCTGAACAGCTCGATCAGGCCGGACGGGGTGCCGAGCGGGTTCAGCAGGGGATCGCCGCGGAAGTCGGCGTGGCGGACCCATGTCTTGGCGCTGTCCGGGATCGGGAACTCGACATAGTCGCCCGACTTCCAGAACAGCTCGAAGGGCGGCAGCGCCACGCGCGACGCCCGGGCTCCGACCGTGGCCCCCTTGTAGAGGTCCTTCAGCCACTGCATCTCGTCGCGGTCTTCGGTGTAGGCGGAGCGGTAGCCGAGACGCTCCGCGATGTCCGCGCAGATGTCGAAGTCGTTGCGCGACTCCCCGATCGGGTCGATGACCTTGTGCATCGGGAAGATGTACTTGGCCGAGTAGTCTCCCCCCATCTCCAGGTCGTTGCGCTCGTAGCTGGTGGTGGCGGGAAGCACGATGTCCGCGTGTTTCGCCGTCGCGGTCCAGTAGGGCTCGTGGACGATGACGACCTCGGGACGATGCTGCCAGGACCGGACGAGCTGGTTGATGTCCTGATGGTGGTGGAACGGGTTGCCGCCCGCCCAGTAGATCATCTTGATGTCGGGATAGGTGATGTCCTTGCCGTTGACGTTGATCGTCTTGCCCGGGTTCATCAGGCAGTCGAAGATCCGTGCGGCCGGGATCGGCGGCGGCAGCGGTCCGGTCGCCGTGCCGGCGCCGAGCCCCTTGAGCATCCCGCCGCGCGCCGTCGGCGACCCGCCCGACGCGTAGTGGTACGAGAAGCCGATGCCGCCGCCCGGCAGGCCGATCTGGCCGAGCATCGCCGCCAGGGTGACGAGCATCCAGTGGGCCTGTTCGCCGTGCTGCTGGCGCTGGATCGACCAGCCGGCCATCAGCATGGTGCGCTTGGCCGCCATCTCGCGCGCCAGCGCCCGGATCTTGTCGGCGGGAATGCCGCACAGCCCGCTGGCCCATTCCGGCGTCTTCGCCACGCCGTCTTCCTTGCCGACCAGATAGGCCTCGATCTCCGGGAAGCCGACCGTGTAGGTCTTCAGGAACTTCGCGTCGTAGAGCTTTTCCGTGTAGAGCGTGTGCATCAGCCCCAGCATCAGCGCCACGTCGGTGCGCTGGCGGACCGGCAGCCATTCGGCGTTAAGCTGCTTGGCGGTGTCGGTGTGGACGGGGTCGATGGTGACGACGCGGATTCCCTTGGCCTTCAGGGCGTCGAACCCGTTGTAGCCCTCGAAGTCCGGGATGTTCCACGAGTTCTTCAGCGTGACGTAGGGATCGGCGCCGAAGATGACGACGAACTGGCTGTTCGCCAGGACCGCCGGCCACACCGTCTGCTGGTCGTAGACCTCCAGCGCCCCCATGACGTGCGGCATGATGATCTGCGCCGCCCCGGTCGAATAGTCGCCGAAGTAGCCCTGGCAGCCGCCCCCGAGATACATCAGCCGCCGCACCGCGTTGCGCGAGTTGTGCAGCAGGCCGACGCTCTTCCAGCCATAGAGGCCGGCCAGGATGCTGCTCCCGCCATGCTCCGTCCGGACGCGCTGGATTTCGGAAGCGACGATGTCCAGCGCCTGTTCCCACGACACCCGGACCCATTCGTCGCGTCCGCGCAGGGACGGGTCGGCCTTGCCGCGCTTCTCCAGGAAGCCGCGGCGGATATGCGGGTACTTCACCCGTGTCGGGGAATAGACCTGATCGGGGATCGCCCGGATCATGTCGTCCGCCGGCGAATGGATGAGCGGGATCGCCTCGACGAACTTTCCGTCCTTCACCACGGCGCGGAACGGCCCCCAGTGGGCGCCGGTCAGGATGCCTTCCGCCTCCCGCAGGTTCGGGTTCCGGATCGCCGCCAGCACGCTGTTGGACGCCACCGCCGTCATGGGCAGGGCCGCCCCGCCGATGCCCAGCGCCTTCAACAGGCGGCGCCTGGACAGGTCCATCTTTTCCTCAGTCTCGCGGACTTTCATAATGCACTCCGTTTCCGGTGCCCGCCCTGGTCCCGGCGCCAAGCCTGTCGCTCGGGGACCGGGCGGATGCGAACCTCAAAGCCGACCGCACATCTCAGTGCGTGGCGCTCTCCGCCATGTCGCGCCCGTGCTTCTGCACGTACTGCATCAGAAGGCGCTTCTGCTCGTCGTTCATCGCCGTGCGGATCTGCATCGACTGGACGACGCCGATCCACTGGTTGGCGGTGAAGTGCGTCAGGTCCGGCTCCGCATGGCAGTTGCCGCAGTTGCTGCGCAGCAGTTGCCCCGCCGCATCCCAGATCAGCTTCGGTGCGCCGACCAGATGGCCGGGTTCCACCCAGGCCTCGACGGAGACCGCCGTCCATTTCTGGCCGCTGCCCGTGTCGTCGACGACCTGGCCGAGCTTCGCGCGCTCGACCGTATCCTGGGACATCACGGCGTTGACGACGCGCTTGCCGACCGAGAAATAGGCGATCTTGTCGACGCCTTCCTGCCGCCAGCCGTCGATGCGCACCTTGATCATGCCTTTGTCCTCGCCGATCCTGGTGACCGGTGCCGAGGGCATCAGCGTGCCGTCGTTGGTCTCCCGGCTGTCGGCGGACAGGTAGAAGGGCGTCGTCTCGATGGCGTAGAGGGCCGTCGTCTGCGGCGGCACGCTCTTCGCGGCTTCGCGGAGCTTGGAGACGCCGGTGTCGCTGTCGTTGGACAGCGGCAGGAAATGCGCGATGCCCTTGTGGCAGGTGATGCAGGTGGTCTGCTCGCGGATCGCCACCTCATGGTAGCGGCGGGCGGACGGGCGCTGCTCCAGCAGGTCCATGTTGGAGAGGCTGTGGCAGGACCGGCACTCGCGGGAGTCGGTCGCCTCCATGGTCTTCCACACGGTCTCCGCCATGCGGTGACGCGCGGACTCGAACTTCTCCTCGGTGCCGACGGTGCCCAGGAACTGGTGCAGCAGGTCCTTCGACGCCCGGACCTTGGCCCACAGCAGCTCCGGACCGCTGGACGGGACGTGGCAGCTCGAACAGCCGGCCTGGATGCCGACCCGGTTCTGGTAATGGAGAGTCCCCTGGTACTCGACGTAGTTGCCCTGCATCGTGTGGCACGACGTGCAGAACTCGTTGGATTTCGTCTCGTGAACCAGGACGTCGAACCCGACGAAAAGGGCGGCGCTGAGCGCGGCGCCGCCGACGAACATTCCCAGGAGTATTTTCGTCACTTTTCTCGTCCGGCGACCGGAACTGATGGTTTCAGGCTTCATGCTCCACCTCGACTCGGTTTCGAAGGCCAGACTGCTCCCGAAAGTCCGTTCCGGGGCTTGGAGCGCGATCGATGTCAGCCTTCATTGCCGGGGGCATGATCGCCCCCTCCCTTGTGCCCGATGACTGTTGCACCCCGACCTGCAACGAATGCGTGTTGGGAGCCATCGGCTTCAAAAATCCGTTGTGGATTTCCGGTTGATTTGAAAATTGGAACCACTCCACCTCTTCTTATATTGCAACAAAGTGGGAGGTTACCGACTATGTAGACTTATAATAGCCAATGTTATCGCATGACCGATCTGCGCTGCGATTCATGCGGCCTGTTGTCACATCACGCAGTCAAACGGGCAGCCAACCGGAAGCGTGAGCTTCATTATTCGAACATTTTATACAAAACGGATTTTGGCGGGACGATCTTGACTGTTTTGATTGGTCTATTGGGGATGGCGCAATTGTACTACCAGTGGTAGAGTCGCCACCCTTCTTCGATGAGGGGAAAGAGGCGCCGGCCGGGCGGCGCCGCGACTGTCGCAGGCGCCCCGGAATTGTACCGGCGCCTGCGGTCCGGCAAGCCCGGGCGGAGTGCCCCGGTCCTGCCGGTGGTCCCGGGCTGAGCGTGCCGCTCGGGCAAAGGCAGGCGGCGGGCAGGGGCCGCGCCGCCCTGATGTCGGTCCGGGGGCCGGTCAGCCGGCCCGCACCTGCGACAGGAACCGTCCCACCTCGTCGCGCAGGCTGTCGGTCTGGACGGAGAGCTGGCGGACGTTCTCCAGCACCTCATAGGCGACCTTGCCGTTCCGTCCGGCGGCGCTGTTCACGCCGCCGATGCTGGCGGACACCTCGTGGCTGCCCTGGGCGGCCTGCTGGATGTTGCGGCTGATCTCGCGCGTCGCCGCCCCCTGCTCCTCGACCGCCGAGGCGATGGAGGTCGCCACGTCGTTGACCCGGCTGATGACCTGCGCCACGCCCTTGATCTCGTGGACGGCCTGGGCGGTCTCGGCCTGGATGGCGGCGACCTGGGCGGCGATCTCCTCGGTGGCCTTGGCCGTCTGGTTGGCCAGCGCCTTGACCTCCTGCGCCACCACGGCGAAGCCCTTGCCCGCCTCGCCGGCGCGGGCCGCCTCGATGGTGGCGTTCAGCGCCAGCAGGTTGGTCTGGCTGGCGATGGAGTTGATCAGCTCCACCACCGCGCCGATCCGTTCGACCGCCGTGGCGAGACCCTCGACCCTGCCGTTGGCCCGCCCCGCGCTTTCCACCGCCTCGCGGGCGATCTGCGCCGATTCGCCGACCTGCCGGCTGATCTCGCCGATCGAGCTGGACAGCTCCTCCGTGGCGGCGGCCACCGTCTGGACATTGGCCGAGGTCTGCTCGGTCGCCGCCGCGACGGCGCCGGCCAGCGTGCCGGTCTCGTCCGCGGCGCGGGTCATGTCCTGGGCGCGCTGCTCGATGCCTTCCGCCTCCTGGGCGACGTCGTGGATCAGGCTGCCGACGGTCTGCTCGAAGTGGTTGGCGAGACTTGCCATCGCCTCGCGCTTCTCCGCCGCGCTGCGCTCCGCCTGCGCGGCCTGGCTGGCCTCCAGCTCCGCCTTGGACAGCGCGTTCTCCTTGAACACCTGCAGCGCCTGCGCCATGCCGCCGATCTCGTTGCGGCGGGTCGCCTCCGGAAAAGTGACGCTCAGATCGCCGGCCGCCAGCGAGGTCATCTTGTCCCGCAGGCCGTGCAGCGAACGCACGATGCCGCGGTTGATCAGGAACGCGATCAGCACCAGTCCGCAGACCAGCACCGCCGCGATGACGCCCAGCCTGGCCAGGAACTCGTGATAGGCGGCGTCGATGTCGTCGGTGTAGACGCCGGAGCCGACGATCAGGCCCAGCGGCTGGTAGCGCTGTACATAGTTCGTCTTCAGCAGCGGGGTGTCGGATCCCAGCTTCGGCCAGACATAGTGGACGATGGCGCTGTCCTGCTTCTGCAGCGTCTCGACGATCTCGCGGACGAAGTATTTTCCGGCCTTGTCCTGAAGCTGCATCCGGTCCGTGCCGACCGCCTTGTGGTTCGACGGGTTGGCGACCGCGATGCCGTTCAGGTCGTAGGCGAACAGATAGTCGGCGCCGCTATGATAGGACATGGCGTGGACCGCGTTGCGGAAGCGCGACAGCGCCTCGTCGCGGCTGATGGTCCGGGCCTCCACCTCGGCGTTCAGGCCCTTCGCCAGCCCCACGGCAAGCTCGACCGCGGAGCGGATGGTATCGATGCGGTCGTCGACCATGCGCTGGTGGGTGAAGGCACTGCTGACGGCGATCACGACGACGGAGGTGAGCACCGATACCGCGACCAGCACCGCCAGCTTCACGCGGATCGTCAGATTTCCCAGAATCGTCATGGCGTCGTAGTTTCCTGAACTGGAGAGCCGGGCACGCTCGCCCGGACCGGACCTGGAGCCGGTTCCGTAGCGCGGTTGCGCGCGCATCGCTACCGGCGGTTGCTATACTACGAACGGATGTGGTAATTGAAATCGAATTATCGGATCACGGTAATTACGTTTCGCTATTACCGCCCGGACCCGTGACGGGTGCCGTTCATCGCTTCCCGGCGGCGCCGTCCAGATTGGAGAAGTGGGCGAGGGTCGGGCCGGCGACCTCGCGCAGCAGTCCCACGAAGCGCTCCGCCGCCGGCGAGAGGGAGCGGTTGGCCTTGCGGATGAAGCCGATCCTGCGCACCAGCCCCGGCGTGCGGATCGGCTCGACCAGGATGCCTTCGCAGGACGCGGCGTCGACGGCGGATTCCGGCAGCACCGACACGCCGAGCCCGGCCCGCACCATGCCGACCGCGGTGGACATGTAGTTCGCCTCGCAGGACAGGCTGATCTCCAGCCCTTCCTTCTCCAGCGTCCGCTCGATCAGCGACCGCACGCTGGTGCCGCGGGCCGTCAGGATCACCGGGAAGGCCGCGACGTCCTTCAGCAGCAGCGGCCGCCGGCCGGCCAGCGGATGGTCGGTGGGGAAGAAGGCGCACATCCGGTCGCAGAGGAAATCGGTCACCTCGACGTCGCGGTCCGGCCCCACCCGGCTGCCGATGCCGAAATCCACCTCCTCCGCCTTGACGAGCTGGATGATCCGCTCGGCGACGACGTCGCTGACCTTCACGTCGATGTTCGGGTGGTCGGCGGCGAAGCGGCGGATGGCGATCGGCAGCAGGCCGGCGGCCACCGACGGCAGCGTGGCGACCGAGACCGAGCCGCGCCGCAATCCCGCCAGGTCATGGCTGGCGCTCATCACCGCCTCCAGCTCGCTCAGCACCCGTTGCAGGGCGGGCAGCAGATCCCGGCCGGCCTGGGTCAGCACCACCTGCCGCTTGTTGCGGTCGAACAGGCGCACGCCGAGCGACTCTTCGAGCTGGCGGATCTGCACCGTCAGGGCCGGCTGCGACACATTGACCTCCGCCGCCGCCCGCGTGAAGCTACCCAGCCGCGCCACGGCCACGAAAGCCCTGATGTGCCTGACCCCCTGGAGCATGGCGCGCCTCTCATAAAAGAGTCGGATTACCGTGATACAGCAAATTCATTTCTCTAATCTGATTGCCGGTTCGTACCATGTCAATCACGGACGCTGGTCCGGCATGGGGCGATAGGACGGCAAAGCCGGAAAGACGCGCCGAAGCCGGACGTCCACGGCAGGGAACATGACTTTCCGACCCGGTCTCCGGAGCACTCTCCGCAGGCCGGGCATGGGTCGCCGACAGCCGTCCGACAGAATCCTTCGCCAAGCGAAGCAGATAGCCCAAGAAAAAGAAAAACAATAATAACGCCAATCATAGTGGAGGTCCCATGCTCGCCATACTCGGCTTGGCCACCATCGTGGTTCTGCTGGTGGTCATTATGACGAACCGGATGTCGCCGCTCGTGGCGCTGATCGCCGTGCCGATCATCGCAGCGCTAGCAGGCGGCTTCGGCCTCGAAACCAGTAAGTTCATCATCGCCGGCATACGCTCGATCGCGCCCACCGCCGGCATGTTCGTCTTCGCCATCATCTTCTTCGGCGTCGTCACCGATGCCGGCATGATGGATCCGATCATCGACCGCATCCTGCGCGTCGTCGGCACCCGGCCGGCCCGCATCACCGTCGGCACGACCCTGCTGGCGCTGCTGATCCATCTCGACGGCTCGGGTGCCGTCTGCTTCCTCATCACCATTCCGGCAATGCTGCCGCTCTACGACCGGCTGGGCATGGACAAGCGCATCCTGGCGCTGTGCGTGTCGATGGCGGCGGGCGTCAACTTCTTGCCCTGGACCGGTCCGATGATCCGCTCGGCCGCGGCGCTCAAGGTGCCGGTGACCGACATCTTCAATCCGCTTATCGCGGTGCAGGGCGTCGGTCTGCTGTTCATCTTCATCGTCGCCTTCCTGCTGGGCAAGCGCGAGGAACGCCGCCTCGGCCTGAGCGGGACGGCCGCCTCGGCCGGCGGGGACGACGCCCCGGTTGGACCGGCGCCGCGCGTGCTGACGCCGGAGCAGATCAAGATCCGCCGCCCGAAGCTGTTCTGGGTCAACCTGATCCTGACCGCCGTCATCATGGGCGTGATGATCGAAGGCGCCGTCGATCCGGTGGTGATGTTCATGGTCGGCACCGTGCTGGCCCTGATGATCAACTACCCCGACGTCAAGATGCAGAAGGACCGCGTCGACGCCCACGCCAAGGCGGCGCTGATGATGGCGAGTATCCTGCTGGCGGCCGGCGTCTTCACCGGCATCATGAGCGGCACCAAGATGCTGAGCGCCATGGCGCAGTCCGCCGTCGCCTTCGTCCCGCCGGAAATGGCCCAGCACATCCCCTTCACGCTGGGCATCCTGTCCATGCCGCTCAGCCTGCTGTTCGACCCGGACTCCTACTACTTCGGCATGATGCCGGTGATCGCGGAGGTTTATAAGACGCTCGGCGGCAACCCCATCGAGATCGCCCAGGCCTCCGTCCTCGGCCAGATGACCGTCGGCTTCCCGGTCAGCCCGCTCACCCCCGCCACCTTCCTCGTCGTCGGCCTGTGCGGCATCGGCCTCGGCGAGCACCAGAAATTCTCGATCCCCTACCTGTTCGCCGCCTCCGTGGTCATGACCATCACCGCAGCGGTCCTCGGCATCATCCCCTTCTGACACGCCCGGGACACCGTCAAGCGACCGCCGCACACAGGAGCAGCACCATGAAAACCATCCGCATCGGATCGGGCGCCGGCTATTCGGGCGACCGCATCGAACCGGCCGTCGAACTGGCCGAAAAGGGCGACATCCAGTATCTCGTCTTCGAGTGCCTCGCCGAGCGCACCATCGCCATCGCCCAGGGCGCGAAGCTCAAAGACCCGACCAAGGGCTACGACCCCCTGCTGGCCGAGCGCATGCAGGCCGTCCTGCGGCTGTGCCGCGACAAGGGCATCCGCATCATCACCAACATGGGGGCCGCCAACCCCGCGGCCGGTGCGGCGAAGACGCGGGAGATCGCGCAGTCGCTGGGGCTCAAGGGCCTGAAGATCGCCGCCCTGTCGGGTGACGACGTGCTGGAGACGCTGAAGTCCGGCGGCCACCGCATCGAGGAGACCGGCGCGCCGGTCTCCTCCCTGGCGGACAAGCTGGTCTCGGCCAACGCCTATCTCGGCGCGGCTCCCATCGTCGAGGCGCTGAAGGCCGGCGCCGACGTCATCATCACCGGCCGCGTCGCCGACCCGGCCCTCTTCCTCGCCCCGCAGATCTTCGAGTTCGGCTGGTCGATGGAGGACTGGGACCGGCTGGGCAAGGGTACCGTGGTCGGCCATCTGCTGGAATGCGCCGGCCAGGTCACCGGCGGCTATTTCGCCGACCCCGGCGCGAAGGACGTCGCCGGCCTCGCCCGGCTGGGCTTCCCGATCGCCGAGGTGCGGGAGGACGGCGGCGCCGTCATCACCAAGGTCGCGGGCTCCGGCGGGGCGGTGACCACCGCCACCTGCAAGGAGCAGCTTCTCTACGAGATCCACGACCCCGCGACCTATTTCACGCCGGACGTCGTCGCCGACTTCTCCCGCGTGCGCTTCACGCAGGAGGGGCCGGACCGCGTGCGGGTGGCCGGCGCCACCGGCCGGGCGCGGCCGGAGACGCTGAAGGTGTCGGTCGGCTACATCGACAGCTACATCGGCGAGGGCCAGATCTCCTACGCCGGTCCCGCCGCGCTGGCCCGCGGCCGGCTGGCGCTGGAGATCGTGCGCGAGCGCCTCGCGCTGACCGGCGTCAGGACGACCGAACTGCGCTTCGACCTGATCGGCGTCGACTCCATCCACGGATCCGCCCTCTCCACCGCCGAGGCGCGGGAGCCCTACGAGGTGCGCGTGCGCGTCGTCGGCCGCACCGACAGCCTGAAGGAGGCGGTGCGCATCGGCAACGAGGTCGAGACCCTCTACACCAACGGTCCGGCCAGCGGCGGCGGCGCCACCAAGTCGGCGAAGGAGGTGGTGGCCATGCTGTCCGCCCTGCTGCCCCGCGGACTGGCGAAGCCCGCCCTCGATTATGTGGAGGCCTGACATGAAACTCCGTGACATCGCCCATTCCCGCACCGGCGACAAGGGCGACATCTCCAACATCTCGGTCATCGCCTTCGACGAGAAGGACTATCCGCTGATCGAGGCCGCGGTGACCGTCGAACGCGTGAAGGCGCTGTTCCGCGAGATCGTCCATGGCGACGTGGTGCGCTATGCGATCCCCAGCATCGGCGCCCTGAACTTCGTGATGCAGAAGGCGCTCGGCGGCGGCGTGACCCGCTCGCTGGCGCTGGACGCCCATGGCAAGTGCCTGGCGTCGGCGCTTCTCGACCTCGAGATTCCCGACCGCGCGGCCTGAGCCGGGCTCCGGACTCGCAAAAGAACCAAGAGAACTCCTACCGGGCGCACCGGCCCCCGCTTCGCCGCGGAGGCCGACAGGGGCCGGCTGTGCCGAACGAGGATCGTCATGAAGAAACTGGTCAGTCTCGAGGACGCCGTCTCGCGCATCCCCGACGGGGCCGTGCTGATGATCGGCGGGTTCATGGGGGCGGGCACGCCGCCGCGCCTGATCGACGAGCTGGTCCGCCAGGGCCGGCGCGACCTGACGGTGATCGGCAACGACACCGCCCGTCCGGGCGTCGGCATCGGCAAGCTGATCGCCGCCCGGCTGGTCCGGCGGGTCGTCACCAGCCACATCGGCACCAACCCGGAGACCCAGCGCCAGATGATCGCCGGCGAGACGGAGGTCGAGCTGGTGCCGCAGGGAACGCTGGCCGAGCGCATCCGCGCCGCCGGCTTCGGTCTCGGCGGCGTGCTCACCCCGACCGGCGTCGGCACCGTGGTGGCGGAGGGCAAGCGCACGGTCGAAGTCGACGGCCGCGATTTTCTGCTGGAGCCGCCGCTGCGCGCCGACTTCGCGCTGATCAGCGCCCGGCGGGCCGACTACCGCGGCAATCTCGAATTCGCGCTCACCTCGCGCAACTTCAACCCGCTGATGGCCATGGCCGCCGGAACCGTCATCGCCGAGGCCGAGGACATCGTGCCGGTCGGCGTCATCCCGCCCGACTCTGTCGGGGTGCCGAACGTGCTGGTGGACCATCTGGTGGCCAAGGAGCACCGTCATGGATGAGAAGACCCTGATCGCCAGACGCGTCGCCCTGGAACTGCGCGACGGCGACCTCGCCAACCTCGGCATCGGCCTGCCCACCCTGGTGGCCCGCCATCTGCCGCCGGGCATCGACGTGTTCTTCCAGTCGGAGAACGGCATCGTCGGCATGCAGGCGCTTCCCGAGGAAGGGATGGCCTGGACCGACCTGACCGACGCCGGCGGCAGCCCGATCGGCGCCGTTCCCGGGGCCGCGGCCTTCGACAGCGCCATGTCCTTCGGGCTGATCCGCGGCGGCCACCTCGACGTCACCGTGCTGGGCGGGCTGCAGGTCGACGGGGAGGGGCGCCTCGCCAACTGGATGGTGCCCGGCAAGATGGTGCCCGGCATGGGCGGCGCCATGGATCTCGTCTCGGGCGCCAGGCGCGTGATCGTCGCCATGACCCACGCCGCCAAGGGCGAGCCGAAGATCGTCGAGCGCTGCACGCTGCCGCTGACCTCCGTCCGCCGCGTCGATCTGGTGGTGACCGACATGGCGGTGATCGAGCCGACCGACCGCGGCCTGCTGCTGAAGGAAACCGCGCCCGGCGTCACCGTCGCCCAGGTGCTCGCCGCGACCGGGGCACCGCTGATCGTTCCGGAAACCGTCCCGACCATGCCGGTCGCCGCCTGATCCGCGGCGGCATCCGACAGGGGTCAGGCGCCGCGCGGGCGTTGCCGCAGCAGGCTGATGACGCCGTCCTCCCGCGGCTCGCCCGATGCCGGGGCGGGGGAGGTCTCCGCCCGCTGCTGCGCCATCGTCAGGTAGCGCACGCAGGTGACGCGCAGGAAGGAGGCCAGGTTCTGGACCTCGCCGCGCACGCTCATGACCTCGTCGTACAGCGTGACGATCAACTGGTTGGTCGTCATGCCGTCCCGCGCGGCCAGCTCGGCCAGGACGTTCCAGAACAGGTTCTCCAGCCGCACGCTGGTCGCCATCCCGTGGATGCGCACCGCGCGGGAACGGGACTCGTACAGGATGGGGTCGGTGTTGGCGAAGATGTTGCACATGAAAGGTCCCCTCCTGCGGGATCAGGCCCGTCCGTGTCCCTGGGTGCCGAGCAGACGGTCCGGCCGCAGGGCGCCGCCCGCCCGGCGGATCCCGTATTGGCTCAACTTGCGGTAGAGCGTGCTGCGCGAGATGCCGAGGATGGCGGCCGCGTCGGACAGGTTGCCCTGCGTCGCCATGATGACCTCCTCGATGGTGCGCTGTTCGGTGATGGTCAGCGACAGCGGCGGGCAGGCGGACGCGGTGCAGGCGGCCGGCGGATCGCCGCGCAGCTCGTCCGGCAGGTCGGCCGGTTCCACGGTGCCGCCCGCCGACAGCAGGATGACCCGCTCGACCAGATTCTTCAGCTCGCGGACATTGCCCGGCCAGTCGTAGCGGTTCAGCAAATCCATCACCCCGGCGGAGAAGCGGGCCGGCGGCCGGCCGTGCCGCTGTGCCAGCAGCGTGTTGAAATGGCTGACCAGCCGGTCGACGTCGCCGTGCCGCTCCCGCAGGGGAGGGACCCGCAGCGCCGTCACGCTCAGCCGGTGGTAGAGGTCGCGCCGGAAGCGGCCGGCCGCCACCTCCTCGCGCAGGGTGCGGTTGGTCATGGCGAGCAGGCGGACGGTGACCCGCCGCGGCGTGTTGTCGCCGACGCGGTAGAGCACGCCTTCCTCCAGCACGCGCAGCAGATAGGGCTGCAGGTCCAGCGGCAGCTCGCCGATCTCGTCCAGGCAGAGGGTGCCGCCGTCGGCCAGTTCGAACCGGCCGATGCGCCCCTCGCTGCTGGCGCCGGTGAAGGCGCCGCGGACATAGCCGAACAGCTCGCTCGCCAGCATCTCGCGGGACACCGCGCCGCAATTGAACGGCACGAAGGGGCCGCCGGCCACCGCGCTGTGGCCGTGGATCGCCCGGGCGAACAGCTCCTTGCCGACGCCCGTCTCACCCTCGATCAGGATCGGCACATGCAGGGGGGCGAGACGCTCGGCCTGTCCGATCACCGTCGTCATGCTCGCGCTGCCGCCGACGATGCAGTCGAAGCTGGAGCGCGCGCTGTCGGCCTCGTCGGGCACCGGCCGGCCGCGGGCGGCCGTGCGCGGCGGCTGGGCCGAACCGGGGATGACCAGCAGGGTGCCGCGGCGTTCGCCGTCGAGCATCAGCGGCTTGACCCATTCCGCCGGCAGCCGGGCGGCTCCGGATTCTCCGGCCGGATGGGCGCGGGGATCGCCGCCGATCTCCTGCAGGATGGGCAGTCTGGCGCCGCGGTTGAGGTCGGGCAGGTCCGGCCCCAGGCGGGACTTGAGAAGCTGGGCGGCCTTGCGGCTGACATAGAGCAGCCGGTCCTTGGCGTCGAGCGCGATCAGCCCCTCTCCGGCATAGCGCTGGCTGTCCTCCAGGCAGGCTTCCAGCAGGCGCATGTGCTCGGCCTCGGTCTGGCGGGCCAGCGCCCATTCCACCTGACGGGCGGCGACGACGGCGAGCGCCAGGGCCTGGGTGCTGAAACAGTGCTTGAGGCCCGAGATGTCGAGCAGGCCGATCACCGAGCCGTCGATGGGGTCGTGGATGGGCGCGCCCGCGCAGCTCCACCCCTTGATGCCCTCGCAGTAATGCTCGGCCGCATGCACCAGCACCGGCTGCCGCGAAGCCAGCGCCGTGCCGATGCCGTTGGTGCCGGCGCAGGTCTCGCTCCACCGCCCGCCGCGCCCAAGGCTGATGTCCTGGGCGGCGGCCAGCGTCCCCTGGTCGCCGACGGCGTCGAGTACCACGCCGCTGGCGTCGGTGATCAGCATCACCGTGCGCGTGCCGGCCAGCAGCGTGGCCGCCTCGGCCAGCGTCGGGGCGGCGGCGCGCAGAAGCTCGCGGTTGTCGCGCCGCAACGCCTCGATCCGGTCGGCCGCCACCACCGGCGCGCTGGATCTCCGGACATCGACGAGCAGCCCCTGGCAGCGGCTCCAGGACCGGGCGACCACGTCGCGGACGGGCAGGCCGTCGCGCCGCGATCCCGACACGAAATCCTCCCAGGCCTTCATGATCGCCGACTCGCCGTCGGCGAGCCCGTGGATCGCCGGCCCCGGCGACGGAATGGAACGGCCGCTCCCGCCGGCACTCGCTTTGGTCAACACGATCCCTCCCCCGCTTTCCAACATCCTGTTCTTGCGGTCCTTTCCCGGCCCGGCCCCGATGCCTTCGCAAGACGAGGCGACCGGAAGGGACTGGGTGGTCCGTCATGCGGATTGCTTTGGTCACGAATGGTAATGGAAGGGAGGCTGCTCTGGGTAGTAGCGGGGTATTCTATGTCCTTTTTCCCGCCGCCTTCCCCCAAAGTGCACCGCCGGCCTCGACGATGCGCTTCGGGGGCTGGGCCGCTGCGGTTACTGCCGGCCGTAGACTTCCGCGCCGCCCCCCCGCGCGGGGCCGGCGGTCGGGTCGTCGCGGTCGGGGATGTCGGCGATCAGCGTGTGGGTGGTCAGGATCAGCTTCGCCACCGACACGGCGTTCTGCAGCGCCAGCCCGGTCACCTTCACCGGATCGATGATGCCGGCGGCGAACAGGTCGGTGAACCGTCCGGTGCGGGCGTCGAAGCCGGTGCCGTCGGGCAGGGTGGCGAGGCGGGCGAGGATGTCGGCCCCGTCCAGGCCGCCGTTGGCGGCGATGCAGGCCAGCGGCTGCAGGATCGCCCGCTGCACCAGCCGGACGCCGGCGCGCTGGCCGGCCGTCGCCTCCTCCGCCAGCGCGTCGAGCCGGGGCGACAGGCGGGCGAGCGCTGTGCCGCCCCCGGCGACCACCCCCTCCGCCAGCGCGGCGCGCGCCGCCGCCAGTGAATCCTCCAGGAGCTGGGCGGTCCGCTTCTGCTCGACCGGCGTGGCGCCGCCGACCTGGATCACGGCGGTTCCGTGGGTCAGCTTGGCGAGGCGCTGGGCGAGCTTGTCCCGCTCGATGTTGGGCGGGGCCTCCTCCCACTGGCGCTGGACCAGCTCCCGCCGCGCCCGGATGGTGCCGGGCTCGCCGTGGCCGCGCAGGATGCTGGTGGCGGCGGCGGTGACCTCGATCCGGTCGGCGCTGCCCAGGTCGTCGAGCGTGACGGCGTCGAGCCGGCCGCCGAGGTCGCGGGCGACGACCCGGCCGCCGGTCAGGATGGCGATGTCCTCCAGCATCGCCTGGCGCCAGTGCCCGAATTCCGGCGGGTTGATGGCGACGACGGTGCCGCGCCCGTCGCGCCGGACCGCCATCAGCGTGGCGATGACCTCCGGCGCCAGGGAGTCGGCGATCACCAGCAGCGGCCGGCCGCCGCGCCCGATCAGGTCGAGCAGGCGCAGCATCGGCTCCGCCGCGGTGATCTTGTGGTCGGTCAGCAGGATGTGGGGCCGTTCCAGCACCGCCGACCGTCCGCTCGGGTCGGTCGCCATGTGATGGGAGACGAAACCGCGGTCGAGCGTCATCCCCTCCAGCACCGACAGGGCGGTCGGGGCGCCGGCCAGCCCGTACTCGATGTCGATGACGCCCTCCGTCCCGACGCGGCGCAGCGCGTCCGCCACCAGCCGGCCGAGGGACGGGTCGGTCGCCGCGACGGTCGCCACCTGCTCCAGCTCGCGGTCCCCGGCGAGCGGCCTCGCCGTGCGGCGGAGCGCGTCGACGATGGCTTCGCAGGCGCGGTCCATCCCCTCCACCAGCTCGACGGAGCCGTGACCGTCGGCCAGCACGGCGATGCCGTCCTGGATCAGGGCGTTGGCCAGCACCGTCGCGGTCGTCGTGCCGTCGCCGGCCACGTCGTTGGTCTGCTTGGACACCTCGCGCACCACCTGGGCGCCCATGTTCTCGAAGCGGCAGGGCAGCTCGATCTCCGCGGCGATGCTGACGCCGTCGCGCGAGACGAGCGGCGTCCCGATCGGGCGGTCGATGATCGCGTTGGTTCCCTTCGGTCCCAGCGTGCCGCGCACGGCCAGCGCCAGCTTCTCCACGCCGCGCCCCAGCGCGGCCCGCGCCTCGGCATGGTGCAGCATCATCTTCGCCATCCTGTCGGTCCTCCCAGTTGCTTGTCTGCTCGTTCGCGGGGAGACCCCCGGCGCCGCCGGAGGCCTCCCAGCCGGGCGCCGGCTGTTCGGCCGGCTATCCGGCCCGCTATTCGTAGGCCAGCGCGTCGTCCATGTTGCCGAAGAGGACGACCGTGTCCTCGTCGATCATGACCATGCGGCCGTAGTGGGTGGAGGTGGAGATCTCGAACAGATGCGGGGTCATCTCGCGGCCAAGGGCCTCGCTGATCTCGCTCATCCTGAACTCGATCTTGCCTTCGCCGTCGATGCGGATCATCGCCGGCAGATAGGTGACGGAGATGCCGGGCTTGGTCTCCATCACCTCGGCGATGCAGCGCGCCTCGACGCTGTCGTTCATGGTGACGCCGCACTGGTGCGAGATGGTGTTCTCGCGCGTGATGTCCTTCAGCGGCTTGAAGAGCTGCTGTTCGGTGGTGACGCTCATGGGACTGTCCTTCGGCTGGTGGGAGAGGGGCCGCCGCTCACTCGGCGGCATCGGCCGGGGTGGCCGGGGCGGCCGTGGCGTCGGCGGGCGACGCCGACAGTTCCACCGGGGGCAGCACCGGCAGCTCGGCGTCGATGCCGATCTCCCGTCCGATCGCCGCGACGCGGTTGCGCGCCCGCTCGAAGGCCTCGGGGAAACCCGCCACCTTGACCCGCGGCAGCGACCACAGCGGCTGGAGCTGCAGCGCCGCCTTCACCGCCAGCGCGGCATGGCGGCCGAACCACTCCTGCAGCAGGGCGCGGTTCTGATCGCCGTGGGCCGGGTCGCGGGCCAGCAGGGCGAACAGCTCCACCGTGTTGGCGAGGTTGCGCTCGTAATCGGCCTCGGCGGCGGAGATGACCGACGGGGTGGAGAAGTCGTTCTGGGCGGCGGCCACCTGCATGACGAAGCCGCTGCGGAACAGCTCGCCGACCAGCGGCTCGAACACCGCATTGGCGGCGAAATACTGCTCCAGGAAGTCCTCGGCGGCGCGGATATGCTCCACCGCCTCGCGGCAGGGCTGCCAGACCGGGTCCTCCAGCCAGTGCCTCTTGCCGGCGTCGAGGTCGAAGCTTCCGCCGGCCCCGCCGATGTCGCTGCCGATCTCCGCCAGATAGAGCGTCAGGTCCTGGGCGAAGCGCAGCTTGTAGGAGGCGTTGGTCAGGATGGCGTTGTTGACCATCTGCGTGTAGCCGTAGCGCTGCGCCCGCATCAGCGCGGTGCCCAGCCCGTACTCGGCATGCTTGAAGGCGCCGACATGGTTCTGCAGCACGGTGACCCAGGCCTTGTCGAAGCGCTGCGGCGCGCCCGCCCGCCGGGCGTTGTCCACCACGTTCTGGATCATGCCGACGATGGTCGACTGGCGCTGGTAGTGGGTGCGCTCCCACTCCTGGTCGGGGGCGCGGAAACCGTGCCAGTCGTTGCTGCGCAGCTTGGTCCAGTTCTTGGAATAGGTCGGGGTGCCGTCGCCGAAGGAGATGATCCAGTCCTGCAGCAGATAGCGCTCGGGGTCGGGCTGGACGTCGACGGTCACGTCCTCGTAATGGGTCGCCTTGCGGCCCTTCGGCTCGAAGTAATTGTAGCGGCGGCTGTCCGAGCCGGGGAAGACCCTGGCTCCGGCGGCGGCCGACCGGATCTCGTCGGTGTCTTGCTGAACGGTCATTGTCTTTCCTCCCTTGGGATTCCGGGTCACCGGGTGGCGGGGGTGAACTTGTCGAAATAGACGCGCGCGGAATCGACGCCGGCCACCTGCAGGACCGGCAGCACCGCGTCGATCATCGGCGGCGGCCCGCAGGCGTAGACGTCGGCCTCCTCCGCGTCGGGCAGGGCGGCGAGGTGGCGGCGCAGCACCTCGTGGATGAAGCCGGTCTCGCCGGTCCACGCGTCCTCCTCCCCGGCATGCGACAGTGCCGGGATGAAGACGAAGTCCGGCATGGCCGCGGCGAACTCCTCGAACAGGTCGAGATGGAACAGGTCGCGCCGGCCGCGGGCGCCGTAGAACAGGCGGACCGGGCGCGTCTCGCCGCTCGCCGCCTGGTCGCGCAGGATGGACAGCAGCGGCGCCATGCCCGAGCCGCCGCCGACCAGGATCATCGGCCCCTGGCGGTCCTCCCGGCGGAAGCAGGTGCCGTAGGGGCCGCGCACGCTCACCGGCTCGCCCGCCGCGAGGCCGTCGACCGCGGTGGAGAAGGCGCCGCCGGGATACTTCTTGATGATGAAGTCCAGCCGGCCGGGCTCGCCCGGCGGGTTCGCCATCGAGAAGGAGCGGGTGATGCCCCGGCCCGGCAGCGTGATGTCGACATACTGGCCGGCCCAGAACTTCAGCGGCTGGTCGAGGTCGATCGCCACGCGGACGATGTCGTGGGTCAGCGGCTCCACCGCCGCCAGCCGGCCGGCGAAGTCCTTGACGGGGATCGAGCGGGACAGCAGGTCCTCGTCGTAGTTCAGCAGCTCCACCTCCACGTCGCTGTAGGCCAGCGAGCGGCACAGCAGGATGTGGTTGCTGTCGCGCTCCGGATCGGAGAGCGCGAAGGTCGAGTATTTCAGCATCTCGACGTCGCCGTCGATCAGCAGGCATTTGCAGGCGGAGCATTGCCCCTCCTTGCAGCCGTGCATCAGCGAGACGCCCTGGCGGAAGGCGGCGTCCAGGATGGTCTCGCCCTCCTCGACCTCCATCTCGACGCCGACCGGCTCCAGGCGGACGGTGTGGACGGCGGGCTTCTTCTGTAGGGCTTGCGTGGTCATGGTCGGGTGATCTCCGCGATCGGTGTCCGCAAGGCTCCGCCGCTCCCCCTTTCCGGGCGGAAAGGGGGACGGTCCCGGAAATCCGGGGCTGCGGATGGTGGGGGTGGGGCGGGATCAGACCCGGCGGATCGTGAAGCCCTTGCGGTACTCGTCGATGTGCGCCTGTCGCTGCTCCGGCGTCATCTCGCGCAGCTTCAGCAGCGGGCTCTGGATCGTGTAGCCGCGGACATGGTCGAGGGTCCACATGTCCTTCTCCTCGAAGGACAGGTGCGGCTGGGCGATCAGCGTCTTTCCGTCGGGGCGGACGAAACCCATGTCCTGGATGGCGTCGGCCAGATCCCAGCCGTGATAGACCTCCTCCCACTGGCGCCGGCCGGAGAAGCGGCCCATCGCCGGGGTCGGGCGGCCCTGGTACTCGGCCGCGAAGGCCTCCTTGTGGGTCCAGCGGTCGACCTCGGACGCATAGGTGTAGAGCTCGCCGTCCACCTCGTCGACCTGGAAGTCCTCGCGGATGACGCAGGGCACCAGGCTCGACCAGCAGCGGTGCGGATAGACGTAGCCGGTGTCGGCGAAGGTGATGGGGACGCTGCCCGGCTTGCTCAGCTTGGCGTAGTTCTCCCACCAGACGCCGAACTCGTCGTACCAGCCCGGATACTTGCTCTCGAACCACTCGAAGTCGCGCTCGGTCATCGCCTCGATGCGCCAGAAATTGGCCCACCAGCCGGCCGAGAAGAACTGGGCGATCTTGTGGACGTAGCCCTTCTTGACGATGGCGTCGAAGGCCTCGTGCACGTCGTCGTGGTGGATCTTGATGCCGTACTTCTCCAGCGGCAGCATGTAGGTGCGGTAATAGTCCTCGAAGATCCAGCGGTGCCACAGCTCCGCGTAGGACTCCTTGGTCTTGTCGCGGTTCCTGGTGCCGTACTCGATGATCGTGCCGATGGCGGCGTCGACGATCATGTGGTTCTGCCAGAAGGAGTAGCGGATGTCGCGTTCCAGCAGCAGGTGGTTGTCCGGCTCCTTCAGCACGGACATCAGCATGGAATGGCCGTTGCCGATGTGGCGGGATTCGTCGCTCTGCACCGACAGGAAGACGGTGGGCAGCGCATAGTCGCCGTTGCGCGCGGCTTCCGACGGCATGGCGACGAACAGCGTGTTGGTGAAGGCGGTCTCCGCCACCACCTGCAGATAGATGTTGGACGCGGTGATGGCGTCGCCGGTCAGGAAGGCCTCACCGAACTGCCGGCCGATGGTGGTGGCGTAGCATTTGCCGAACGCCTTCTCCGTGATGTCGAACCCGGCCGGGTCGATGTAGTTCTCCATGTACCATTTCTTGAGGTTCATCTGGATCGTCGAGTGCCGGAACTCGTCGATCATCTGCATGGTGAAGCCGGTGCGCAGGTCGTCGCCGGGGGCAAGCTGGCCGAGCGTCGCCATGGAGCGGGCGGCGGAGATCTCGGGGAAGGGGATGATCGCCAGGAACAGCTTCATCCACTCGATCCAGCGCGGCTCGACGTTGCGGAACATGTCGCCGCGCAGCGCGGCGTCGAGCGCGCCGTAGACGCGGTTGTCCTTCTCCTCCTGCATCGGGAAGTAGGAGCGCAGCACCTGCTTCATCGGATCGCGCGGCGCCTTGGTGATCTTGTAGTCGGTGGGGAAGCTCATCGCCTCCTTCACGTAGGTCGGCGTCCAGCCGAGGTCGGCGACGCGGCGCGCGGCCTCGCCGATGCTGATGCCCTTCTGGCTGGTGATCTTGTTCAGCGTCAATCCATCCGGCATGTCGTCTTCTCCCTAGTGACGTGATGTTGGCTGATCCGGCGCTGGCTGGTCCGGTATCGCTGCGGCAGTGCGCTTGCGGGCGGCGGTTGCGGCCGATGCGTCGCTGTCCCGGTTGCGGGCTGTGGTCCGTCGGTGGTGGGGAAAGCGTCGCCCGGCGCCATCGCGCCCCGTCTGTTCGACCCTCGGCGGAGTCGGGAAGCCGGCCGGTCTCGCCGTCTCCACGAAGGCGCTGCCGCCTCGCTCTCCAAGCAAAGCAACCGCCGTGCCAATTCGCCTCGACCGCCCTCTCCGGGTGCCGGAGGCATCGCTTGATACGCTGACTGTCCCATTATGAGACAGATTGTCGCATCGCTCTGTCGCGGAACGGGACAGCGGGACCAGGACGGCGGGGCGGAATCCGCCGTTGCGCCGGCCTGGGCGGCAACGTCCGGCCCTGGCATGACGCTTGCTCTTTCCCTGCCGAACAGGCGCCGTCCCGGCCGAACCGCTCCCGTGCGGCGACCGGGTGCCGGAACAGGCGGCGCCGGACGATGGTCGGGAGGGACTTCTAGACATGACGCACGCCTTGCACGCGCGGCCGATGCCCGTGGGGATCGCCGCCCTGCTGTTCCTGCTCCTGCTGCCGCTTCCCGTAGTGACGCCGTCGCAGGCCGCGGCGGCCGGCGATGGCGAGACCCTGTTCCGCCAGCAATGCGGCACCTGCCACACGGTGAAGAAGGATGAAGGGGCGCGGGCCGGCCCGCCGCTCTACGGAGTTCTCGGCCGCAAGGCGGGGACGGCCGCGGACTTCGAGTATTCCGATGCCTTGCGCCGGGCCGGCTTCACCTGGGACGCCGGCCATCTGGAACGCTGGCTGACCAACTCCAACGACTTCCTGCCCGGCAGCTACATGAACTACCGCCAGGAGGACGATGCGGTCCGCCAGGGGATCATCCGCTTCCTGCAGAGCAACGCCGCCAAGTGAACCGGAGACGGCATCATGGCCAAGATCATCCACATGAT
The DNA here is from genome assembly GCF_003130795.1 of Azospirillum thermophilum. Taxonomy (NCBI): domain Bacteria; kingdom Pseudomonadati; phylum Pseudomonadota; class Alphaproteobacteria; order Rhodospirillales; family Azospirillaceae; genus Azospirillum; species Azospirillum thermophilum. The sequence goes on from NZ_CP029357.1 coordinate 169,851, forward strand.
GGTGCGCGTCCTCGACGAGACGAGGTCGCTCGACTTCTACGCGAAGGCCTTCGGGCTGGAGCCGGCGGACCGGCTGCCCTTCGACGGCTTCACGCTGATCTACCTGCGCAACGCGGAGAACGACGTGGAGCTGGAACTGACGGTCAACCACGACCGCACCGAGCCCTATACCCACGGCGACGGCTACGGACACATGGCGGTCGCCGTCGAGGATCTGGAGCGCGAGCACGCCCGCCTGTCGGCCCTGGGCTGTCCGGTCACGCCGGTGAAGGAGTTCGCGCCGGGCGGGCGGCTGCTGGCCCGCTTCTTCTTCGTCACCGATCCCGACGGCTACAGGATCGAGGTGCTGCAGCGCCACGGCCGCTACCGGTGACCGCCGTCACGACAATCACAAGACCAAGTCCACCAGAGGGAAGGAGACGTCGATGATGCGAGTTCTCGACAAACGGACACAGATCAACCGCCGCAATTTCCTGAAGACCTCCGCGGCGTCGGCCGTCGCTGCGGGCGTGGTGTCGGGCGGGGTGGTGTCGGTCACCGCGACGCCGGTCTGGGCGCAGTCGCTCAAGGCCATCAAGCCGGAGGCGGCGAAGACGCTGCTCGTCATGGTGCGCGACCTCTACCCGCACGACCGGCTCGGCGACAGCTACTACGAGACGGCGCTGGCCTCCATGGATGCGGAGGCCGCCAAGGACGCCGCCCTGGCGACCCAGCTCAACGACGGGGCGGCGGCCCTCGATTCCGCGGCGCGCGAGCTGCGCAAGGCTCCCTATGCCGCGCTCAGCAGCGAAGCCGACCGCGTGGCGGTGCTGAAGTCGGTGGAGACCACGCCCTTCTTCCGGAAGGTGCGCGGCGACATGGTGGTCGCCCTCTACAACCAGCCGGAGGTGTGGGCCAAGCTCGGCTACGAGGGGCCGTCGGCGGAGTATGGCGGCTATCTGCACCGCGGCTTCGACGACATCGACTGGATCAAGGAAGCCTGACCGGCCGTCCGCCGGGGAACGAAGGGCTGCACCGACAAAACGGGAGGACGAGGAATGGCTGCGAAATTCAGTCTCGACGACGACAGCGTCGTGGTGGTGATCGGGTCGGGCGCCGGGGGCGGCACCCTGTCGAACGAGCTGGCCCAGAAGGGCATCAAGGTGGTCTGCCTGGAGGCCGGCGGCCGCCACGAGATCCAGGACTTCGTGAACGACGAGTGGAAGAGCTTCTCGCAGATCTCCTGGCTCGACAAGAGAACGACCTCGGGCGACTGGCGGGTCGCCAGGGACTTTCCCAACCTGCCGGCCTGGATCGTGAAGGCGGTCGGCGGCTCCACCGTCCACTGGGCCGGCGCCTCGCTGCGCTTCCAGGAGCACGAGTTCAAGGCACGCACCACCTATGGCGCGCTGGACGGGGCCAACCTGCTGGACTGGCCGGTCACCCTGGCGGAGATGGAGCCCTACTACGCCAAGGCCGAAACCAAGATGGGCACCACCGGGACCAACGGCATTCCGCGGCTGCCCGGCAACAACAACTACAAGGTGCTGGCCGCCGGGGCCAAGAAGGTCGGCTACACCGAGGTCCACACCGGCAACATGTCGATCAACAGCAAGCCGCGCGACGGCCGCGGCCCCTGCCAGCAGATCGGCTTCTGCTTCCAGGGCTGCAAGTCGGGCGCCAAATGGTCGACCCTCTACACCGAGATCCCCAAGGGCGAGGCGACCGGCAAGCTGGAGGTCCGGCCGAACAGCCAGGTTCTGAAGATCGAGCATGACGCCAGGGGCCGCGTCAACGCCGTGCTCTACGCCGACAAGTCCGGGACGCTCCACCGTCAGAAGGCCCGCATCGTCGCCGTCGCCGGCAACTCCATCGAAAGCCCGCGGTTGCTGCTGAACTCGGCCTCCACCCTGTTCCCGGACGGGCTGGCCAACTCCTCGGGGCAGGTCGGGCGCAACTACATGCGGCACATGACCGGCTCGGTCTATGGCGTCTTCGACAAGCCGGTGCACATGTACCGCGGCACCACCATGGCCGGCATCGTCAAGGACGAGTCCCGCTTCGATCCGTCGCGCGGCTTCGTCGGCGGCTACGAGATGGAGACGCTGTCGCTCGGCGTGCCCTTCATGGCCGCCTTCCTCGATCCCGGCGCCTGGGGGCGCGGCTTCACCTCGGCCCTGGACGCCTACGACCATATGGCCGGCATGTGGCTGGTGGGGGAGGACATGCCGCGGGAGACCAACCGGGTGACCCTGCACGCGACCGACAAGGACAAGTTCGGCCTGCCGATCCCCAACGTGCATTTCGACGACCATCCCAACGACGTCGCCATGCGCACCCATGCCTATGGCCGCGGCTCGGCGATCTACGAGGCGGTCGGCGCGATCCGCACGATCCACACGCCGCCCTATCCCTCCACCCACAATCTCGGCACCAACCGCATGAGCGCCAACGCGCGCGACGGCGTGGTGAACAAGTGGGGGCAGGCGCATGACGTGAAGAACCTGTTCGTGTCGGACGGCAGCCAGTTCACCACCGGCGGCTCCGAGAACCCGACGCTGACCATCGTCGCGCTGGCCATCCGGCAGGCCGACTACATCGCCGACCAGATGGCCAGGAACGTCATCTGAGCGCATCCGGGATCCGAGCGCATCCGGGCGGCCCCCTCCCGTGTCCGAACGGAGGGGGCTGGCCGTTCCCCCGGAGCGTCTACCTGACGTGTGGAATTCCGCCGACGCCGGCCGGCGGCATTCGACCGGCGTCAGTGCGGAGCAAACGGGTTCCCGCGCACAATGCGGCGCAACGCCCGGCCACGCAGCATGTGGTCGTGAACGAAGCCCAGGATGTCCGCGACTCCATCCTCGGCGATGCGGAACACGACCGCGTGTCGCGGATCATGGACCCGTTCCGCCGGATCGGGAACATGATCCCGGCTGTGCCAGGCGTGGTACACGCCGACGGGGTGCTTCACGGGCCGCACCCATCCAACGCCTTCCCGCTGCGGGTCGTCGGCCAGATCCTGCATCGCCTGGACGAGAAGGGCGGCGTAGCGCATGCGGCCGACCGCGTGGAACTGCTCTTCGCTCCAGTCCAGGATCCTGTCGAGTTCGGCTTCCGCCGGTGCGGAAAGGCGGAACCCACCCACGTTCAGTCCTTTCGAGCCGCGGCACGCCCGGACGCCCGGCGGTTCAGGTCCGCAAGGAGCGCGCGCCGATCCTCCTCGCCGTTCACGAGCCGGAAGTCTCCGCGCTCGAGGGCGGCGATTCCACGGTCGGCAACGGCTTCGATCGCCGCGAGGCTTGCGCGCTCCGCTTCCAGATCGTCCTGATAGCGGCGCAGCGCCTCCCGAACGACCTCGCTGGCGTTCTGGTGGCGCCCGTCTTCGACCTGCTGATCGATGAACTCGCTCAATCGCTCCGTCAGGCTGAAATTCCGACCGCCCATGCCATGCCTCCATCACGCTGTATCAAAGATTGATACCGGCCGGGGTGGCCGTCAAGCAGGCGCGTGGCCGTCCGGCGTCGGTTGGGGCGTCCCTCTCCACATTTCAAGTGAACGCCTTGAGGTGAACGCCTGGAGTCGGTCCCGGCGGGGGTTTTCCGTTCCGCCGATGGAGCGTTTGGACGTCGACGGCGTTCTTGAAGGGCGGGGAGCCTGCCGCTCCCTCGCCGGTCCGGTGGAGACCAACGGAGAGCATTCCTTGCCCGACAGTTCCTTGCCCGACAGCCCGGCAACCGATGGTCAGGACCCCCGCCTCGACCGGCGCGAGCGGGAGGAGATCCGCGAGCGGTCGAACCCGCCGGCGCTGATCCTTCACGAAGCCATCCGGCTCGAAGGCGAGGAGGAGCTGAAACGCCCCGCCAGCGCCCTGATGTGGTCCGGTCTGGCCGCCGGCCTGTCGATGGGCTTCTCGATGGTGGGGGAGGCGCTGTTCATGGCGCATCTGCCCGACGAGCCGTGGCGCCCCCTGCTGGCGAGCTTCGGCTACTGCTTCGGCTTCCTCATCGTCATCCTCGGGCGGCAGCAGCTCTTCACCGAGAACACCCTGACGGTCATCCTGCCCCTGCTGCAGCGCTGGAGCCCGTGGAACCTCATGCGGGTGATCCGGCTGTGGACGCTGGTGTTCGCCGCGAACATGGCCGGCACACTGCTGTTCGCCGCCATGGCGGCCGGGACCGGCGCCTTCTCCCCCGACCTGCGCGCCGGCTTCGCCGAACTCGGCCGCGCGGCCCAGGGCGACGGCTTCACGACGACGCTGCTGCACGGCGTGCTGGCGGGCTGGCTGATCGCCCTGCTGGTGTGGATCACCCCGTCGGTGGGTCAGGCGCGCTTCTTCGTGATCGTGGCGCTGACCTACCTGATCGCGCTCGGCAAGTTCGCCCATGTGGTGGCCGGCTCCGTCGAGGTGTCCTACGCCGCGATGATCGGCGAGGTGACCTGGACCGGATACGGTTTCGGCTTCCTGTTGCCGGCCCTGATCGGCAACGTGCTGGGCGGCGTCGGGCTGGTGGCGCTGATCAACCACGCCCAGGTCAGGCAGGACCGCTGACCCGGCCCGGCTCTCCCCGGCCGCGGGACGCCGGCCCATCTCTTTGAGATTAACTCCTTCGGGGCTTTGCGCCACCCCGGCAGGATCGTTGTGGGCTGCCGGTTGCAGGGACAAGCTTGAACCGGTTACATCGGGCGCAGGTGCCCGAAAGAGTGGCCGGGCAGTCCGAAGCCGCGAAAAGACGGCCGACGGGCCTCTGCCCGTCCGCCCGCCGGACCTTGCTGGGCCGATTTGGGACGGCCCGCACCGGCAACGACGTGCCGCACATCGTCTGAAGCTTCGACCGACGCCGCCGTGCCGCCCGCGGCGGCGAGGATGGCGGCCGGCCCGATCGCGCCGCCCGTCCACGGTGCCCCTGCGCGGACCGGCTGCCGGCTGCCGGCGCCCCGCCCCCGGCCTCCACCCCATCGCCAGAGGAGCCGCCATGTTCGACTGGTTCGAGAAGATGATCCGGGAGGTCATCTGGAAGGCGATCTCCGACTTCTTCCGGGATCTCGCGGGCAAGGGGGAGGAGGCGATCCGCGACAAGCTGCGCAGCCTCACCGCCGGCGAACAGCTCTCCTCCTCGCCGCTGGTCAAGGTCCTGGTGGTGGATAATGCCGCCGACACGCTGACCCTGCTGGTGCGCGGCTCCTTCCCGATCGGCGGCGTCACGCCCTTCATGCGGCTGGAAATCGTCGTCTCGCGCTCCGACATCGACCTCACCTTCGCCGAGGCGCCCGTCCGCGTGAAGGCCTGGCGGACCGTGCTGGGCGACCTGACGATCAAGGACGGCAAGCTGCTGGAGGGGGCCTCGGCTTCGGCTACGACGGCGGGGCCTGGCTCGGGCAGGGATCGCTCGACCTCAAGCCGGTCGGGATGAAGGTGGCGGTCTACGGCGGCATCAGCGACCGCGGCATGGTGCTGGGGCTCGACGGCGAGGCGCCGCCAGGCTCCGCCATCCCGCTCGGCCCCACCGGCCTCGGCCTGCGCGGGGTGGGCGGCGATTTCGCCCACAACTTCGTCGCCCGGCTGGAGAGCGGCGGCATCCCCATCGCCAGCCCGAGCGCCAAGGACTATGTCGCCTGGGCGCGCGACCGCAACAGCATCGACCGCTGGAAGCCCGGCCCGATCGACCGGACGGCGATCGGCGTCGGCATCCGGGCGGTGATCTGCACCGTCGCCGACATGGGCTTCGTGTTCGAGCTGAACCCGATCGGCATGTCCTTCCTGGTTCCGGGCGGCGCCATCATCCTGGGCGGCGCCGGCCGGCTGCTGCGGCGCAAGGGGTTCGGGGTCGAGGGCTATTTCGTCATCGATGCCGCCACCGCGTCGCTGGCGCTCGGCGCCGGAGTGAATGTGGACATCAAGGGGCCGGGCGACGAGGCCGACCCGCTGACCGTCACGCTGATCAAGGGGTCCGCCCAGCTCGACGCCTTCTTCTCCTTCGGCGATCCGCGCGCCTGGTTCTTCGATCTCGGCACCGAGGCCAAGCCCTGCATGATGGAGGTGCTGACCGACGTCCCGGTCGTCAGCATCCTGTTCTCCGAGAAGGCCGAAGCCTATCTGCGCATCAACCATCACCGCATCGCCTTCGGCGCCAGGGTCGGCATCGGCGGCGAGTTCCGCATCGGCAAGATCATCCGGCTGGTCGCCCGGCTGACCGGCGCGCTGGCCGCCCGGATCGGGCGCGACCCCCTGCTGGTCTGCGCCCGGCTGACGGTGGTGGGGGAACTGGGCATCAAGGTCTGGAAGTTCGAGTTCCTGCTGACCGGCGAGGCGACGCCCACCGTCTATCTGCCGAGCCCGATCCACTTCAGCTTCGAGATGAAGTTCAAGCTGAACCTGCCCTGGCCGATTCCCGACATCGAGGACAGCAAGACCTTCGGAGACAGCGTCGCCACGCCGCCCAGGATCCAGTCGCCGCTGCTGGCCGGCGAGGCGGTCAGCGAGGGGGCGAAGACGATACAGGCGCAGAAGGTCACCACGCTGCATCCGGTGAGCGAGCGCCAGTGGGACCTGGAGACGGAGCAGCCCTGGCCGGACGCCGTCCTGGTGGTTCCCTTCAAGAGCCGGGTCACCGACAAGGTCGGCCAGCTGGTCGGGCCGCCGGTCAGCCCCACGGTGGAGGGCGGCTACACGGTCGGCCACGACTTGACGAAGCTCGAGCTGTGGGACCTGGAGCGTGACGTGCCGGTTCCCGACGTCCAGGGCGTCTGGGCCGACGCGGCGGAGACCGGCACTTCGCAACTGCATGTGCTCGGCAGCGATCCGATGAGCTGGCTGACCGCGCAGACCACCGTCTCGTCCTGGGAGTTCGGGACGCCGCCGCGCGTCGTCCAGGTGCAGTTCGGTACGGGCCGCGACGAGGCGGTCGCGGCGGAGCGACGCTTCGGCGACCTCCACGTCGCGCCGGCCGCCGGGCCGGCGATGCTGGACGACCTCTTCGCGCCGCACCTGCCGACCCGCGTCCTGCGCGGCAACCGGATCGGACTGCGTGTCGCCGACTCCGCCGGCGCCGCCATCCTCGTCGATCAGGTGGTGATTTTCCTGATCGGGACCGGCATCCCCGGGCGCGACAGCGAGAACGTCATCACCGACCCTGCCGGGATCAGCCGGCTGGAGCTGGTCGGACAGCTCTACGGCTCGCTCAGCCTGTTCGCCGCCACGGTCGATTTCGCCACGCCGGTCGGCAGCCTCACCTACTGGTCGCGGTCGGGGCGGGACCTGCTGGTGTTCGCCGTGCGTTACCGCGAGGCGCGGACGGTGGCTTCCGGCACGCTGCGCAAGACGGTGCTGGTGCCCGGCCGCTACCGCCTGACGGTGGAGGGCAACTCGACCGCCGTCCACCCGGACGCCGCGACGAACCCGGAGCTCTATCCGCCGGCGCCGCGGATCGACTGGTCGGTGCGGGAGGAGTTCCGCGTCGCCTACCCCGACAGCGCCCGCTCCTACATCCGCGAGGCGACCTTCGGCGACAACCGCCTGTTCGCCCGGCCGCAGCATCCGTGGACCGGCTGGACGCTCGACCGCTGGAACCCGACCCTGTACGGCGTCGGCTTCCCGCTCTACCGCCGCTACCACGTCGCGGTGCGTTTCCTGGTGCCCTACATCCACGAGGTCTTCGGCAGGAACCCGATGTCGCTGCGGCTGACCTGGGAGGCGGACGGCAGCAGCATCGGCGGCGCCGTGACGCCTTCGGCCGTGCCGGACGGCAGCAGTTCGCTTCTGCCGCAGAGCCAGGACTGGATCGTCAAGCAGGGCGGCGCCGTACCGCCCGACAGGGAGATGGTGCTGACGGCCCTGCCGCCCAAGAGCGGCGTCGCCAGGCTGGAACTGCTGTTCACGCATCCGGTGGACGGCGAGATCCGTATCGACGAGTGGACGGGGGCCGTGTCCCGCTTCGACAGCTTCCGCGACCATCTCGCCTGGCCGGGACCCTGCCTGACGGTCCGCTACGATTCCGCCGGCCGGCACGAGCAGCCGCCCTGTGCCACCCCGGCGAAGCCGCCGAAATCCTGGGTGTGGCAGGACAGTCCCGGCGGCCATGGCGGTCTGGCGCCGCTGCTGACGCCCCTGCCGGTACCGCAAGCCAAGGTCTCCGGCAGCATCACCGCCGAGCCGCTGCTGCCGAGCCTCGAACTCGGCGACCTGCTGAAGCCCTATCCGGCGGAGCTGGCGACGCCGCCGACCTCCTGGCGGCTGCCGGCGGCGCTGGCGGAGCTGACGGGGCCGCCCGATGCGGCGGCCGGGCTGCGCTATGCCCGCTTCGCCGCCGCCAGCGGCGTGCGCTTCGGGGCCGCGGCCGAGCCGCTGGCCGGCATCCAGGACGTGCCCGGATCGACCACCGTGGAGGCGGTGACCGACGACGGCGGACGCCCCTTCGCCCTCTGGCTGCGCACGCCGGAGCCGGTGGACTGGCGCCGGGTCGCCGCCGGCCTGCGGGTGTCGCATGTCGAGCCGGCCGGCGGCTGCCCGACCGGCTACGCGCACCGGCGCCCGCTGGAACTCGCGGTCGGCATCCTGCCGAGCCCGGACGGCAGCGCCGCCTTCCTGACCGGAACCATGGCCGGCGTGCCGATCCTGCTGCCGCGCGGCGAGTATCTGCTGACCCTGCGCTTCGATCCGGCGGTCGCCGGGCTGCCGCCGCTGCGCCCCTCGGCCATGGTCGGGGCCGGGCCGGAGCTGGTGACGCTCCGCTTCCTGCAGCCGTTCGGGGCGGGCTGGCCGCTGCCGACGGACACCGGGAAGTTCCGCCTCGACCTGATCGAGGTGGTGCTGAAGCACATTCCCTTCGATCCGCGCATCTGGGAGGAGGCCGTGCAGCAGGACCTGCCCGCCGCGGAGGTGGAGGCGCGCATTCTCGCCTCGCTGGCGCAGCATGCCCGGACGCTGGCGCCGCCGCCCGCCCTGCCCGAACCGGGGCACCCGCCGGTCGCCGGGACCGGGCTCGCCGCGGCGGCCGGTGCCCTGGGCACGGTCGCGCTGCGGCCCATCGGGGCGGAACGGATCGTCGACCGCCCGCCGGACGAAGCCGTGCGGGACGAAGCGGGCGATGCCGGGACGGCCGCGGATCCCGGAGCTCGGGCACCCGGACCCCAGGACCAGGACGCCCCGGCGCCGGCTTCCCCGCAACAGGGTGTCGAGGAGGGAGAGCAGCCATGACCATCCATCTGTCCGCACTCGGCTGGATCGACGAGGCGCCCTTCGGCAACCGGCTGCGCTGGCACTATCCCATGGAGGAGGTGACGGCCGAGGGGCGCTATGTCGGGTTGCCGAAGACCCTGGTCGTCGAACGGGCGCCGCTCGACTCCCGCGACCTCTACCGGACGCGGGAGACCTCCCTCGCCTATCCCTCGGACTGGTGGGACCGGCTGGGCGACGTCGCCGTTGCCGGCTTCCTTCCCCCCTTCGCCCATGCGCTGCCCGGTCCGGTCCAGGCGGTGAGCTTCCTGTGGGAGGGCAGCGCGGGCCGCATCCTGATCCGCGACCGGACGACCGGCAGCGCCGCCTTCGACAGGACCGTCTCCAACGGCGACATCGTCTATGCCGAGGGAACCGGCCTCGACACGGTGCTGGTCTTCGCCGTCTGGGGAACCCTGCGCAATCTGCGGGTGCTCGACCTGTTCCGCGACCGCGGCCTGCGTTTCGAGCCGATCGCCGAGATCGCGGTGGAGGCGAGCTTCGGCGTCGGCCTCGGATCCGTCGCCCCGCGCTACGACCAGCCGCCCACCCTGTCGTCCGGGGAATGGGAGGAACTGCGGCAGGCGGCGGCCGAGGCGATGACCGCAACGCCTGCGGCGGCGCCGGCGGGGGAACCGACCGCCTGGGGCCGGCTGGCCCTGCTGCTCGGCCTGCGCTGGGAGTTCGCGCTTCTCGCCGGCTTCGCCTTCTTCGACGGGCCGCGCCGCGACCGCAGCGAGCTCGACCGGCTGTCCGACGACATCCTGGCAAAGCCGCCCGCCGGCATGGTGGCCTACCGCGTGGTCGACCGCGAGGGGAGCGGCGGGATCAGCAACCTCGTGGTCTGCCCGCCCTGGACGGCGACGCCGCTGTCGCCACCGGCTCCCCCCCACTATTCGGGAGCGGAGGTCCGGCTGCGCGAGCGCCGCTCGCCGCTGCCGGGCGGCTTCGACCTTGCCGCCCATGCCTCGCTCAAGGCCTTCTCCCCGGTCATGGAGGTGGAGGAGGAGTACCGGGTCCGTGCGACGCTGTCCTGGCAGCAGGCCGATCCCCAGGCGATCGGGGTCGAGGTCGAGGAGGCGGTGAGCGCCAGCCCGGCCACCGGGGCGCCCGGCCGCAGGACCAGCTTCCTCAGCCGGACCCGCCGGCCGGGCGCCCCGGTCCTGCAGGGATCGGTCTCCCGGAATCCCGACGTCGTCTTTCCCGACGTCACCCTGCAGGCGCGTGTCCGCGCGCAGGACGGCTGGGACCGCGTGAGCGACTTTTCCGGCTGGGGACCGGCGGTCAATCCCGTGCTGGTGCACGAACCGGCACCCCCGCCGCTGGAAACCGCCCGCCATGACGCCGGCACCACCCGGATCCGGCGCGCGGCGGGTCGCGAGGGGATTGCGGACTGGCAGCCGGATCCCCTGGTCGCGCGGGCCGGCGGGCAGGTCTTCGTCTACCGCCGCGCCGCGTCGCCCCGTACCGCCGACGTGACGGTCGGGATGCCGGTCGAGATGGCGCCCGGCCGCTACCGGGTGGCCGTCTCCGGCGCCGCCGGCCTCGGCGACTTCGTCGGCGGGACCCTGTCCGCCGGGGCCTTCACCGAGGCCGTCGTGGCGGCCGGCCCCTCCAGCGTCGATCTCGCCGTGTCTGCGGGCGGACTACCGGACAAGGCTGCGACGGCCGAGCTGTTCGCGCCCGGTCCGGCCCGGCTGAGCCAGAGCCCGACCCATCCGTCGCTGTGGACCAAGGTCGCGGCCTTCCCGGCCAAGGGCCTGCCGGAGGAGCTGGCGTTCGCCGATCCCTTGCCGCCGACGCCGGGACTGGCGATCGAGGCCTATACGGTGCGCCTGTCCTATCTCGGCCGGCTGGGGCCGGCGGGCACCGTCGTCTGCGCCATCCGCCAGCCGGTGGTGCCGCCGGTGCCGCCGCCTTTCGAGGTCCAGGTGCTGGGCATCGACTTCTATCAGCGCACGATGCTGAAGCTGCGCTTCACCACCCCGCCCGGCGGCGGCCGCTTCACCGTCTGGTGGGCGCCGGGCACCCTCGGCGCGGCGGAGCTGGCGAAGCGGGGCAGCCCCGGCAGCTATGGAGCGCAGGAGGCGGCGGGCGGGCTCGTCCTCTACGACGTGCTTCCCCTGCCGCTGCCGCTCCGGATCGACGGACGGGTGACCGTGGGGGTGCAACGGACCGGGGCGGATGGCACCCGCAGCGACTTCGTCACGCTGCCGGTGACGCTGCCGGCGCTTGTCCCCTAGCTTTCGGCCAGCCCACCGGGGAAGTCGACCAAGTAATCCCGGGACGCAGGGCGGAGATGTGCGCGCCGGACCGCCTATTCCCGAAGAACAGTGCTGAAACAGGCGAGTTGACTCCCCCGGTCGCGGCTTCATGCTCGGCTTGCATGACTGGCCGTGAGCGCCCGCAACAGGCGGTGTGACGGACGCCACCGCGGTCATGCTCCCGGAATGGGCCAGGAGGACAGTCCGATGGCGGTCGAGCGGGTCGAGGGCACCAGCGGCAACGACAGGATCTGGCGGCGGGCAGGGTCGCAGTGGCTCCTGGGGTTCGCCGGCAACGACACGTTGGGGCCGGGCAGCGGCACCGACACGGTGGACGGCGGCAGCGGGGACGACCTGCTCTATGGCGGGGACGACGGCGATCCCGACCGGCTGATCGGCGGGCCCGGCAACGACGCCTTCTGGGTCAACGGGCCGGAAGACACGATCGTCGAATACAGCGGCGGGGGCCGGGACACCGTCCATGCCAGATATGGCTGGACGCTCGGCGACCATCTGGAAGACCTGACCCTCCAGGAGAAGGGGGCGTCGGCCAACGGCACCGCCACCGGCAACGCCCTGTCCAACCGCCTGACCGGCAACAGCGGCGACAACGCGCTGTTCGGCCTTCTGGGCAACGACACGCTGATCGGCCTCGACGGCAACGATGCGCTGTGGGGCGGCCGGGACGACGATTCCCTGGAGGGCGGCGCCGGCAACGACCTGCTCGACGGCGGGTCCGGCAGCGACAGCCTGCGCGGCGGCGCCGGGAACGACACGCTGCGCGCCGGCGACGTCATCTCCTGGGATTTCCTGACCGGAGGCCCGGGCGATGATCTCTATTACGTCAGGGGCAGGATCGATCCCTTCGACCACCTCGACTACACGGTGGAGCAGCCCGACGAGGGGATCGACACCGTCATTTCCGAGGGCTCCTGGTGGCTCAGCGACAACACCGAGAACCTGATCATCCAGGAGGGCGATCCCTATGACGGCCTGACCGGGTGGGGCAACGCCCTGTCCAACCGGCTCGTCGGCAGCTCCTACGGCAACTGGCTGCTGGGCAGGGAAGGCGACGACACGCTCGACGGGCTGGGCGGCGACGACATCCTGCAGGGCAGCGCCGGCAACGACGTCCTTCTCGGCCGGGACGGCATCGACTTCTTCGACGGGGGCTCCGGCGACGATCTGCTTGACGGCGGCGACGGCAACGACCGTCTCGGCATCAGTCCGGACTTCAACGCCGTCAACACCGGCCGCGACACGCTGATCGGCGGCAAGGGGGACGACGATCTGAACGGCGGCGGCACCCCCGGCAAGTCGGACGAGGTGGATTTCGCCGACGCCGGCGACCTGATCATCTTCGAGGCCAAGGACGGCGGCTTCGGGCACGACCGTCTGGCGGGCTTCAACGATCGCAACGACCTCATCGTCTTCCAGGGTTATCGCCCCGACAGCCTCGACGGTCCGGTGCTCATCTCGGACATCACGCCCTATTCCCGCTATCCCGGGGCCCTGTCCTGGGTCGCCAACGTCGCGTTCAAGGACGGCTCCACGCTCTACGTCACCGGCATATCGCAGGGCGTGCCGTCCTTCACGGAGGGCAGCGACTACGTCTTCAGCGAAAGCGGCCGGCCCATTCAGGCGGCGCCGGTGGCCGAGGCCCCGTCGCCCGGCGGTATCGCCGCGGCCGTGCCGGGCGCCGCCCCGTCCGATCCGGCGGCGGTCGAACGGGTCGAGGGCACCAACGGCAACGACACCATCTGGAGGTCGGCGGGATCGCAATGGATCCTCGGCCTGGCCGGCGACGACACGCTGGGCGGTGGCGGCGGCACCGACACGGTGGAGGGCGGTGCCGGCAACGACGTGCTCTTCGCCGGCGACGATGCCGTCCCGGACCGGCTGGTCGGCGGCACCGGCAACGACAGCTTCTGGGTGAACGGCCCGGAGGACGCCGTCGTCGAGGCGGCGGGCGAGGGCATCGATACCGTCTTCGCCAGATACGGCTGGGCCTTGGGAGCGAACCTGGAGAACCTGACCCTGCAGGAAAAGGGAGCGGACTCCAACGGGTCGGCGACCGGCAACGGCCTCGGCAACCGGCTGACGGGGAACGGCGGCAACAACTGGCTGGACGGGCAGGACGGCAACGACACGATCTGGGCGGCGGCGGGCAACGATTCGCTGGAGGGCGGTGCGGGCAACGACCTGATGGGCGGCGGCCAGGGTATGGACACGCTGCTGGCCGGGACCGGCAACGACACGCTCTATGCCGGCGACGACACGGATATGGACAGCCTGATCGGCGGTGCCGGCGACGACGTCTATTGGGTCAACGGCAGCGACACCCGCTTCGATACCTGGACGCCCCAGGACATCATCCGCGAACGGGGCGGCGAGGGGATCGACACCGTCCATGTCAAGGGCTGGTGGCGGCTCGATGCCAATGTCGAGAACCTGATCGTCCAGGAGCCGGTCCCCGGCGTCTTCAGCGGCGGCCAGGGGAACGAGCTGGCGAACCGCTTCGTCGGCAGTTCGAGCGAGAACGAGTTCAACGGCGACATCGGCAACGACACGATCAACGGAATGGGAGGAAACGACACGCTGTGGGGCGACAGCGGCAACGACGTGATTCTCGGCATGGCCGGCCGGGACATCCTGATCGGGGGATACGGCGACGATCTGCTGGACGGCGGCGATGGGGACGACCTGCTGGACATCGTCGGCTACGGGACCGAGCCCGCCAGGGCCGGCCACGACACGATCATCGGCGGGCGGGGCAACGACCGCATCGATGCCGGCGGGTCGCCGTCCGACGGCAACACGGTGAACTTCGCCGACGAGGGCGACCTGTTCCTCTTCGCGCGGGAGGGCGGAGGCTTCGGCGACGACAGCCTGCAAGGCTTCAACGACGAGACCGACCGGATCGTCTTCCAGGGCTACAGCCACGACGATCTGACCGCCCCGGTCACCGTCACCAAGGTCACGCCGTTCCCGCGCTATGCGGACAGCTATTCCTGGACTGCCGAGCTGTCCTTCCGCGACGGCTCCAGGCTCCACGTCACAGGGGTGTCCCAAGGCGCGCCGTCCTTCACCGAAGGCAGCGACTTCGTGTTCGCCGCCGCCGGGGCCGGCGCCACGCCGTCGCCATGACGCGGCCGGTCCGCGTCGTACTTTCGCGCTGGTTGCCCCGGACGGGGGCTGCGGTTACGCTCGCCCCATAAACAATTGGGCGATCGTACGGAAGATCTGTCCGGGAGGAAACGATGATGGAGAACGCGAAAGCGGCCCATATCGACGAGCTGGTGCGCGTATCCGAAGGCGGCGATTCCAGGCGCGACGGCATCATCACGGACTCCTGGCGCCGTTGCGTCTCCGACTACAAGCTCGACCCCACCATCCGGCGCGAAGCCTACATCCTGCCCAACGAGCATCTGCGCCTGCACCGCGATGCGATGGACGAGTTCCTGCGCATGGCGCGCTTCGGGTTGGAGTCGCTGTACCATCAGGTCGCCGGCATGGGCTATGTGCTGCTGCTGACCGACCACAACGGCATTACCGTCGACTTCATCGGCGACCCCAACATCGACGACCGGCTGCGGCGCGCCGGCCTCTATCTCGGGGCCGACTGGAACGAGGGACGGGCCGGCACCTGCGCGGTCGGCACATGCATCGCCACCGGCGAGGCGCTGACCGTCCACCAGTCCGACCATTTCGACACCACCCACATCCCGCTGACCTGCACCTCCGCCCCCATCTTCCACAGCGGGGGCGAGCTGGCGGCGGTGCTCGACATCTCGGCGCTGCGCTCGCCGGAACCGAAGATCAGCCAGTATCTGGCGCTGCAGCTCGTGCGGGCCTATGCGCACAAGATCGAGACGGCCAGCCTCTACAACAACTTCCGGCGCGAGTGGGTGGTGAAGCTCTCCGCCTCGCACGAGTTCGCGGAGGTCGATCCCGACTTCGTGCTGGCGCTGGACGGCGGCGGACGCATCATCGGCTTCAACAGCCGTGCAGCCCGCCTTCTGGCGTCCGAGGAGGGCGGGCAGGGGGATGGCGGGCAGGCGAGCGCCGTTCCGGGCGGGCCCGACCGGTCGGGGCTGCTCGGCCGCTGCTTCTCGGACTTCTTCGACTGTCAGGTGGACGATCTGGTGCGGTTCGTCCGCTCGCTGCCGACCGATCAGCGCACCATCCGGCTGCGGCGCAGCGGGACCCCGCTGTTCATCCAGGCGATGCCGCCGCCGGCCGTCCTCATTCCCCGGCCGCAGGCGGCGGACGAGCCGCAACTGCCGCCGCCGCTGCGCGCGGTGTCCGGCGGCGATCCGGCCCTGAAGGCGGTGCTGGCGCGGGCGGCGAAGCTGGTCAACACGCGCATGAGCCTGCTGATCCACGGCGAGACCGGCACGGGCAAGGAGCATTTCGCCAAGGCGCTCCACCGCTCCAGCGTCCGGGCCGGCAAGCCCTTCATCGCCGTCAACTGCGCCGCCCTGCCCGAGGCGCTGATCGAGAGCGAGCTGTTCGGCTATGAGCCGGGATCCTTCACCGGCGCCACCGCCCGCGGCAAGAAAGGGCTGATCCTGGAGGCGGACGGCGGCACGCTGTTCCTCGACGAGATCGGCGACATGCCGCTGTCCTCGCAGACCCGGCTGCTGCGCGTGCTGGCGGAGCGCGAGGTGACCCCGATCGGCCGGACCAAGGCGGTGTCCGTCGACGTCCGGGTGATCGCCGCGACGCACCGCAACCTCGTCGATCTGGTCAAGGCGGGCCGCTTCCGCGACGACCTCTATTTCCGGCTGAACGGCGCGGTCTTCACCCTGCCGCCGTTGCGCCAGCGAGGCGACCTCGTCTGGCTGATCGACCGTCTGCTGGCGGAGCGCAGCCGGCATGACGGCGTCGAGTACAGCATCGCCGCCCCGGCGCTGGCGGCGTTGCGCGCCCATTCCTGGCCCGGCAACGTGCGCGAGCTGGTGAACGCGCTGGACTATGCCTGCGCCGTCTGCGACGACGGCACGATCGATCTGGCCGACCTGCCCGAGCCGGTGCAGCACAGCGGCGCCTTCGATGCCTGGCCGGCCGGCGATCCTCCCGCCGCGGACTGCTCCCGCCACGGGGAGGAGGAGCCGGCGGAGCGGCTGCGCGAGGTGCTGCGCCGCCGCCGCTGGAACGTATCGGCAGCCGCCCGCGATCTGGGGGTCGACCGCTCCACCATCCACCGGCAGATGCGCCGCTACGGCATCGTCGCGCCGCACCGGCAGTCCTGAGGCGCCGCGCTCCGCTGCAACACCTGTTGCATGGCCCCTGCCACAGGCGATGCAACAGGTGATGCGGCCGCCACAGCCGGCGTCCCCGACGGCTCCCCCGGCAAGGCCTTGGGAGTCCTGGACAGTTCATCAAACGAACAATCTGGCACGGCAGTTGCTGATGTACCCCCGAAACGCAGGATCGAGGGAGAGTGCATCGTGGCTCCGGTCGTCGGGATCATCGCCAATCCGGTGTCCGCCCGGGACATCCGCCGGGTCGTCGCCAACGCGGCCGGCCTGCAGATCGCCGACCGCGCCAACATCGTGCTGCGGGTGCTGGCGGCCCTGAAGGCCTGCGGCATAGAGGACGCGGTGATGATGCCGGAACAGGGCGGCATCGGCAGCCATGTCGAGCGCGGCCTCACCCGCGCCCGGCTGCGGGGCGAGGCGACCTATCCGGCGCTGCGCCGCCTGGACATGCCGGTCACCGGCACCGTCGCCGACACCCACCGCGCGGCGGCCGAGATGCGGCGCCTCGGCGTCTCGGCCATCGTCGTGCTGGGCGGCGACGGCACGCACCGGGCGGTGGTCGCCCATTGCGGCGCCGTGCCGGTCGCCGGCATCTCGACCGGCACGAACAACGCCTTTCCCGAACACCGCGAGCCGACCATCACCGGGCTCGCCACCGGGCTCGCCGTCACCGGCCTCATCCCGGCCCCGGTGGCCTTCGCCGCCAACAAGCGCATCGACGTCACGGTCAACGACGCGGACGAGCCGGAGATCGCCCTGGTCGACGTGGCTCTGGTGACCGAGCGCTATGTCGGCGCCCGCGCGCTGTGGAGGCCCGAGAGCTTCCGCGAGCTCTACGTCACCTTCGCCGATCCGCAGGTGATCGGCATGTCGGCCATCGCCGGCCTCGTCGAGCCGGTGGAGCGCGGGGAGAGCGGCGGGCTGATGCTGCGCCTCGCCCCGGCGGACAGCCGGGCGGAGGGCATCGTCCTGCAGGCACCCATCGCCCCCGGCCTGATGGCGCGGATCGGCGTCACCGACTGGCGCCGCATGCCGGCCGGCGTGCCCTTCCTGCCGGAGGCGAAGGCCGGTTCCATCGCGCTCGACGGCGAGCGGGAGATTTCCTTTTCGGTGCGGGACCGGGTGCGCCTGACGCTCCGGGACGAGGCATTCCGCACCGTGGACGTGGGCGGCTGCATGCGGCACGCCGCCCTCAACAGGCTGCTGGCCGGCGTACCCGCGCCGGTCGCCGCAGCGCTCTGACCCCCCTCAAGAACAATCGCATGGGAGAAACGACCGTGACCGACAACCCCTATCCGCTGAGCAAGGCGGACCTGCTGCAGGCCTACCGGACCATGCGGACGATCCGCGAGTTCGAGGAGCGGCTGCACATCGACTTCGCCAAGGGCGACATCCCCGGCTTCGTCCACCTCTATGCCGGCGAGGAGGCCTGCGCCACCGGCATCATGATGCACCTCAACGACAACGACCGCATCGCCTCCACCCACCGCGGCCACGGCCACTGCATCGCCAAGGGCGTCGACGTCCACGAGATGATGGCGGAGATCTACGGCCGTGCCACCGGCGCCTGCCGGGGCAAGGGCGGCTCCATGCACATCGCCGACCTGTCCAAGGGCATGATGGGCGCCAACGGCATCCTGGGGGCCGGGGCGCCGCTGATCTGCGGTGCGGCGCTGGCCGCCAAGGTGCGCGGCGACGGCGGGGTCGGCATCACCTTCGTCGGCGACGGCGCCTCCAACCAGGGCACCTTCCTGGAGAGCATGAACCTCGCGGCGGTGTGGAACCTGCCGGTCATCTTCGTGGTGGAGAACAACGGCTATGCCGAATCCACCGCGATGGAGTGGGCGGTCGCCTGCGACAGCTACATCGACCGCGCCACCGGCTTCGGTCTGCCGGGCGTCACGGTCGACGGCACCGACTTCTTCGCGGTGTACGAGGCGGCGGGCGAGATCATCCGGCGCGCCCGCGAAGGCGGTGGCCCGGCGCTGCTCGAATGCAACATGGTCCGCTTCTACGGGCATTTCGAAGGCGACGCCCAGACCTACCGCGCCAAGGGCGAGGTGGAGAACCTGCGCGCCACCCGCGACTGCCTGACCCTGCTGGGCGAGCGGGTGACCGAGGCCGGCGTCGTCTCCCGCGACGAGCTGCAGGCCATCGACCGCGAGGTCGCGGCCCTGATCGAGGACGCGGTGCGCTGCGCGAAGGCGGCGCCGCAGCCGGTCGCGGCCGACCTGCTGACCGACGTCTACGTCACCTACTGAGACCGATAAAGGTCCGCGAGACCGGAGGAAACACCATGTCGCGCAAGATCAGCATGAAGCAGGCGATCAACGAGGCGCTGGACCTCGAGATGCGCCGCGATCCCACCGTCATCCTGATGGGGGAGGACATCGTCGGCGGCACCGGCGCGCCCGGCGAGGACGACGCCTGGGGCGGCGTGCTCGGCGTCACCAAGGGGCTCTACGCCAAGCACGGCAACCGGCTGATGGACACGCCGCTGTCGGAGTCCGCCTATATCGGGGCGGCGATCGGGGCCGCCGCCTGCGGCCTGCGCCCGGTGGCGGAGCTGATGTTCATGGACTTCATGGGCGTCTGCTTCGACCAGATCTTCAACCAGGCGGCCAAGTTCCGCTACATGTTCGGCGGCAAGGCGGAGACGCCGGTGGTCATCCGCGGCATGGTCGGCGCCGGCTTCCGCGCCGCGGCCCAGCACTCGCAGATGCTGACCCCGCTGTTCACCCACATTCCCGGCCTGAAGGTCGTCTGTCCCTCCAACGCCTATGACGCCAAGGGGCTGCTGATCCAGTCGATCCGCGACAACGACCCGGTTCTGTTCTGCGAGCACAAGAACCTCTACGGGCTGGAGACGGAGGTTCCGGCCGAGTCCTACGCCATCCCCTTCGGCGAGGCGAATGTGCTGCGCGACGGCGACGACGTCACCATCGTCAGCTACGGCCTGACCGTCCACCGCGCCATGGACGCGGCCGATGCGCTGGCGCGCGAGAAGGTCGAGGCCGAGGTGATCGACCTGCGCACCCTGTCGCCCATCGACTGGGACACCATCATCGACAGCGTGGAGCGCACCGGACGGCTGGTGGTGGTGGACGAGGCGCATCCGCGCTGCAACCTCGCCACCGACATCGCCGCCTTCGTCGGCCAGAACGCCTTCGGCGCGCTGAAGGCGGGGGTGCGGATGGTCTCCGCCCCGCACACGCCGGTGCCCTTCTCGCCCGTCCTCGAAGACCTCTACATCCCCAGCGCCGATGCCATCGCCGCGGCGGCCCGCCGGACGCTGGAGCCGGCCGGCCAGTCCCGCAGCACCATCGCCGCCTGAATCCGGAGCCGAGTTCATGTCCCTGTCGAACGAGCGCATCAAGCCCATCGTCATGCCCAAATGGGGCCTGTCCATGTCGGAAGGCAAGGTCACCGGCTGGCTGAAGCAGCCGGGCGCCACCGTCAAGCTGGGCGACGACCTGCTGGAGGTCGAGACCGACAAGATCACCAACGTCGTGGAGGCCGGCGAGACCGGCATCCTGCGCCGCGTGCTGGGTGAAGAAGGCAACATCTATCCGGTGAAGGCGCTGATCGCCGTGCTGTCGGAACCCGACGTGCCGGACGAGGAGATCGACGCCTTCATCGCCGGCTACGCCGCGCCGTCCGGCGACGAGGACGGGGAGGGCGCCGACGCCGGTCCGCGCTACGAGTTCGTCGAGACGGCGGCGGGCTCCATCCGCTACGCCAGGCGCGGCGAGGGCGAGCCGACGGTGCTGCTGGTCCATGGCTTCGGCGGCGACCTCGACAACTGGCTGTTCACCATCGACGCGCTGGCGGAGACCGCCACCGTCTATGCGCTGGACCTGCCCGGGCACGGGCAGTCGGCCAAGTCGCTGGCCGACCCGTCGCTCTCCGGCCTGTCGCGGGCGGTGCTGGACTTCATGGACGCGGTCGGCATCGGGCGCGCCCATCTCGTCGGCCATTCGATGGGCGGGGCGGTCGCCATGCGCACGGCACTCGACGCCCGCGACAGGGTGGGCTCCCTCTCGCTGATCTGCTCCGCCGGGCTGGGGGAGGAGGTCAACCGCGACTACATCGACGGCTTCGTCAAGGCCTCGTCCCGGCGCGACCTGAAGCCGGTGCTGGAGATCCTGTTCGCCGATCCGGGGCTGGTCAGCCGCCAGATGGTCGACGACCTGCTGAAGTACAAGCGGCTCGATGGGGTGGACGGCGCGCTGCGCGCCCTGTCCGGCGCGCTGTTCGAGGGCGGGCGGCAGGCCGACCGGCTCGCCGGGGAGCTGGCGGAGACCGGCATCCCCATCCTGGTCGTGTGGGGCGAGAAGGACCGCGTCATCCCCGCCGCCCATGCCGCCGGCCTCGGCTCGGCGGCGCGGGTGGAGGTGATCCCGAACGCCGGCCACATGGTCCAGATGGAAGCGGCCGGCAAGGTCAACGCCCTCGTCAAGGATCACATCGCCGAAGCCATCTGATCCCTTCCACCTCCCAGGAGGCCGGCGCCCCGCGCGCCGGCCGCAGGAGACCTCTGATGCCAGA
This sequence comes from Azospirillum thermophilum, assembly GCF_003130795.1. Taxonomy (NCBI): domain Bacteria; kingdom Pseudomonadati; phylum Pseudomonadota; class Alphaproteobacteria; order Rhodospirillales; family Azospirillaceae; genus Azospirillum; species Azospirillum thermophilum. The sequence goes on from NZ_CP029357.1 coordinate 191,117, forward strand.
CCTCAAGGACAGGTGCATCGCCATCACCGGGGCCGGCCGCGGCATCGGTGCCGCCATCGCCCGCGCGCTCGCCGCCGACGGCGCCCGGCTGACCATCGCCGACATCACGGGGGAGGACGCGCGGCAGGTCGCCGACGCCATCCGTGCCGAGGGCGGCACCGCCATCGCCGTCGCCGTCGACGTCCGCGACCGCGCCGCGGTCCGCCGGATGATCGACGAGACCGTCAAGGCCCACGGACGGCTGGACGTCCTCTTCAACAACGCCGGCATCGCCCAGACCAAGCCCTTCCTCGACATCACCGAGGAGGACTGGCACACCGTCACCGACGTCAACGCGCTCGGCGTGCTGATCGGCATGCAGGAGGCGATCAAGACCTTCCGCGCCCAGGGCGGCGGCGGCAAGATCGTCAACACCGCCTCGATCGCCGGCAAGCAGGGCTACGAGCCGCTCGCCCACTACTCCGCCAGCAAATTCGCCGTCGTCGCCCTGACCCAGGCGGCCGCCCGCGCCTTCGGCAAGGACGGGATCACCGCCAACGCCATCTGTCCCGGCGTGGTGGCGACGCCGATGTGGAAGATCATCGACCAGGGCTTCCGCGACACCGGCCTCACCAGGACCGAGAACGAGGCCTTCGACATGTTCGCCGCCGGGGCCGTGTTGGGACGGCCGTCGGCACCCGAGGATCTGGTCGGCGTCGCACGCTTCCTCGCCTCGTCGGACTCGGACTTCATGACCGGCCAGTCGCTGATGGTCGACGGCGGCATGGTCTTCGTCTGAGCGCAGGACCTCCCATCCGATAAAAAAACACCTGGAAGGAAACGCCATGAGCATCGCGACCAGCATGAAGGCCGCCGTCTGGCACGGCCGCAACGACATCCGCGTGGAGCAGGTGCCGCTGCCCGACCCCCGCCCGCCGGCTGGGTGCAGATCAAGGTGCATTGGTGCGGCATCTGCGGGTCCGACCTGCACGAATATGTCGCCGGCCCGGTCTTCATCCCCGTCGACCAGCCCCATCCGCTGACCGGCCTGAAGGGGCAGTGCATCCTGGGCCACGAGTTCAGCGGCGAGATCCTCCGGCTGGGCGAGGGGGTCGAGGGCTTCGCCGTGGGCGACCGGGTGGCGGCCGACGCCTGCCAGCATTGCGGCACCTGCTATTACTGCAAGCACGGCATGTACAACATCTGCGAGAAGCTGGCCTTCACCGGGCTGATGAACAACGGCGCCTTCGCCAGCTACGTCAACGTTCCGGCCGAGCTTCTCTACAAGCTGCCGGAGGGCTTCCCGACCGAGGCCGGCGCCCTGATCGAGCCGCTGGCGGTCGGCATGCACGCGGTGAAGAAGGCCGGCTCCATCGTCGGGCAGACGGTGGTGGTGGTCGGCGCCGGCACGATCGGGCTCTGCACCATCATGTGCGCGCGGGCGGCCGGCGCGGGGCGGGTGATCGTCCTGGAGATGTCGGCCGCGCGCAAGCGGAAGGCCATGGAGGTCGGCGCCACCGTCGTGCTCGACCCCAAGGAATGCGACGCGGTGGCGGAGGTGAAGGCGCTGACCGGCGGCTACGGCGCCGATGTCTCCTTCGAGTGCATCGGCAACCGCAACACCGCCAAGCTCACCCTCGACGTGATCCGCAAGGCCGGCAAGGCCGTGCTGGTCGGCATCTTCGAGGAGCCGAGCGAGTTCAATTTCTTCGAGATCGTGGCGACGGAAAAACAGGTGATCGGCTCGCTGGCCTACAACGGCGAATTCGCCGACGTCATCAGCTTCATCGCCGACGGGCGGCTCGACGTCCAGCCGCTGATCACCGGGCGCATCACGCTGGACGAGATCGTCTCCAGCGGCTTCGAGGAGCTGGTCCACAACAAGGACCGCAACGTGAAGATCATCGTCCGCCCGGCCGAGCTGATGGAGATGGCGGGATGACGGCCGCGCCCGCAGCAACCACCCTGTCCGGGCCGGTCCATCAGGCGGACCGGCCGTCCTGGCTGCGCGCCCGCGCGCCTGCCGGCGGGACCTACGAGGACACCCGCGCGCTGGTCCGCCGCAAGGCGCTGCACACCGTCTGCGAGGAGGCCGCCTGTCCCAACATCGGCGAATGCTGGAGCAAGCGGCACGCGACCGTGATGATCCTGGGCAGCGTGTGCACGCGGGCCTGTGCCTTCTGCAACGTGGCGACCGGCCGGCCGGACAGGCTCGACCCCCACGAGCCCGACCGGCTGGCCGAGACGGTGGTGGAGATGGGGCTGCGCCACGTCGTCATCACGTCTGTCGACCGCGACGATCTGGAGGACGGCGGGGCGGGGCAGTTCGTCCGCTGCATCGGGCGGATCCGCGCCGCCTCCCCCGCCACGACAATCGAAATCCTGACCCCCGACTTCCGCAACAAGGCCGGAGCCATCGAGGCGGTCGCCGATGCGCGGCCCGACGTCTACAACCACAATCTGGAGACCGTGCCGCGGCTCTACCGCACCGTCCGGCCGGGCGCGCGCTACTACCACTCGCTGCGGCTGCTCGACCGGGTGAAGGAGCGGCAGCCGGAGACCTTCACCAAGTCCGGCATCATGCTGGGGCTGGGCGAGGAGCGGGCGGAGGTGCTGCAGGTGATGGACGACCTGCGGGCGGCCGGGGTCGATTTCCTGACCATCGGCCAGTACCTCCGGCCGACGCCGCGCCATCATCCGGTGGTGCGCTATGCCCCGCCGGAGGAGTTCGCGGAGTATGAGAGTGTCGCGCGGGCCAAGGGCTTCCTGATGGTCTCCGCAAGCCCCCTGACCCGGTCCTCCTACCATGCCGGGCGGGACTTCATGGAGCTGCAGCGGGCGCGCCGCGCCCAGGCGGCGCCGGCGGCCGACGGGCTTCCGGCCTGACGGCGGGAGGCGGGGCGGGCTCCGCTCAGCCCCGCATCTCCTCCTCCATCAGCGCGTCGTCGCCGTCGACCGTGCCTGAGCCGCCCGCGACCGGCGGGACGGTGTCGCGCTCCACCAGCGGGCAATCCATCTTCACCTGCATCGGGCGCGGGGCACGCCCCTGGATGACCTCCGAGATCAACTGCTCCACCGCCCAGCGGCCCATCTCGTAGTTCGGCAGCAGCACGGTGGTCAGCGGCGGGCGGGTGTGCTGGGCGATCTCCTGGTCGTCGAAGCCGATCACGGCAATGTCGTCGGGCACCCGCAGCCCCAGTTCCTTCAGGGCCTCCAGACAGCCGACCGCCATCAGGTCGTTGCCGCAGAAGATCGCCGTCGGCGGGCGGGGCTCGCTCATCAGGGAGCGGGTGTGCCGGTAGCCGCTGCTGGGCGACCATTCCCCCTCGCGCACCATCTGCGGGTCGACCGGCAGATCGGCGGTCGCCAGTGCCTGCCGGTATCCCTTGTAGCGGTCGCGCGCCGCATCCATCCACGGTTCGCCGTTGATGAAGCCGATGCGGCTGTGCCCGGCACGGATCAGCCGTTCGGTCGCCGCATGGCCACCCGCCACATCCCCCGGAATGACCGAGGAACGGCTGCGGTCCGCGGTGGTGCAGTTCAGCAGCACGGTCGGGATGCCGTCCAGCAAGGGCGGCAGCTCCACCTTGCGCGTGAAGATGGTCGAATAGACGATCCCCACCAGCGCCGGGTTGGCGAGAAGGGCCGCCAGGGACGCCGCTTCCAGCTCCGGATTGCTGCGGGTGGTGTGGACGGCGACGACGCAGTCATGCTCCCACGCCGCCTCCCGCGCGCCGTCGACCGACTGGACCGGATGCGGGCTGGTCGAGATCTCGTCCACCAGATAGCCGATCAGCGTCTTGGGCACCGGGCCGCTCGCCGGCAGCGGCTGGTGGCCGCGCGGCTCGAACTGGTAGCCGATCGCCCGCACCGCCTCCCACACCCGCTGCCGCGTCGCCTCGGAGATGCGCGCGCCCGTCATGTTGTTCAGCACGAGCGACACGCTGGACTGCGAGACCCCGGCCAGCTTGGCCACGTCGGTCATCGTCGGTCGTCGTCTGCGTTCCGATCCCACCGCTGCTTCCCCCTGGCCACGGCCCGGCATTGCTAATTATTACCATGTCATGATCGCTCCAAACAGAGGCTTTGGCAGCGCTACCCCTGACCGGTGCCGCAATACTTTAGCGCATGTTGACCAATAAAATTACCTCGCGCATGCTGCGCCCCTGTCGATGCTCCGCTTAGCAAACAAACCAAAAGGCGCCATCCCGATGCGGACCGGGCGGGCTGCGAGACAGGAGGGAAGACCATGATCACGTTCGACGTGCGGCGCCTCGCCGTGGGTCTGGCATGCGCGGCCGCCACCTTCGTGGCGGCATCGGCGGGGGCGCAGGGCTTGCCGGCGATGAAGCAGAAAGAGACCTACAAGGTCGGCTTCGCCCAGACGGAGAGCAACAACCCCTGGCGCATCGCCCAGACCGAGAGCATGAAGGCCGAGGCCGCGAAGCGGGGCTGGCAGCTCGTCTACACCGATGCGGCCGGCTCGGCCGCCAAGCAGGTGGCCGACGTCGACAGCATGATCGCCCAGGGCGTCGACCTGATCTTCCTGGCCCCGCGCGAGGAGAAGCCGCTGGTGCCCGCCGTCATGAAGGCGAAGCGCGCCGGGATTCCGGTCATCCTGCTCGACCGGACGGTCGACGAGAGCGTCGCCAAGGCCGGCCGCGACTATGTCACCTTCATCGGCTCCGACTTCGTCGAGGAAGGGCGCCGTGCCGCGCAATGGCTGGTCAAGGCGACCAACGGCAACGCCAGGATCATCCAGCTCGAAGGGACCGCCGGCTCGTCCCCCGCCAACGACCGCCGCAAGGGCTTCGAGGAGGTGATCGCCAAGAATCCGGGGATGAAGATCGTCGCCAGCCAGTCCGGCGATTTCGTCCGGGACAAGGGGCGGCAGGTCACCGAGACGCTGCTGCAGGCCCATCCCGACGCCACCGCCATCTACGCCCACAACGACGAGATGGTGATCGGCGCCATCGCCGCGGTCGAGGCGGCGGGCAGGACGCCGGGCAAGGACATCCGGCTCGTCTCGATCGACGGCACCCGCGACGCGCTGCAGGCGATCATCGACGGCAAGCTCGGAGCCACCGTCGAATGCAGCCCGCGCTTCGGCCCGAAGGCCTTCGATACCGCGCTGCGCTATGCGAAGGGCGAGAAGATCGAGCCGAAGATCATCAACGAGGACCAGTTCTTCGACGCCTCCAACGCCGCGGCGAAGATCGGCGAGGCATTCTGATCCGGAGCGCGGCGCCCGGTCCGGCCGTCCGGGCGCCGACGGGGCCGATCCCGGTCCCAGGACCACCCCCGGTCTCAGGACCAACAACCTGTGGATCAAGCGTGATGGGCGCATCTCCACTGCTGTCGATGCGCGGCATCGGCAAGCATTTCGCCGGGGTCGCGGCATTGACCGATGCTTCCCTGGAGGTCGGGCGCGGCGAGGTGCATGCGCTGATCGGCCAGAACGGGGCGGGGAAATCCACCCTCATCAAGATCCTGACCGGCGCCTACCGCCGCGACGTCGGCGAGGTGCTGTTCGACGGCCGGCCTATCGATCCGTCCTCGCCCAAGGACGCCCGGCGCCTGGGAATCAGCACCATCTACCAGGAGGTCAACCTCGTCCCCTTCCGCTCGGTCGCCGAGAACGTCTTTCTCGGCCGCGAGCCGCGCCGGTTCGGGCTGATCGACTGGCGCCGGGTGCATGACCGCGCGGCGGAGCTGCTCCGCCGCTTCGGGATCGAGATCGACGTGCGCCGGCCCCTCGGCAGCTACAACATCGCCGTTCAGCAGATGGTCGCCATCGCCCGCGCCGTGTCGTTCGATGCCAGGCTGGTGGTGATGGACGAGCCCACCTCCTCCCTCGACGAGCAGGAGGTGGAGATCCTCTTCGGCGTCATCCGCCAACTGAAGGAAAGCGGCGTCTCGGTCATCTTCGTCAGCCATCGCCTCGACGAGCTCTATGCCGTCTGCGACCGCGTCACCGTCATGCGCGACGGCCGCACGGTGGCCGCCAGCGCCATGCGGGACATCGGCAAGCTGGAACTGGTCTCCACCATGCTCGGCCGCCGCATGACCGAGGTGGAGCGCGGCGGCGCCACCGGATTCACCGGATCGGCCCATCACGGGCGGGAACCGCTGCTGGCGGTCGAAGGGCTGCGGCAGGGCCGCCGGGTGCAGGACGCCAGCGTCGAGCTGCGGGCCGGCGAGATCGTCGGGCTGGCCGGGCTGCTCGGCTCCGGCCGGACGGAGGTCGCCCGGGTGCTGTTCGGGGCCGATGCCCTGGAGGGCGGGACGTTGCGCCTGAACGGCCGTCCCGTGCGCTTCCAGAGTCCCGCCGACGCGATCCGCGCCGGCATCGGCTTCTGCTCGGAGGACCGCAAGAGCGAGGGCATCATCCCCGACATGTCGATCCGCGAGAACATGACGCTGGCGCTGTTGCCGGCCATGTCGCGGGCCGGCATCGTCGACACCTACCACCAGCAGTCGGTCGTCTGGACCTTCATCCGCCGGCTGGGCATCAAATGCGCCTCGCCGGACCAGAAGATCCGCGAGCTGTCGGGCGGCAACCAGCAGAAGGTGCTGCTCGCCCGCTGGCTCTGCATGAACCCGAAGGTGCTGCTGCTCGACGAGCCGACGCGCGGCATCGACGTCGGCGCCAAGGCGGAAATCCAGGCGCTGATCCAGGAGCTGGCGGACGGCGGCATGGGCGTCCTGATGATCTCGTCCGAACTGGAGGAACTCGTCGAGGGGGCGGACCGCGTCGTGGTGCTGCGCGACGGCCGCACGGTCGCGGAACTGGATGGCGATGCGGTGAGCGAGCCGGCGCTGATGCACGCCATGGCGCACGGCCACTCCCAGGATCCGGCGGAGACCGCCCATGGCTGAACTGAGCCTGAGCAAGCGCAGCGAAGCCCCTGCCCGGCGGATGGGCCGCCGGATGCGGGACTGGGGGGCGCCGCTCGCCCTGCTGGCCCTGCTGGTCTTCAACGTCGCCGTGACGCCGAACTTCCTGACCTGGCAGACCTTCTTCGTCAACCTGACGCAGGTCGCGACCATCGTGATCGTCGCCGTCGGGATGACGCTGGTCATCGCCACGGGGGGGATCGACCTGTCGGTCGGCTCGCTCATGGCGATCGCCGGGGCGCTCGCCCCGCTGATCCTCGGAGGAAGCCTGTTCGGCCCGCTCGACCCGACCACGGCGGTCGCGCTGGCGCTCGGGGTGCCGGTGCTGGTCACGGCGGCGCTCGGTCTCTTCAACGGCGTCCTCGTCACCGGCTTCCGCATCCAGCCGATCATCGCGACCCTGGTCCTGTTCATCGCCGGGCGGGGCATCGCGCAGGTGATGACCAACGGCAATCTGCAGACCTTCTCCAACCCGTCCTTCCAGTGGATCGGGCTGGGGCGGATCTCCGGGGTGCCGGTGCAGGCGGTCCTGATGGTCGTCATCGTGCTCGCCATGGCCTGGGTGCTGCGCGCCACCGTCTATGGCCGCCACGTGCTGGCGACCGGCGGCAACGAAGGGGCGGCGCGTCTGGCGGGCATCCCGGTGGCGCGGGTCAAGCTGGCCGTCTACGCCATCAGCGGGCTGCTGTCGGGCATCGCCGGCCTGATCGTCATCTCCATCAACTCGTCGGCCGACGCCAACCTGATCGGCCTCGGCATGGAGCTGGACGCCATCGCCGCCGTGGCGGTCGGCGGCACGCTGCTGACCGGCGGACGGGCGACGGTGATCGGCACGCTGCTCGGCGCGCTCATCATCCAGCTCGTCCGCTACACGCTGCTCGCCAACGGGGTGCCGGATGCCGCCGCCCTGGTGGTCAAGGCCGCGATCATCCTGCTGGCCGTCTGGCTGCAACGTCAGGGAGCATCCCGATGACCGCCCCGACCACCACCCCGATCACCGCCGGATCCATGCCTCCTCGCCGCCGCAGCCTCGGCGCGGCCCGTGCCGCCAGCCTGATCGGCCGGCAGGGGGTGCTGGTGGCGCTGTTGCTGCTGATCCTGTTCGGGGCGCTGCGCTACGACAATTTCCTCGGCTCCTACAACGTGCTGAGCCTGTTGCGCTACAACGCCATGTTCGCGCTGGTGGCGCTCGGCATGTGCTTCGTCATCATGACCGGCGGGATCGATCTGTCGGTCGGGGCCGTCGCCGCCATGGCGAGCGTCGTGTCCGCCCTGGTCAGCCCCTACGGGCTGGTGCCGGCGCTCGCCGCCGGAATCGGGGCGGGGCTGCTGACCGGGCTGGTCAACGGTCTCGTCATCGCCTGGGGCGGCATCCTGCCCTTCATCACCACGCTGGCGACGATGCTCGCGGCCAACGGGATGGCGCTGCTGCTCGCCGGCAACCAGTCCGTCTCCGTGTCGTGGGAGGGCCTGTTCATCGAGCTCGGCCAGGGCGACCTGTTCGGCCTGCCGGTCCCGGCCCTGATCGCCGCCGCCGCCTACCTGCTCGGCTCGCTGGCGCTGAACTACACGGCCTTCGGCCGCAACACGCTGGCGGTCGGCGGCAACGAGGAGGCGGCGCGCCTGATGGGCCTGCCGGTCCGGCGCGTGAAGATCGCCGTCTACGTCCTCTCCGGCGGGCTGGCCGGGCTGGCCGGGGTGATCCTGGCATCGCAGTTCGGCGCCGGCCAGCCGACCGAGGGGGCGGGGTGGGAGCTGTTCGCCATCGCCGCCGTGGTGGTGGGCGGAACGCTGCTCACCGGCGGCATCGGCTCGGTCGGCGCCACGCTGTCGGGCGTCCTGCTGCTCGGCCTGATCTTCAACATCCTGAATTTCGAGAACGGCCGCGGGGCCATCAGCCTGAGTGCCTACTGGCAATCGGTGATCCGCGGTCTCTTCCTGCTCGTCGTCGTCGTTCTGCAAAGCCGCCTGACGGCGCGGCGGACCGGCTGACGGGACTTCTCCACCACCGCGCGTTTTCCTGAGGGAGCACTGCCACCATGACCGGCCGCTATGATTCCGCCACCCTCGACGCCCTGGCCGAGACCGTCAGGCGCGACAGCTATGTCGTCCTGAAGGACCATCTGCCGAAGGCGACGCTGCAAGCCTGGAGGGAGGCGTTCCAGCCCCTGTTCGACCGCCATGTCGAACGGGAGGGGCACATGCAGAACCGCGGCAAGGGCCGCTTCTACGTCACCTTGCCGTTCGACGCCCCGTTCGCGGACCCGGAAATCTTCGAGGACGAGGATATCCTGGGCGTCGTCCAGCGCCTCGTCGGCCCCGACCCGGTGTTCTGCCAGCTTGCGACCGACACGCCGGTTCTGGGATCGGAGCATCAGGAGATCCATCGCGACACGCCGCCCCTGTTCCCGGAATGGGGCCGCGAGACGCCGTCCTTCCAGCTCGCCGTGAACTTCGCGCTGTGCGACGTCACGCTGGAGAACGGTCCGATCGAGATCGCCAGGGGAACCCACCTGATGAACCGGGACGAGGCCCTGGCGAAGATCAGGTCCGGCGAGATCCCGCTGGAGACGGTGCCGATGGCGCTGGGCGACGTGATGATCCGCGACGTCCGTCACCTGCACCGCGGAACGCCCAACCGCACCGATCAGCCGCGGCCGATGGTCGTGCTGGGCTACAGCCGCCGCTGGCTGTTCCGTCCGGAGGTCAGCATCCGCGTTCCGCGTTCCGTCCACGCCCGCCTGTCCGATCGCGCCCGCCATCTGCTGCGCTTCAACCCGGTGGTCGACAGTCTCGACGACGGCCAGACGGAGCAGTATCAGGCCTTCGCCTACTGATCCCTGAATCCGGACGGGCGCCGGCCGGTGGCACGGCGCCCGTTTGATCCACCGCGTCCTCAGCCGGCGCGGACCTCGCTGATGAAGCGCTCGACCTCCTGCGACAGCCGTTCGGAGTCGCGGAACAGGGTGCCGGCGGCGTCGAGCACCTGATGGGCGGCGGTACCGGTGCCGTCGGCGATCTGCTGCACGCCGCCGATGTTGTGCGAGATCTCCTGCGTTCCCGCCGCCGCCTGCTGCACGTTGCGGGCGATCTCGCGGGTGGCCGCGTCCTGCTCCTCCACCGCCGCCGCGATGGTGGTCGACACCTCGTTGATCTGCGTCACCACCGCGGCGATCGCCGCGATGGCGCCGACCGCCCCGTTCGTCGCCTCCTGCATCGAGGCGATCTGGGCAGAGATCTCCTCGGTCGCCCGCGCCGTCTGGGTCGCCAGATGCTTGACCTCCGACGCCACGACGGCGAAGCCCTTGCCGGCCTCTCCCGCCCGCGCCGCCTCGATGGTGGCGTTCAGCGCCAGCAGGTTGGTCTGGCTGGCGATCTCGTTGATCAGATGCACCACCGCGCCGATGTTGCGCGCCTGGTCGGCCAGGAGCTGCACGTTGCGCGACGCCTCGTCGGAGCGCTGGGCCGCCTGCTGGGCGACCTGGCTGGAGTGGTTGACCTGCCGGGTGATCTCGCCGATCGAGCTGGTCATCTCCTCCGCCGAGGCCGCCACCGTCTGCACGTTGACCGAGGCCTCCTCGGCCGCCGCGGCGACGGCGGTGGCGCGCAGCCGGCCGTCCTCCGCCATGTCGGAGAGCTGCTGCGAGTTGGACTTCATGCGGCTCGCCGCCGAAGTGACCTGGCCGACGATCGCCTTGACGTTGGCCTCGAAGGTGTCGGCCATGCGGCGCAGGGCGCCGCGCTTTTCCTGCTCCGCCTGCTCGCGGGTGCGCCGGACCTCCTCCTCCATGGCGCGGTTGTGGGCGAGGGTCTCCTTGAAGATCTCCAGCGAGCGGGCCATGGCGCCGATCTCGTCGCGGCGGTCGAGCGCCGGGATGGTGACGGTGAGGTCGCCGGCGCTGAGCCGCGACATCGCCCGGGTCATGCTGGTGATCGGCCGGGCGACGATGCGCACGATCAGCAGGCCGAGCAGCGGCACGACGAAGACGATGGCGCCGATGACGGTGGCGGTCAGCGCCTTGGAGAGCAGACGCATCGGCGCCATCACCTTCTCCTGGTCCATCGACACGCCGACGTACCAGGTGAGGCTGGGCAGCCCCTCGATGCGGTAGAAGCTGACGAGCTGGCTGTTATCGGCAATGGTGGCGCCGCCGGCCGGCTTGTAGCCGGAGGGTTTCATCACCTTGGCCTCGTCGGGATGCACCAGCACCTTGCCGTCGCCGTCCACCAGGAAGACGAAGCCCTTGCCGCCCAGCTCGATCGAGCGCAGGAAGGACTGCAGGGCATCCATCGACAGGTCGGCCCCGGCGACGCCCCGCAGCTTCCCGTCGGCGGTGACCGGCATGGACGCGCCGATGACGATCTTCTTCGTCCGGGCGTCCTGATAGGGCTCCGACATGGTCAGGCCGTTGACCCTGACCGCCGACTGGTACCAGGGCCGCTTGCGCGGGTCGTAGCCGGCGGGAAATTCCGCGGCGACGGAGGAGACCATGCGGCCGTCCGCCTCGGCGCCGAAATAGACCTCGGAGAAGACGTCGCCGAGCGTCTTGCGCGACACCAGCGACAGCAGCGCACCGGGCTCAGCACCGGTGATGTCCTCCGTGACGGTGCGGACGAGGATCAGCCGGCCGTCCAGCCATTTCTGGATGCCGTCGGCGGCGCCGACGCCGGCCGCCCGCACCTTCTCATCGAGCTCGGTCTGGAGCGACTGGGACGACAGCAGATAAATCCAGAGTCCGAGCACGCCGACCGACAGCGTGATCAGCGCGGTGGCAGCCATCAGGATCTTGTGGATGAACTTTTTCTGCGGTGCTGTGCCGGTCAAGGCGGTCGATGGCTGCTTCATGATGGTCCTCTACGCGATGGCGCGCCTTGACCGGCGCCGCCACGGCGGGCCGTGGCAGCGTCCTGGTGGTGGCGTCTTGGGTGGCGACTTCTTGATCGGGGGCATGGCGGCGGTCATTCCGCCGCCAGCGACGGCCTGCGGCGCGACGTGGCGAGCAGCGAGGCGATGGCGCAGCAGGTCAGGCGCGCCCGCATCGTGTCGGCGCGGCTGGCGAGGATCACCGGCACCTCGGCGCCCAGCACGATGCCGGACTCCAGATCCAGCGCCGGCAGGTCCGGACCGGCCTCCCTCTCGACCACCTCGGTCATCAGATCCTCGGCGTCGGGGCTTCCCTGCATGATGGCCTCGACCTTGCCGACCCGGGCCAGCGTGACGGCGGTTTCGGCCGCCGAGTGATCGTGGTCGACGCCGATCAGGTGGTAGGGGCGGAGGTCGAGCTGACAGAGGGCGGCCACCGAGCAGATCGTCGCGGCCGGGCCGATCAGCACCGGGTCGATCAGCCCGGCCTCGGCCGCCGCGACGGCGGTCTGCAGCGTGTCCTCGTCGCAGGGATGGACGATCGCGGTGCGCAGCGGCGGCAGGCCGGCGCATCCCGCCAGCAGGGCGGCATGCCGGTCGTAGCGGTGCGCCTGCATCTGCGCCGCCGGGCGGGTCCCGCCGATGGGGGCGATGACCTCGGCGGTGCCGCTGGCGACGATCTCGTCGTCCTGGTTGGTGCAGGTGCAGTCGAAGGCGACCGCGGTCCCGTCCGCCCGCTTCCCGGTGACCGTGACGGTCGCGGTGACGGCCTCGCCCAGCCGCACCGGCCGTTCGACCCGCAGGCGCTGGTCCTGCTGCAGCGCCCCGGCGCCGGGCAGAAGGCCTTCCAGCACGCCGGAGACCATCCAGCCGATCCACAGGGCGGATCCGCCGGCCGGTTCGAAATGGCTGTCGGCGTCATCGGAGAGGATGGTGCACAGCTCGGCATCCATGGCGGTGAACCGGCTCGTCAGGCTGGCCGTCTGGCCGATGCGCAGGGCGGAGACCTGTTCGATTTGGGTGGAATGCATGACGCGATGCTCCGTATGGCGGGAGGTCGGAGTCCCCGACCGCCCCATTGGGCTGATCGGCATGACCTCTCACGCAAACCGGGAGGTCATGCGTCCTCGGATGACGGCCCTCACGCGGCCCAGACGACGGTGTCGGCGTCCTGCGGGGCGGTCTGGGCAGCGGGGTTGGGGAGGACCTTGACGGCGAGGCCGCCGCAGGAGGTTTCGCGGTACTTGGGGTCCATGTCCTTGCCGGTCTCGAACATCGTCTCGATCACCTTGTCGAGCGAGACCAGCGGCTCGCTGGTGCGGTGCAGCGCCATGCGCGTCGCGTTGATCGCCTTCATCGCGCCCATCGCGTTGCGCTCGATGCAGGGGATCTGCACCTGGCCGCCCACCGGGTCGCAGGTCAGGCCCAGATTGTGCTCCATCGCCACCTCGGCGGCGACGCAGACCTGCTCGGGGCTGCCGCCCATCAGGTCGGCCAGGCCGCCCGCCGCCATCGAGCAGGCGACCCCGACCTCGCCCTGGCAGCCGACCTCGGCGCCGGAGATCGAGGCGTTGGTCTTGTACAGCGCCCCGATCGCGGCCGAGGCGAGGAAGAAGCGCATGCAGGCCTCCTCGTCCACCGGCTTGATGAAGTGGTGGTAGTAGGCCAGCACCGCCGGCACGATGCCGCAGGCCCCGTTGGTCGGCGCCGTCACCACCCGGCCGCCCGAGGCGTTCTCCTCGCTCACCGCGAAGGCGAACATGTTCACCCAGTCCACCACGTTCATCGGGTCGCGCGACAGCGCCTCCGACGAGGCGAGCTGGCGGCGCAGCAGGGCCGCGCGCCGCGGCACCCGCAGCGGCCCGGGCAGCACGCCCTCGGTCGCCATGCCGCGCTCCATGCAGGCGCGCATCGTCTGCCAGATGCGGCTGAAATAGTCGCGGATCTCCTGGCGGCCGTGCAGCCGCAGCTCGTTCTCCAGCACCAGCCCGGAGAAGGACAGGCCGGTGGCCCGGCAATGGGCCAGCAGCTCGGCCGCCGTGGCGTAGGGATAGGGCAGCTCGGCCGCCTGCGGCGCCGGCCGGCCGAAAGTCTCCTCGTCGACGATGAAGCCGCCGCCGATCGAATAGTAGGTCTTGGCCAGCAGCTCCTCCTCGCCGTCGAAGGCGCGGATGGTCAGGCCGTTCTCGTGGCGGGGCAGGTTGGAGCGGTGGAAGGTGATGGCGGTGGCGGGGAAGTCGACCGGCCGGCCCTGCGGCCCGAGCGGCAGGCGGCGGCTGGCCCGCACCTGCTGGAGGAAGCCGGGGATGGCGTCGATGTCCACCGTGTCGGGCAGGTTGCCGGCCAGCCCGAGGATCAGCGCCACGTCGGTGTGGTGGCCCTTGCCGGTGAGGGCGAGCGAGCCGTAGACGTCGACCGCCACCCGGCCGGTGCGCTCGAGCCGGCCGGAGGCCGCCAGATCGTCGACGAACTGCCGGGCGGCCTTCATCGGCCCGACGGTGTGGGAGCTGGAGGGGCCGATGCCGATCTTGTAGAGGTCGAACATGCTGATCATGGCGGAGGTCCTTCCTGTGTCGGCCTGGGCCGCCTTCCCCGGTGGGGGAGAGGCGGCGGCCGGTCCGGCGGTTCAGAGGCTGAGCAGGGAGTAGAGGATGGCGGAGATGGCGACCGAACCGATGAAGAGGACCACGACGTTGCCCGGCTGGCCGGCATATTTGCGCATCGCGGGGACCTTGCGGATGGCGTACATCGGCATGATGAAGAGCAGGGAGGCGATGATCGGGCCGCACAGGGATTCGATCATGCCGAGGATGCTGGGGTTGAGGGTGGCGGCGATCCAGACGGCGGCGACCATGAACAGGGCGCTGAAGCGGTTGATCGCCTTGAGGTCGACGGCCTTGCCCTGGCCGCGCAGATGCTGGGAGATCAGGCCGTTGAGGCCTTCGCGGGCGCCGAGATAGTGGCCGAAGAAGGACTTGGTGATGGCGACGAAGGCGACGGCCGGGGTGAGGTAGGCCATCAGGGGGTTGTCGAACTTGTTGCCGAGGTAGGAGAGGATGGAGATGTTCTGCGCCTTGGCGTTGGCGAGGTCCTGGGGGGTGAGGCTGAAGACGCAGCTGAAGACGAAGAACATGACGACCAGGACCATCATGACGGCGGCGTACTTCTCGATCTGGTCGGACTTGGCCTCGGCCTCGTCGCGGTACTGGTGCTGCTGGGCGACGACGAAGCGGGAGATGGCGGGGGAGTGGTTGAAGGAGAAGACCAGGGCGGGGATGCTCAGCCACAGGGTGAGGCTGAAGGTGCCGACGCTGGGGGTCTCGTTGAGGATGGCGCCGTTCCAGTCGGGGGCGAGGTAGAGGGCGATGCCGATGAGGACGAGGACGAAGGGATAGACCAGCCAGCTCATGACGCGCACGACCATCTGCTCGCCGAGCTTGATGACGGCCATCAGGCCGAGGATGAGGCCGAGGGAGAGCAGGATGCGCGGGGGCGGCACCATGCCGAGCTGGTGGACCATGAAGCTCTGGACGGTGTTGGTGAGGCCGACGCCGTAGATGAGCAGGATGGGCAGGATGGTGAAGAAGTAGAGCAGGGTGATGAGCTTGCCGGCGGTGGCGCCGAAATGCTCCTCGACGACCTCGGTGATGTCGCTGCCGGGCTTGGAGGAGGAGAGGATGAAGCGGCACAGGCCGCGGTGGGCGAGGTAGGTCATGGGGAAGGCGATGGCCGCCATGGTGGCGAGCGGCCAGAAGCCGCCGAGGCCGGCGTTGATCGGCAGGAACAGGGTTCCCGCGCCGATGGCGGTGCCGAACAGCCCGAGCATCCACATCGTGTCGTGCTTGGACCAGGGCAGGGTCGGGTTGCCCAGCCTTGTGGTTTCGGTTGAGATACTGACCATGGCGATGCCTCCTGCGAGCCCGTGACGCCGGATGGTTCGTCCATCCCGGTGCGGCTGCGGTTGATTGACTGGAGGCAGCCTAGCAAGGACAAAGGCCCGCTTCCGGGCCCAACGCCGGAACGGTGGAATAGCAGAATGAGCGGTGGAATGCGCAAATGAGCGGAGACGCCAAGGGCGGCAGCCGGGGCCGGGGAGAAAGCGCCGTGCGCCGAACGTCGCAACCCGGTCCGGGCCCATGCTTCTCTCTGGCGTTTTGGCCGGCGATGTTCCACTAGATGCGCCTCGCGCCACCACCTGTCACCACTCACCGCCGGGGGGCAGACCTTCCGGAAGCGCGGGCCCGAAGCGCAGGCCCGACGCGCGGGTATGAGGAGCCGTTCCGATGTCCGTCGATCTCCTGGGCCTCTCGCTGTTCCTGCTGCAGCAGATGTGCGTCTATCTGGTGGTGGCCTATCTGCTGAGCCGGACGAAGATCTTCATCCCGCTCACCCACGTCACCATCCGGCCGCCGCACAAGCTGACCTGCTACGTCATCTTCTCGCTGTTCTGCATCATGGGAACCATCCTCGGCATGCCGGTGGTCCACGCCATCGCCAACACGCCGGCGATCGGCGCCACGCTCGGCGGGCTTCTCGGCGGGCCGCTGGTCGGGCTGGCGGTCGGGGTGACCGGCGGTCTGCACCGCTATTCGCTGGGCGGCGCCTTCGCGCTCGCCGCCGGCATCGACATCGTGGTGCAGGGGCTGCTGGGCGGCCTCGTCCACCGCCATCTGGTCCGGCAGGGCAGGATCCGCACCCTGTTCGACCCCTACAAGGCCGGCGCCCTCACCTTCATCGGCGTGGTCCTGGAACTGCTGATCGACCTCGCGGTGGCGAAGCCCTTCGACCAGACGCTGGAGATCGTCCGGCTGATCGCCATCCCGGAGCTGATCGCCAACTCGCTGGGGGCGGCGATGTTCATGGGCATCCTGCTCGACCGCCGCGCGCTGATCGAGCGGCAGTCCAGCATCTTCTCGGCCAAGGCGCTCGCCATCGCGGCGCGGGCCGACGGCGTGCTGCGCCGCGGCTTCAACCAGGAGAACAGCCAGACCGTCGCCCGCATCATCTACGAGGAGACGGGAGTCGGCGCGGTCGCCATCACCGACCGCGAGAAGATCCTGGCCTTCATCGGCATCGGCGACGACCACCATCTCCCCGGCACGCCGATCTCCTCGGCCAGCACGCTGGAGGCCATCACCTACAACCAGGTCATCTATGCCGACGGCAACGAGGTGGCCTACCAGTGCTCGATCAGCCCGACCTGCCGGCTCGGGTCCTCGCTGGTCATCCCGCTGGTCGGCGAGGACAACCACGTCATCGGCACGATCAAGCTCTACGAGCCGAAGAGCAAGCTGTTCTCCACCATCAACCGCACGCTGGGCGAGGGCATCGCCAAGCTGCTGTCCAGCCAGATCCTGGCCGGCCGCTACGAGCAGCAGAAGGCCCTGCTCGCCCAGGCGGAGATCAAGCTGCTGCACGCCCAGGTCAACCCGCACTTCCTGTTCAACGCGCTGAACACCATCGCGGCGGTCACCTGCGACGACCCGGAGAAGGCGCGCGACCTGATCGGCGACCTCTCGACCTTCTTCCGCATGAACCTGAAGCGGCCGAGCGAGGAGGCCTCGCTGTCGGAGGAGATCGAGCATGTGAACGCCTACCTGCAGATCGAGCTCGCCCGCTTCTCCGACCAGCTCACGGTCGAGGTCGACATCCCGGACTCGCTCGGCTGGGTGCGGCTGCCGACCTTCACGCTCCAGCCTGTCGTGGAAAATTCCATCAAGCACGGCACGTCCCAGTTGCTGCGTCCCGGCCGCGTTTCCATAAAGGCCCGTCAGGACGGGGAAGATCTCGTTCTCGATGTGGAAGACAACGCCGGGCTTTACGAGCCGAAACCGGCGGGCAAGGGCCTCGGCATGAGCCTTGTCGACCGCCGCATCAAGAACTGTTTCGGCGCGTCCTATGGTGTTACCGTCACGTCCGAGCGCGACGTCTTCACCCGCGTCTCGATCCGGGTCCCTCTGGAGGCCGCTTCCAAATGATCAACGTCCTCATCGTCGATGACGAGCCGCTGGCTCGCAAGGAGCTTCGCCGTGTCCTCTCCAAGGCCGAGGACATCGCCATCATCGGGGAATGCAGCAACGCCATCGACGCGGTGGGCATGATCAACCGGGAGAAGCCGGACGTCGTCTTCCTCGACATCCAGATGCCGCGGGTCAGCGGGATCGAGATGCTGAGCATGCTCGACCACGAGAAGATGCCCCACATCGTCTTCCTGACCGCCTACGACGAATACGCGGTGCAGGCCTTCGAACAGCACGCCTTCGACTATCTGCTGAAACCGGTCAACCAGGCCCGCCTCGACAAGACGCTGCAGCGCCTGCGCCGCGACCGCGAGCCGCAGAAGATCGGCCTGCTGCCCGGCGCCAACCAGCTCCGCCAGATCCCCTGCTTCGGCCAGCACCATGTCCAGCTCCTGCGGATGGAGGAGGTGGAGTATGTCGCCTCGGGCATCAGCGGGGTCTATGTCGTCGCCACCGACGGCAGCGAGAAGCCGACCGCCCTGCCGCTGCACATCCTGCAGGACCGCACGCCGCTGCTGCGCTGCCACCGGCAGTATCTCGTCAACGTCGACTATATCGAGAAGATCAACTTCCTGGAAAACGGCCTCGCCGAGATCCACACCAGGCGCGGCCACGTCATCCCGGTCAGCCGCCGTTTCTTCCCCCAGATCAAGGAGCGGCTCGGCATCCTGTGACGCGCCGCCGCCGCCGCCCAGTCCGGCGGCGCGGCATGCGGCCGGCGGCTCCTTGCCCTGCAAAGGCCGGGCTACCCGCGCGCACCTTCCCCTGCTAGGCTTCGCGTCCGACGTGCAGGACGGGGGCGGGAATGTCGATCGCAGGGAAACGGGGATCCATGTTCGCGGGCCGCGACGCGGCGAGGCGGCGATGAGGGGGCCCGACCGTCACGCGATCCGCCGCCACGCGATCCGCCGCCGCGCCCTGTTCGGCCTGCCGCTGGCCGTCGCCGCCCTGCACCCGGCGGTCGGCCCCGCCCTGGCGGCGGGAAAGCCGCGCAGCCACGCCGCGACCTACGGCTATGCCCCCTTCGCGACGGAGCATCTGATCCCCGGCGCCGACCTCGACCTCTCCACGGTCGATCCGGACCACCCCGCCGCCCGGGTGATCGCCCTGACCATCGACGACGGCCCCGACCCGCAGGACCTGCGCATCCTGGAGGTGCTGCGCCGCCACGGCGCCGGGGCGACCTTCTTCTTCATCGGGCGCAAGCTGGACCGGCAGCATGATCTGACCACCCAGGTCGCCGCGTCGGGCCACGAGATCGGCAGCCATAGCTGGGAGCATCCGATGATGACGGACCTGCCGCCGGCCGGCCAGCTCCGCAGCCTGGACGCCACCAATGCCGCGTTCGGCCGGATCGGCCTCCGCCCGGCGTGGTTCCGTCCGCCCTATGGCGACTTCGACGCGGCGGTCGAGGCGGCGGCCCGCGCCCGCGGCCTGCAGACCGTGCTGTGGACCGTCGACAGCCAGGACTGGAAGGGGACCGACGCCGCGACCATCGGCCGCCGGGTGGTCGACCGTCTCCATCCCGGCGCGGTCGTGCTGATGCACAGCACCAAACCCGCCTCGCTGCAGGCCCTGCCGGACATCCTGGCGGCCGGGGCCAGCCGGGGCTACCGCTTCGTCACCCTGTCGGCGTGGCGGGAGGCGATGCGGCAGGCGGTCACCGTCCCGATGGCGCTCCATCTCGGGGAGCCCGGTCGCCCAGCAGCTCCGCGATGACGAAACCGGGCAGGCGGGCGAGCGCGGAATCGTCGCGCCCGCTCTCCTCCTGCCAGGACCGGTGCCGCTCCATGGCCCGGCGCAGCAGATCGGCGCGCCGGGCCGCCGGGGCCGCCGCCAGCGCCGTGTCCAGGCTGGTCAGATAGGGCGGGAAGGCCGCCTCCGGACCGGCGAGGCCGACCTCCCGGCCCTCCGGATCGAACCACGCCTCGGCCGGGCCGGTGTCCTCGCGCGGCGGGATCACCATGCCGCCGGCATAGCCGGTGGGCTGCACCACCTTCCAGCCCTTGCGGCTCGGCCCGGTCGTCCAGCCGAGCGCCCGCGCCACGGCGATCGTCTCGCTGCGCCCCGGCACCTGCCGGGTGATGCGGACCAGCAGGTCGGCCAGATCGTCGGCCGGATCGGGCGTCGGCGCGGAACCGGGCATGGCTCTCTCCATCGGCGGGCGCGGGCAAAGGGGGTAGGGACTGAACCGCGCGGATGGTCACCTTCGTACAACAGAAGCGGACCGTCCCGCGATGATAGCATCGGGGACGCGCTGAAACGATATGGGCCAAGCGAAACGGCCCAAGCGAAACAGGCCGAACGGGGCGGGGAAGGCGGTGAAGGTGCTGCTGCTGGGTTTTCTGGTGACTCTGGTCCTGCTGCTCGCCGGGCCGGCCTATGTGATCGCCTCCGGCGCCGCGTCGCTCGGCGTCGACTGGACCAGGGCGGACCGACGGCCGGCCGGGCTCGCCCCCGATGCCGCCACGACGCCGGAGGCGGTGGTGCAGGTCTATGCCGCGCGCGCCCTGTCCTGGCGGGGCGCCTTCGGCGTGCATCCCTGGTTCGCGGTCAAGCCGGCGGGGGCGGGGAGCTACACGGTCTACGAGGTGATCGGCTGGCGGCTCTACCGCGGCCTGCCGGTCGTGTCGGTCAGCAACCGCGACCCGGACGGGCGCTGGTTCGGCTCCCAGCCCGCCGTGCTGGCCGAACTGCGCGGCGCCGCGGCCGAGGCGGCGATCCCCAGGATCGCGGAGGCCGCCGCGAGCTACCCCTATCCGCGGGACTACCGGGTCTGGCCCGGCCCCAACAGCAACACCTTCGCCGCCTGGGTCGGGCGGGCGGTGCCGGAACTGCGGCTCGACCTGCCGTCCACCGCGCTCGGCAAGGACTATCTCGGCGGCAGCCTGATCGCGCGGGCGCCCAGCGGCACCGGCTGGCAGCTCAGCCTGTTCGGCGTCGCCGGCATCCTGCTGGCGGTGGAGGAGGGGCTGGAGGTCAACCTGCTCGGCCTGACGGTCGGCGTCGATCCGCTCGACCTCGCGGTGAAGCTGCCGGGGCTGGGCCGCATCGCGCTGCGCCCCGACGCCCCGGTCATTCCCCCGCCGGCACGGACGGCGGACGCCCCGGCGGACGGAACCGGCTGAGAGGGGGGCCGACGGCGCGGGCCGTCAGAAGCCGTTGCGCCGCGCCACCTCCCGGTACCAGAAGGCGCTCTTCTTCGGGACGCGGCGCATCGTCTCGCGGTCGATGAACAGGAAGCCGTAGCGCTTCTTGTAGCCGTTCAGCCAGCTGAAGTTGTCCATCAGCGCCCACATGTAATAGCCGCGGACGTTCATGCCGTCGGCGATGGCGCCGTGGATGACCTCCAGATGCTCGCGGACGAAGTCGATGCGGTACTGGTCGTCCACCGTGCCGTCGGCGTCCAGCGTCTCCTGCGCGCCGATGCCGTTCTCCGTCACGTAGATCGGCAGGCCGGGGCGGTACCGGTGGGCGCGGGCCAGCAGGTCGCGCAGGCCCGGCGGATAGATCTCCCACGCCCAGTCCGTATAGCGGCCCTTCGGATTCCTGACGAACTTGAACAGCCCCTTGATCGAGAAGTGGCAGTCCTCGTCCCTGTTGCCGGAGGTGTTGAGGCCGAACAGCGTCTCCGTCGCGTCGGCCGAGGCATAATGCGGGAAATAGTAGTTCACGCCGATGAAATCGACGCTGTCCGCGGCGACCATGTCGAGGTCCTCGCGCCGCATCTCCGGCAGGATGTGGTTGCGGCGGTAGAGCTCCACCGCATCCTCGGGGAACCGGCCGAGCAGGGCGGGGTCGATGAACCAGCGGTTGTAGACGGCGTCGGCGATCCGCGCGGCCTCGGCGTCGCGCGGGCTGTCGGTCGCCGGATAGACCGGGCACATGTTCTGCACGATGCCGATCTTCCCGTCGCCGCCCAGCCCGTGGAACAGCGCCACGGTGCGGGCATGCGTGACCATCAGGGTATAGGCGACCTGCACGGCGGCCCTGTAGTCGTGCTTCAGCGGCGGGTGCAGGGCGGTGACATAGCCGTTCAGCGTCGACCAGGACGGCTCGTTGAAGGTGGCCCACAGCTTGACCTGATCGCCGAACGCCTCGAAGCACACCCGCGCATAGCGCAGGAAGGCGTCCATCGTCGCCGGATTCTCCCAGCCGCCCGCCCGGGCCAGCGGCTGCGGCAGGTCCCAGTGGTAGAGCGTGACGTTCGGCTCGATGCCCGCCTCGATCAGGGCGGCGAACAGGCGGCGGTAGAAGGCGACGCCGGCCTCGTTCACCGCCCCCGTCCCGTCGGGGATGATGCGCGGCCAGGCGATCGACAGGCGATAGCCGGTATGGCCCAGCGCCTTCATCAGCGCCACATCCCCGGCCCAGCGGTGATAATGGTCGCAGGCGAGGTCGGGCGTCGCCTGCTGCCAGATCCGCTCGGGATGCTCGCGGCAGAAGACGTCCCACTGCGAATCCCCGCGGCCGTCCTCGCGCGTCGCCCCTTCGATCTGCAGCGCGGCGGTGGCGGAGCCCCATACGAAGCCCTGGGGAAACTGGAATTCCATATGCCGGTCCTTCCTGTCATCCGCCGGACCGGGGTCGGCAAGGTCCGGAGGGTGGCCAAGTCTGGAGGCCGCCGCCGCGCTTGGGAATTGCCCATTCGGTAGGGCCGGCCTACCGGTGCCGCCGCCAAGCCGGGGCTAGGCCGTTGGCAGGCGAATGAGTATGGTGCGCGCCCTTGTCGGGTCGGCGGCGATCTGCCGAACCCGGCGGACCGTGAAGAGGGGAGGGACGGGGGATGGGCATCAGGGAACCGCGTGTCGGCTGCGGAGCGGCGGTGCTGTCCGGGCGGCGCATCCTCCTGCTGCGCCGCCGCAAGGATCCGGAGGCCGGCTGCTGGGGCCTGCTCGGCGGCAAGGTCGACTGGATGGAGCCGGTGGAACAGGCCGCCATCCGCGAGGCGCGGGAGGAGATGGGGATCGTCATCCGGCCCGACCGGCTGCTCTGCGTCGTCGACCACATCGAACCGGACAAGGGCGAGCCCTGGACCGGCGAGCACTGGGTGGCCCCCGTCTACCTCGTCACGGACTTCGAGGGCGAACCCCGCATCCGGGAACCCGACAAGCACTCCGACTGGGGCTGGTTCGCGCTGGACGCGCTGCCGGACGACCTGACGGTCGCCGTTCGCTTCGCCGTGCGTGCGCTGGGCCACACCCCTCCGGTTACGACCGGCCGGCCGGCCGCTCCTTAACTTTCGGCTGTCTGGACAACGTCCCAGCGCAATGCTTGGTTAACACTGACGCCGGGTCCGCCGGGGCCGGCGGCCGGGATCGGAACAGGGAAGGGATGCCTCATGGACAAGCTTCACGCCATGCGCGTCTTCGTCCGGGTGGTCGAGGCCAACAGCTTCTCCAAGGCGGCCGACACGCTGGGCCTGCCGCGCGCCTCGGTCACCACCACCATCCAGAATCTGGAGGCCTCGCTCGGCGTGCGGCTGCTGCAGCGCACGACGCGGCGGCTGAACCTGACGCTGGACGGTGCCGCCTATCTGGAAGGAGCCAACCGCATCCTGTCCGAGCTGGAGGAGCTGGAATCGACCTTCACCACCGCCAGCAAGATGCCGCGCGGCCGGCTGCGGGTGGACATGCCGGGCGCCATCGGGCGGCTGGTCATCATCCCGTCGATCCACGAGTTCCACCAGCAATATCCCGAGATCGACGTCATGATCGGCCTCAGCGACCGGCCCATCGACCTGATCCAGGAGGGGGTGGACTGCGTCATCCGGCTCGGCCGGCTGGAGGATTCGAGCCTGGTGGCGCGCCGCATCGGCGCCATGCAGCAGGTCACCTGCGCCAGCCCGGAATATCTCGCCGCCCGCGGCGCGCCGCAGACCATCGCCGACCTGGAGAACCACGTCGCGGTCAACTACTTCGGCAGCCGCACCGGACGCACCGTCAACATGTGCTTCCAGAGCGACGGCGAGACCATCGAGGTGCCGATGAAGAGCGTCGTCTCCGTCAACGACGCCGACGCCTACGTCACCTGCGGGCTGGAGGGTCTCGGCCTGTTCCAGCCGGGCCGCTTCATGGTGCTGCCGCATCTGCGCAGCGGCGCCCTGCGCGAGGTGCTGCGCGACTGGCGCCCGCCGCCCAAGCCGATCTCCGCCGTCTATCCGCAGAACCGCCACCTCTCGCCCAAGGTCCGCGTCTTTGTGGATTGGCTGGTCGAGCTGTTCGAGCGCTGCCCCCTGCTGCAGGGCGAGGACGAGGGCGACGAGGTCTGCGCCACCGGCCGCCTCGACCGCCCGGCCCCCGCGCCGGAGCTGGAGACCGAGACCACCTGCGACTGCGTGGCGTGAGGGAGCGCGGCAACGCACCGGATGGCCCGGTTGAACAGCGGGCCCGGTTGTACGGATGGCCCCTCCGGCTTAAGCTGGCGCTCGCGTATCCGGTAAGGAAGCGAACCATGCAGATCGCGCGCAAGCCATCGGGACTTGGCTCCCTGCTGATCGACGGCGCTCCCGTTCTGACGCGGCGTCTCGGCCCCGTCGGCTTGGCCGTCGTCTGTGGCGCCTGCTGCTCGCTGGTCGCTCTGGCGATCCTCTGGGGAGCCGCTCATGCCGGCGGCCTTCGGCAAGGCCCGGCGGTCCTGTCCTTTCCGGTTGTCCTGGCGGCCTGCCTGGGCGCGCGGACCGGCTGGACCGCCTGGCGGCGCGCCTTCGACGCCCGGCGCTGACGGGCCTCCGCCCATCCGCATCCCCTGATGAACAGAGCCCATCACCGGTCGCTGATTGTTCGCGGACGGTGAATTGTGTTCCCGGTCCGGTGATCTTTATCCGACCGTCCCCGTCGGACAGACTTCCCTCCGTTGCAGTGCGGGAGGGGCGGTCGCCGCCGGATGCCGATGGGACGGTTCGCAGGACAGCTTGACGGGCGGGAGATCGCCGGCGCCGCACCGGGCGTCCGGCTCTCGGTCGCCGAGCGTGTCATCGCCGGCCACGCCCAGGACATCGCGCTGCGGCTCTACCGCCCGCTCGCCCTGGCGGTGGCCGCTGCGCCGGTGCTGCCGGCCGTCCTGTGGTTCCACGGCGGCGGCTTCACCACCGGCTCGCTCGACGAGGCGGAGGCGGCGGCTGCGGCCGTGGCGGAGGGGGTGCCGGCCCTCGTCGTCTCGGTCGGCTACTCGCTGGCCCCGGCCTTCCCCTTCCCGGCGGCCATCGAGGACGCCCGGCGGACCGCCTGCTGGGTGGCGGGGGAGGCCGCGTCGCTCGGCGTCCGCCGCACCGGCATCGGCGTCGCCGGCCATGACGCCGGCGCCCACATCGCGGCGGCCCTGACCCTGATCGCCCGCGACCAGGGCCATCCGTTCATCGCCGGGCAGGCGCTGCTCGCCCCGATGCTCGACCCCAGCCTCACGCGCATCGCGGAGGAGCGGGACGGGCAGGAGGATCTCCGCAAGGCCTATGGCGAGGCGGTGCGGGAATGCGGCCGCTGCTTCCGCGCCTATCTGCCGGTCGCCACGCAGCGGCTGCATCCCTATGCGGCGCTGCTCGACTGCCGGCGGCTCGACCGGCTGCCGCCGGCGCTGATCGTCACCGCGGGCAACGACCCGCTGCGCCGGGAATCGGAACGCTATGCCTGCCGGCTGGCCGAGGCCGGCGTCGCGGCGCAGGTCCTGCGCTTCGCCGACGCCAGCCGCGCCGGGCTCGCCCGTCACGCCGGGGCGCTGTCCGCCGTCTCCCAGTTCCTGCGGCGCCGCCTGACCGGCGCCGAACCCTGACCCCAACCCTGACCCCAACCCCGAACCCCAGGATGCCGCTCATGTCCGGACATCGTACGAAGCTCGCCCTGCTCCTGGCGGCCGGTGTGTTCATCGCCGCCGGCGCTGCCCTCAACGTTTCCCGCAGCCCCGCCGACGCCCAGACCGCGGAGGCCCCGCAGGCGCCGCCCGCGCCCGAGGTGGACGTCGCCCCCGTGCTGTCCCGGCCGGTCACCGACTGGCAGTCCTACTCCGGCCGGCTGGAGGCGGTCGACCGGGTGGAGGTCCGGCCCCAGGTGCCGGGCACCATCACCGCCGTCCATTTCCGCAACGGCTCGCTGGTCAGGCAGGGCGACGTCCTGTTCACCATCGACCCGCGCCCCTACGAGGCGGAGGTCGCCCGCGCCGAAGCCCAGGTGGCCGCCGCCCAGGCGCGCGTCCGCTTCACCGCCGCCGACCTCGACCGCGCCCAGCGCCTGATCAGGGACGACACCATCTCCCGCCAGTCGCTCGACGGCAAGGAGAACGCCGCCCGCGAGGCCGCCGCCAACCTGAAGGCGGCGCAGGCGGCCCTCGACCTCGCGCGGCTCAATCTCGGCTACACCCGCGTCACCGCCCCGGTCGCCGGCCGCGTCTCGCGCGCCGAGCGCACGGTCGGCAACGTGGTGGCGGCCGGCGCCGCGGCGGAGCCGCTGACCACGCTGGTCTCGGTCTCGCCGATCTACGCCGCCTTCGAGGTGGACGAGCAGACCTATCTGCGCCACATCGCCTCGGTCCGCGATTCCCGCGACATCCCGGTGCAGCTCGGCCTCGCCAACGAGGAGGGCTATTCCCGCGAGGGCAAGGTGGAGCATGTCGACAACCGGCTCGACGTCGTGTCCGGCACGATCCGGGTGCGCGCACGCTTCGACAATCCCGACGGGATGCTGGTCCCCGGCCTTTACGCCCGCGTCAAGGTCGGCGGCGGCGCGCCGAAGGAGTCGCTGCTGGTGGACGAGCGCGCCATCGGCACCGACCAGGACAAGAAGTTCGTCCTCGCCGTCACGGCCGACGACACCGTGGAATACCGCCAGGTGAAGCTCGGCACCCTGCAGGACGGTCTGCGCGTGGTGACGACGGGGCTCGCCGCCGGCGACCGCGTGATCGTCAACGGCCTGCAGCACGCCCGTCCCGGCACCCGCATCCGCCCGAAGATGGTCGCCATGGGCGCCGACCGGCCCCGCACGCAGACGGTTTCCGTCGCCGCCTCCGGTCCCTGACGACACCGCCCACCCGCGAGATCCGTCATGAACATCTCAAAGTTCTTCATCGACCGGCCGATCTTCGCCGGCGTGCTGTCGGTCGCCCTGTTCCTCGCCGGGCTGATCGCGCTGTTCCGGCTGCCCATCTCGGAATATCCCGAGGTGGTGCCGCCCTCCGTCGTCGTGCGCGCCCAGTTCCCCGGCGCCAACCCCAAGGTCATCGCCGAGACCGTCGCCTCGCCGCTGGAAGAGCAGATCAACGGCGTCGAGAACATGCTCTACATGCAGTCGCAGGCGAACAGCGACGGCAACATGGCGCTGACCGTCACCTTCCGGCTCGGCACCGATCCGGACAAGGCGCAGCAGCTCGTGCAGAACCGGGTGGCGCAGGCCCTGCCGCGCCTGCCGCAGGACGTGCAGCGGCTGGGCGTCACCACGGTGAAGAGCTCGCCGACCCTGACCATGGTCGTGCACATCCTGTCGCCCAACGACCGGTACGACATGACCTACCTGCGCAACTACGCGCTGCTCAACGTCAAGGACCGGCTGACCCGCGTCGCCGGCGTCGGCGAGGTGCAGATCTGGGGCGCCGGCGACTATGCCATGCGCGTCTGGCTCGACCCGCAGAAGGTGGCGCAGCGCGGGCTGACCGCCGGCGACGTGGTGGCGGCGATCCGCGAGCAGAACATCCAGGTGGCGGCCGGCGTCATCGGCGCCTCGCCGACGCTGCCCGACGTGCCGCTGCAACTCTCCATCAACGCGCAGGGACGGCTGAAGACGCCGGAGGAGTTCGCCGGCATCGTGCTGAAGACCGGGGCCGACGGCGGCGTCACCTATCTGCGCGACGTGGCGCGGGTGGAGCTGGCCGCCGCCCAGTACGGCCTGCGCTCGCTGCTGAACAACAAGCCGGCGGTGGCGCTCGGCATCAACCAGACGCCGGACGCCAACGCGCTCTCCATCTCCGACGAGGTGCGGCGCGTCATGGCGGAGTTGAAGGCCGACATGCCGGAAGGCGTCGACTATTCCATCGTCTACGACCCGACCCAGTTCGTGCGGTCGAGCATCGAGGCCGTCATCCACACGCTGCTGGAGGCCATCGCGCTGGTCGTCCTGGTGGTCATCGTCTTCCTGCAGACCTGGCGCGCCTCGATCATCCCGCTGCTGGCGGTGCCGGTGTCGATCGTCGGCACCTTCTCGCTGATGCTGGCCTTCGGCTATTCGATCAACGCGCTGTCGCTGTTCGGCATGGTGCTGGCCATCGGCATCGTGGTCGACGACGCCATCGTCGTGGTGGAGAATGTCGAGCGCAACATCTCCGCCGGCCTGTCCGCCCGCGACGCCACCTACAAGGCGATGCAGGAGGTCAGCGGCCCGATCATCGCCATCGCGCTGACGCTGGTCGCCGTCTTCGTCCCGCTGGCCGCCATGCCCGGCCTGTCGGGCGAGTTCTACAACCAGTTCGCGATGACCATCGCGATCTCCACCGTCATCTCGGCCTTCAACTCGCTGACCCTGTCGCCGGCGCTGTCCGCCATCCTGCTGCGCGGCCACGACCAGCCGCAGGACCGGCTGACCCGCGTCATGAACCGGGTCTTCGGCGGCTTCTTCCGCCTGTTCAACCGCGTCTTCCACCGTGCCTCCGAAGGCTACGGCCGCGGCGTCGGCGGGGTGGTGCGGCGCAAGGGCGTGATGATGCTGCTCTATGTCGGGCTGATCGGGCTGACCGTCCTGCTCGGCCGCGCGGTGCCCACCGGCTTCGTTCCCCTGCAGGACAAGGAATATCTCATCAGCTTCGCCCAGCTTCCGACCGGCGCCTCGCTCGACCGGACGGAGGCGGTGATCCGCGAGATGACCGACATCGCGCTCGCCCGCCCCGGCGTCGAGAGCGCGGTGGCCTTCCCCGGCCTGTCGGTCAACGGCTTCACCAACAGCTCCAGCGCCGGCATCGTCTTCGTCACGCTGAAGCCCTTCGCCGAGCGCAAGGATCCCGCCCTGTCGGCCAACGCCATCGCCGGCGACCTGCAGAAGCGCTATGCCGGGCTGAAGGAGGCCTTCGTCGCCATCTTCCCGCCGCCGCCGGTGATGGGTCTCGGCACGCTGGGCGGCTTCAAGATGCAGATCGAGGACCGCGGGTCGCTGGGCTACGAGGCGCTGAACGCCGCCGTCGGCGCCTTCGTCGCCCGGGCAAGGCAGACGCCGGAGCTGGGGCCGACCTTCTCCAGCTACCAGATCAACGTGCCGCAGCTCGACGTCAACCTCGACCGCGTGAAGGCCAAGCAGCTCGGCGTCTCGGTCGGCGAGGTGTTCGAGACGATGCAGGTCTATCTCGGCTCGCTCTACGTCAACGACTTCAACGCCTTCGGCCGCGTCTACCAGGTGCGGGTGCAGGCCGACGCCCCCTTCCGCGCCCAGGCCGACGACATCGGCCAGTTGAAGACCCGCAACGACAGGGGGACCATGGTCCCGCTCTCCTCGCTGGTCACCGTCAACCAGAGCTACGGGCCGGAGATGGTGGTCCGCTACAACGGCTACACCGCCGCCGACATCAACGGCGGCCCGGCGCCGGGCTTCTCGTCCGGCCAGGCGGAGGCGGCGGCCGAGCGCATCGCGGCCGAGGTGCTGCCGCGCGGCGTGAAGTTCGAGTGGACCGACCTGACCTACCAGCAGATCCTCGCCGGCAACACCGCGCTGTGGGTGTTCCCGATCAGCGTGCTGCTGGTCTTCCTGGTGCTGGCGGCCCAGTACGAGAGCCTGACGCTGCCGCTCGCCATCCTGCTGATCGTGCCGATGAGCCTGATGTCGGCGCTGGGCGGCGTCTGGCTGACCGGGGGCGACAACAACATCTTCACCCAGATCGGCTTCATGGTGCTGGTCGGCCTGTCGGCGAAGAACGCCATCCTGATCGTCGAGTTCGCCCGCGAGCTGGAGCTTCAGGGCCGCAGCGTCGTCCAGGCCGCCATCGAGGCCAGCCGCCTGCGGCTGCGTCCCATCCTGATGACCTCCATCGCCTTCATCATGGGCGTGGTGCCGCTGGTCGTCTCGACCGGGGCGGGGGCCGAGATGCGGCACGCCATGGGTGTGGCGGTCTTCTTCGGCATGCTGGGCGTCACCCTGTTCGGGCTGGTGCTGACCCCGGTGTTCTACGTGCTGCTGCGCCGGCTGGCCGGGGCGGGGCGGCGCTCCTCCGCGGTTCCCGGCGACGGGCACATGGCCGCCGCCGCGGGCGACTGAGCGGCCGGTCCGGAACCTTCCTCAGGCTTGCGGGGTTGAGCCGGCATCCCCGCAAGCCGGCCCTCATGTCTGAAGGATCCCCCATGGCCCGCAGCTCCATCCGCCCCCTGGCGATCGTCACCGGCGCGTCCAGCGGCATCGGCCGCGAGCTTGCCAGGCTCTGCGTCGGGAACGGCTTCGACCTCGTCATCGCCGCCGACACGCCCGACATCGAGGAGGCCGCGCGCGAGTTGCGCGCCTCCGGCGCCTCGGTCGATGCCGTCCAGGCCGACCTCGCCACGCTGGACGGCGTCGATACCCTGTGGGCGGCGGTGAAGGGCCGGCCGGTCGACGCGCTGCTCGCCAACGCCGGACACGGGCTCGGCCACGGCTTCCTCGATCAGGACTTCGCCGAGGTCCGCCACGTCATCGACACCAACGTCACCGGCACCCTCTACCTGATCCGGAAGGCCGGGCGCGGCATGCGCGAGCGCGGGCAGGGCCGCATCCTCATCACCGGCTCGGTCGCCGGCTTCATGCCCGGCAGCTTCCAGGCGGTCTACAACGGCACCAAGGCCTTCATCGATTCCTTCTCCTTCGCCCTGCGCGAGGAGCTGAAGGACAGCGGCGTCACCGTCACCTGCCTGATGCCCGGCCCGACCGATACCGAGTTCTTCGAGCGCGCCGACATGACGGACACCGCCGTCGGCCAGGGGAAGAAGGACGACCCGGCGATGGTCGCGCAGACCGGCTTCGACGCCATGATGCGCGGCGACGGCGACGTGGTCGCCGGCTGGAAGAACAAGCTGCAGACCGCGATGGCGACGGTCACCCCCTCGGGCGTGCTCGCCGCCCAGCACCGCAAGATGGCCGAGCCCGGCTCCGGCACCCACTGACCCGTGCGCCTGCGGACGGGCGGGGCAGGGCTGCCGTTTGCGCGCGTAGGGCAGCCATGCCCGAGGGCCGGTTGACACCCCCGGGTCCGCCGGGCAGGACTCAAGGACACTGTTCGTCCTGATCGGTCCGCCTGACCGCCTCCGTCCCCCGGCGCGGCGCAGGCCTTCCGGAGCGCGCCACGGGCACGGCGCCTCGCGGACGGACCGGAAACCCTGCGGAGATCTCGGGTGCAGACTGTCCAGACCGGGCCGGCCCGGCACCATTGGCTCGGCGTCGCCGCGGCGGCGGCCGGCGTGTTCACGCTGGTGACCAGCGAGATGCTGCCGGTCGGGATCCTGCCGGCCGTCGCGGCGGAGATGGGGGTGACCGACGGGACGGTCGGCCTGATGGTCACCGCCCCCGGCCTCGTCGCCGCCGCCGCCTCGCCGCTGCTGATGCTGGCGATCGGCCGGCTCGACCGCCGCCTCTACCTCTGCCTGCTGATGGCCCTGCTGACCGTCGCCAACCTCGTCACCGCGGCGGCCCCCGGCTTCGCGGTGCTGCTCGGCGCGCGGCTCCTGGTCGGGCTCAGCATCGGCGGATTCTGGGCGCTCGCCGGCAGCCTCGCCCCGCGCCTCGTCCCGCCGGAATCGGTGGGGCGGGCGATGGCGCTGATCTTCGGCGGCGTCGCCGCGGCCTCGGTTCTCGGCGTGCCGGCGGGCACCCTGCTGGGCGAGCTGGCCGGCTGGCGGCTGACCTTCGTCGCGGCGGCGGTCCTCGCGGCCGTGGTGCTGGCCGGGCTCGCCCTGTCGCTGCCGCGGCTGCCGGCGACCCAGCCGGTGCGGCTGGCGAGCCTGCCGGCGGTCCTGCGCATCGAGGGGGTGCGGGTCGGCATCCTGTCCACCGCCCTGCTGGTGACCGGCCACTTCGCCGCCTACACCTTCGTCAACCCGATCCTGCAGCAGCTTTCCGGCATCGACGCCGGCCTGGTCGGCCCGCTTCTGCTGGTCTACGGCGTCGCCGGCATCGTCGGCAACGCGGTCGCCGGCGGGACCGCCGCGCGGGACGTGCGCCGGACGCTGATCGTCATCGTCGCCGCACTCTCCGCCACCCTGCTGCTGATGCCGCTGCTCGGCGCCGGCCCGGTCGGCGGTGTGGCCATGCTGGTGCTGTGGGGACTGTCCTATGGCGGCGTCTCGGTCAGCCTGCAGACGCTGATCGTCAAGACCGCCCCGCGGGCGACCGAGGCGGCGTCCTCCCTCTTCGCCGGGACCTTCAACCTGTCGATCGCGCTCGGCGCGCTGATCGGCGGCTGGACGGTCGACGGCGTCGGCCCGGCCAGCGTGCTGTGGCTCGGCGGGGCGTTCGTCCTGCTGACCGCCGCCGTGATGGTGCCCGCCCGGATCGCCGTCCGCGCCTGAGGCCAAGGTGCCCGAGGGCAGGGCAGGGGACCTCCCTAGCAGGCCGGGTCGACGAGCGCCGCGAGCCGCTCCAGCCCGGCCGGCGTGAAGGTCACCACGCGTCCGTCCTCGCGCCGCGCCCAGCCGGCCTCCAGGATGCGCGCCAGGATGGCGGCGCCCAGCGCGCCGCCCAGATGGTCGCGGCGCTCGCTCCAGTCCAGGCAGGCCCGGCACAGCGGCCGGCGCCCCTTCTCCAGCCGCCCCAGGTCGAGCCCGAACCCGGCGAAGACGGCGCGTCCCTTGTCGGTCAGCGCCAGCGCCCTGTCCCCACCGATCACGTCCCCACCGATCACGTCCCCGCCGATCACGTCCCCACCGATCACCTCCCCGGCGATCAGCCCCTGCCGCCGCGCGCCGGCCAGCAGCTCCACCCCGCGCTCCCCGGCGAGATGGTCGTAGCAGACGCGTGCCGAGCGCAGCGCCGCATCCTTCGGGCCCGTCCGCACCCGCGTCGCGCCGGTGCGCTGGGCAAGCCCCATCAGCGCCTCCAGCACCTGCGCCACGTCCGTGCCGGAGAGGCGGAAATAGCGGTGGCGCCCCTGCTTCTCGGCGACCAGCAGCCGGGCGGCCTCCAGCTTGGCGAGGTGGCCGCTGGCGGTCTGCAGGGTGACCCCCGCGACCCCGGCCAGCTCGCTCACGGTCAGCGCCCGGCCGTCCATCAGGGCGGTCAGGATGTTGGCCCGCGCCGGATCGCCGAGCAGGGCGGCGACCGATGCGATGACGGGGCCTTCCTTCATGGATGGTTCGATCGCTTTCATACTTCGACGCTAGCCGAAGCGACGCCGCCGCTCAATCCGCTATCAAGGGGGTGTCCATCCCCATCGGAGACCGTCTCCCCATGATCACCTGCTTCATCCGCTGCGAGATCGATCCGTTCAAGGTCGCCGCCTTCGACACCTGCGCCCGCAACCGGGGCCTCGCGTCCGCCCCCATGCACGGAGCTTGAGCGAGCCATGATCGCGGTGATCTTCGAAGTCCGGCCGGCCGAGGGCGAGACCGGGCACTATCTCGACCTCGCCGCGGCCCTGCGCGACGAGCTGTCCGGCATCGACGGCTTCCTGTCGATCGAGCGCTTCCAGAGCCTGACCGATCCGGGCAAGCTGCTGTCGCTCTCCTTCTGGCGCGACGAGGAGGCGGTCCGGCAGTGGCGGACCCGCGCCTCCCACCGCGCGACGCAGGCCAAGGGGCGCGGCGGGGTCTTCGCCGACTACCGCCTGCGCGTCGCCACCGTCATCCGCGACTACGGCCTGCACGACCGCGCCGAGGCCCCGCCGACAGCCGGGACGTTCACGGGACCGGATCCGGGGCGGGGACGACCTGATCCTCGACTTCACCCGCGGGGAGGACGTGAGCCGCTCGTCCGGGCGGCTCCCCGACGGGGCGTCAGGTCAGCCGTCCCTCGAAGAATCCGTATTGGATATAGTGCCTGGTGGCGGCGGCCGTGTCGTTGCCGAAGGCGGCCTTGAGGTCGGCATATCTGTCGAGATAATGCTGTGCGTCGAAGGTGATTCCCCGCCCCTCGCGCAGGCCGTAGGACAGGTAATGATGGGCCGCGGCCTCGGCATCGGTTCCGAAGGCTCCGATCAGGTCGCTGTAGGAGGCGGTATAGCTCAGGGCGTCGAAGATGATGCCGCGCCCCTCGTCGCGGCCGTATTCGAGATAATGGTGGACCGCGGCCGCGCCGTCGCTGCCGAAGGCGGCCCGCAGGTCGCTGTAGGAGGCCAGATAGGCCCAGGGGTTGAACCGGCTCTGCTCGATCGGCACCGCCGGTCCCGCCCCGATCCGCACCCGCTCGATGCCCGACAGCACGTCCTCTCCGTCGGGGCCGAAGGCGCGTTCGGTGCCGTCGATGTCACGCCAGACGATGGTGCCGGCGGCGAACACCGCCGTGTCCTCGCCGGCTCCGCCGATCAGCGTGTCGTTGCCCAATCCGCCGGTGATGATGTCCTCGATGCCGGTGCCCTGCAGGATCTCCGCCGCCGCCGTGCCGTTCACGACCGCGGCTTCCAGGTTGCGCCCCTGGGCGTAGCCTTCCAGAATGAACTGTCGGGTGGCCGCAACCGTGTCGTCGCCGAAGGCGGCCTTCAGATCGGCATATTTGTCGAGATAACGGTGCGCGTCGAAGACGATGCCCCGCCCTTCGCTGCGGCCATGTTCGAGATAGTGCCGGGCTGCGGCATCGACGTTGGTTCCGAAAGCTCCGATCAGGTCGCTGTAGGAGGCGGTATAGCTCAGGGTGTCGAAGATGATGCCGCGTCCCTCGTCGCGGCCGTATTCGAGATAATGGCGGACCGCGGCCGCGCCGTCGCTGCCGAAGGCGGCCCGCAGGTCGCTGTAGGAGGCCAGATAGGCCCAGGGGTTGAACCGGCTCTGCTCGATCGGCACCGCCGCTCCCGCCCCGATCCGCACCCGCTCGATGCCCGACAGCACGTCCTCTCCGTCGGGGCCGAAGGCGCGTTCGGTGCCGTCGATGTCACGCCAGACGATGGTGCCGGCGGCGAACACCGCCGTGTCCTCGCCGGCTCCGCCGATCAGCGTGTCGTTGCCCAATCCGCCGGTCAGCGTGTCGTTGCCGTCGCCGCCGCTCAGGCTGTCATTGCCGCTGCCGCCGGCGATCGCGTTGGCCAGGCTGTTGCCGGTGCCGGTGAAGGCGCCCGAGCCGAAGTAGGCCAGGTTCTCGAGGTTGGAGGTCTCGCCCAGCGTGTAGCCGCTCAGTGACGTGCGCACCGTGTCGATACCGCCATTCGCGATCTCGACGACGATATCGGCGCTGCTGTCCACGATGTAGACGTCGTCGCCGACGCCGCCGATCAGACTGTCGTTGCCCGCGCCGCCGTCCAGAGTATCGTTGCCTGCGCCGCCGCTCAGGTTGTCATTGCCGCTGCCGCCGGCGATCGCGTTGGCCAGGCTGTTGCCGGTGCCGGTGAAGGCGCCCGAGCCGATGAAGGCCAGGTTCTCGAGGTTGGAGGTCTCGCCCAGCGTGTAGCTGCCGAGCGACGTGCGCACCGTGTCGATACCGCCGTTCGCCGTCTCGACGACGATATCGGCGCTGCTGTCCACGATGTAGACGTCGTCGCCGGCGCCGCCGATCAGACTGTCGTTGCCCGCACCGCCGTCCAGCGTGTCGTTGCCCAATCCGCCGGTCAGCGTGTCGTTGCCCGCACCGCCGCTCAGGCTGTCATTGCCGCTGCCGCCGGCGATCGCGTTGGCCAGGCTGTTGCCGGTGCCGGTGAAGGCGCCCGAGCCGATGAAGGCCAGGTTCTCGAGGTTGGAGGTCTCGCCCAGCGTGTAGCTGCCGAGCGATGTGCACACCGTGTCGATACCGCCGTTCGCGATCTCGACGACGATATCGGCGCTGCTGTCCACGATGTAGACGTCGTCGCCGGCGCCGCCGATCAGACTGTCGTTGCCCGCGCCGCCGTCCAGCGTGTCGTTGCCGGCTCCGCCCGACAGCGTGTCGCTGAGCACGCCACCGGTGATCGCGTTGGCCAGGCTGTTGCCGGTGCCGGTGAAGGCGCCCGAGCCGATGAAGGCCAGGTTCTCGAGGTTGGAGGTCTCGCCCAGTGTGTAGCTGCTCAGCGACGTGCGCACCGTGTCGTTGCCGCCGTTCGCCATCTCGATGATGGTATCGGCGCTGCTGTCCACGATGTAGACGTCGTCACCGGCGCCGCCGACCAGCGTATCGCTGCCCTCCCTGCCGTCCAGCGTGTCGTTCCCGTCCCTGCCTTCCAGGCGATTGGCCAGGTCGTTGCCCGTGCCGGTGAATGCGCTCCCGCCGGTGTAGATCAGGGTCTCCACCCAAGGCGTGAGTTTGTAGCTGTCCAGTGAGGTGCGCACTGTATCATTGCCCCCGCCTCCCACTTCGTTGACGATATCGTTGACATTGTCTACGACGTATATGTCGTCACCCGCTCCGCCATCGAAACTGTCGCCGCCGGTCCCACCGTCCAGGCTGTCGTTGCCCGTGCCGCCGTCCAGCATATCGTTCCCGTCACCACCCAGCAGGACATCGTTGCCGTCGCCACCAATCAGGTTGTCGCTTCCGCCGGCGCCCAACAACGTGTCGTTGCCGCTTCCGCCGGTGAGCGTGTCGTTCCCGTCACCACCGGTGATCACGTTGGCCAAGCTGTTGCCGGTGCCGTTGAAGGCGCCGGAACCGATGAACGTCAGCTGCTCCAGATTGTTGCTCAGGCTGTAATTGGCGACGCGGGCCCGCACCTCATCGAAACCCGAATTGACCTGCTCGAAGACCACATCGGCAACGTCATCGACATAGTACACGTCATCACCGGCCCCACCCGACAGCGTGTCGATCCCCCCACCGCCGTCCAGCGTATCATTGCCACTCCCGGAGGTGATGACATTGTTCTTCAGGTTCCCGGTGCCGATGAAGGTTACAATGTCGGTACCGGCGTATGTCAGATTCTCAACCTCTTCCTTGTCTGCCAACGTGTATTCGGTCAGGGAGGTGCGTATCTCGTCAATGCCTTCCCCCGCCTTCTCGATGATGCGGATGTTTTTATCACTGATGATATAGAGGTCGTCGCCGCCACCACCGGCCAACGTCGATCCTTCCGGGCCCCAGAGGCGATTGTTCAACGCGTTGCCGATGCCGGTGAATGGGCCGTTGCCGGTGTAGGTCAGCTTCTCCACGCCGTCGGGAAGAGTATAGGTGGAGAGGGTGGTGTACACCTCGTCGATGCCGGCCCCGGCGGCCTCGACAATGGTCACGCCTTCGCCATACACCATGTAGATGTCGTTGCCGTTGCCCCCTTCGAGCGTGTCCTCCCCCTTCGCGCCCTCCAGCGTGTCGTTGCCATCCTTTCCCTTGATATGATTGGCCAACGCATTGCCGGTCCCGCGGAACGCTCCCGGACCGGTGTAGGTCAGGTTCTCCACGTCGGGGGTGCTTGCCAAGCTGTAGCTGCTGAGGCTGGTGCGCACCTCATCGATGCCTTCGCCGGCCAGCTCCGTGATGCGGTCGCTGTTGCTGTCGACGATGTAGACGTCGTTTCCCGCGCCACCAACCATGGAGTCGTCGCCGGAACCGCCATCCAGGATGTCGTCGCCGTCGCCGCCGATCAGCGTATCGTTGCCCGCGAAGCCGTACAGCGCGTCGTTGCCCGTCAGGCCCTCCAGCAGATCGTTGCCACTGGTACCGTACAGCGTGTCGTTGCCCGGAGTGCCCAACATGAGAATTCCCTTTTTGGAGAGTAGCGGGTCGCCGCACCCGTTCCATAACAGTCATCAGGCTGTTTTTCAACCAAGGGCTTTTCTCTCCGGAGGGTCTTGCCGAATGTGTTCAGGACATGCGTACGCAACAACCAAAACGAGATTCAATTAGCAAATAACAAAATTTGATTCTGCATTCAACAAAA
Source organism: Azospirillum thermophilum (assembly GCF_003130795.1). NCBI lineage: Bacteria > Pseudomonadati > Pseudomonadota > Alphaproteobacteria > Rhodospirillales > Azospirillaceae > Azospirillum > Azospirillum thermophilum. Next base: position 228,788 of record NZ_CP029357.1, read on the forward strand.
ATGATAAATGATTGCTCATCATGCTGATAAAGCGCAGTATAACTCGTACTAATGGCGTCCAAAAACCTACCTTGAATACTGTAATTATATTCATCAGGACCACACGATGCGGTCCTTTCGAGGCCATACGGGATGCGGCAGCGCCTTTGGACGAAATGGCGCGGTAAGGGCGGGGGAGGCGCGTCGGAGTCACGCCGGCCCGCCGCGCCGTCGCAACCGTGGCGGAAGGCCGACACTTCCATATTACGCCGGACTGACATTTTGACATTGCGCCTACAGGCAAAAACGGCATAAGGAGCCTTATGGAAATTATCTCGCCGCCGCACCGTCGCCGGGGCCGTCGCGGCGCGGCTCCGCCCGGACTGCCGCGGCTCTTGCCGCACCGGCCGATCGGCGGGAGGATGGGTGCGGACCCGACCGCGCGGGGGCGAGTGCTTTCCATGACGACACCTCTCTTCGGCCGCACCCTGCGGCGGCTGCGCGTCCTGCGCGGCATGAAGCAGGCGCATCTGGCGGACCTGCTCGGCGTCACCCAGGCCACCGTCTCGCGCTGGGAGCGCGGCGACCTCGCCATGACGCCGGCCCAGGCCGCGGCGGCGGAACGGCGGCTGGTGAGCGCGCCGGATCCGGCGCAGGACGCGGCGCTCAGGCGGCTGGTCGAAAGCTCCGGCCTCAAGGTCCATCTGATCTGCGACCGCACGCACCGGCTGCTCGCCGCGTCGCCGGCCCGGCGGGCGGAATGGCGCGGCGATCCCGCCGATTTCCTCGGCCGCTCGCTGCTGCTCTTTGCCACGCCGGAGATCCTGGCCGAGGAGGAGCGGCTCGACGCGCTCGGCTGGCGCGACGGCCGTCTCGCCTCCCTGGCGGTGGAGACCGGCAGCAACGGCGACGCGCTGCTGCCGATCCGGCCGGGCCGGGCGCTGTGGGAACGGCTGCCGCTCGCCGACGGCAGCCCCGCCCGGCTGGTCACCACCCTGTCCTAGCCGGTCGCACCGCCCCTTGCGCATATCTTATGCGTGGCCGGCGCCGCGGCTCCGCCGCTAGCCTCCCCGGCACGAACGCCGTTCCGCACAGGGAGACGACCAGCGATGAGCATTCTCGTGACCGGCAGCGCCGGCCATCTCGGCGAGGCCCTGATGCGCCGGCTGCGCGCCGACGGGCAGGCGGCGGCGGGGCTCGACCTCAAGCCGTCGCCCTTCACCGACCATGTCGGCTCGATCGGCGACCGCGCCGTCGTCCGCCGCAGCCTGGACGGCGTCGCGACGGTCCTGCACGCCGCCACCCTGCACAAGCCGCATGTCGACACCCACAGCTATGGGCAGTTCCTCGACACCAACCTGGCCGGCACGCTGACCCTGCTGGAGGAAGCGGCGGCGGCCGGCGTCCGCTCCGTCGTCTTCACCAGCACCACCAGCGCCTTCGGCCTCGCCCTCAGCCCGGCCGAGGGCGAGCCCGCCGCCTGGATCACCGAGGAGGTGACGCCGGTGCCCAAGAACATCTACGGCGTCACCAAGGTCGCGGCGGAGAGCCTGTGCGAGCTGTTCGCCCGCCGGCACGGCCTGCCGGTGATCGTGCTGCGCACCAGCCGCTTCTTCCCCGAGCCCGACGACGATCCCGCCGTGCGCAGCCGTTACGACACGCTGAATGCCCAGGCGAACGAGCTGCTGCACCGCCGCGCCGACCTCGCCGACATCGTGGAGGCGCATCTGCTGGCCGCCGGGCGGGCCGCGGAGATCGGCTTCGCGCGCTACATCGTCTCCGCCACCAGCCCCTTCACCCGCGACGACCTCGCGGAGCTGCGCCGCGACGCCGCCGCGGTGGTCCGCCGCCTCTTCCCGGACGCCGAAGCCCTCTACCGCGCCCGCGGCTGGCGGCTGTTCCCCGGCGTCGACCGCGTCTACGTCAATGACCGGGCGCGGCGGGATCTCGGATGGCGGCCACGCTACGATTTCCGCCACATGCTCGACTGCCTCGCCGCCGGGACGGAGTTCCGCAGCCCGCTCGCCCTGGCGGTCGGCAGCAAGGGCTACCATGACGGGACCCGCTAGCCGGCCGGCCCGCGGGCATCGGCTCACGTCATCGCGAAGACGCCGCGGATCGCCCGCACGAGATCCGCGCCGGCCACCGGCTTGGTCAGCAGCGCCATGACGCCGGGCTCGCTGCCCTGAAGCTCGCGCAGGCCGCCCGGCGGCGGCGAACCGGTGACCACCACGACCGGCAGGCAGGGCCACTCCCGGCGCAGGCTGCGGATCATCCGTCCGCCGTCGAGCTGCGGCATGTTCAGGTCGGTCACCACGACGTCGAACGGGGCGCGTTCGAACGCCTCCAGCCCCTCGCGCCCGTTGCCGACGCAGGTCACGCGATAGCCCGCCTGCTCGCAGACGGCCGCCAGGGCCATCGCGCTCACCGCCTCGTCCTCGACCAGCAGAACCCGCAGATGATGGGAAACGATCATTCAAACCCGATCCGGCAACCGGGTGCAGCGCACCCTCGCTGCTGCAACATAGCGGGATATGCCGGCGCGCCCCAAACACAGTCGGTGACAAGATGATGACGGATGTGACAGGACATCCGTGCCCTACCCTTCGCTGCGGCCCCGCCCTTCACGGTCACGCTCGTACCGCCTGGCGAGCGGAAAGGCCGGCAGCCAGGACTCGCGGCGGATGGTCCAGCTTTCGTAGGTCGGCACCAGCCGGTCCGGCGCATCCAGGGCGCCGAGATGCAGTTCCACCTCGTCCCCGGACCGTGCGAACACGGACGAGCCGCAGTCGGGACAGAAGAACCGCCCGGCATAGCCGCGCGGCTCCCCCTCGATCGTCACCGCATCCTCGGGGAACACGGCGGCGGCATAGAACAGGGCGCCATGATGCTTGCGGCAGTCGAGGCAGTGGCAAATCCCGACCCGGTATGGCAGCCCCGTCGCCACGACCCGGATTTTGCCGCACAGGCAGCCGCCGGTGAAGCGGTCCATGCCGCACCTCCTCCCCGCTCAGATCCTCCTGTTGTTTAGATTCAATACCATCACCCTTGCAACCCATTACGTGGAGGAAGGCGGCCAGCCCGCTCAGAAGGACAGCAGCGTCGGCTTGCGGTCCTGCAGGATGTCGGTCATCCGGATCTCGACGGCGGCGCGGCTCTGCGGGTGGGTCAGGATGTAGAAGCGCTCCTCCGCCACCGCCTCGAACACGGAGTCGGCCACCTGCTCCGGCGTGATGCCGGCCTCCACCGCCTTCAGGATGGCGAGGCCGGCCTTCTGCGACACCCCGCTCAGCGTCGCCGGGTCGACGCGGTCGGCCTCGGCGCGGTGGCGGCTCGAGTCCGCGATGCGCGTCTTCACCCAGGAGGGGCAGAGCACCGACACGCCGATCGGCGCGCCGCGCAGCGTCAGGTCGTGGTGCAGCCCTTCCGATACCGTGACGACGGCGAACTTGCTGGCGTTGTAGGCGGCCAGCGCCGGCACCGACAGCAGCCCGGCAATCGAGGCGGTGTTGACGATGTGGCCCGGCTGCCCGCCCTCCAGCATGCGCGGCACGAAGGCGCGCAGCCCGTTGGTGACGCCGTGGAAGTTCACCCCCATCACCCAGTCCCAGTCCCTGGGCGTCGTCTCCCACACGCTCTTGGCGACCGCCACCCCGGCATTGTTGACCAGCAGATGGACGGCGCCGAAGCGGGCGAAGGCGGCGTCGGCCAGCGCGTCGACCGCCTGCGGGTCGGACACGTCGGTGCGCAGCGCCAGGCAGGCCGTCCCCGCCGCCGCCATCTCGCCGGCCAGCGCGTCCAGCCCGCCCTGGTCGATGTCGGCGAGGACGAGGCTCATCCCCTCCCCCGCCGCCCTGCGGGCGATGGCCCGGCCGATGCCCTCGGCGGCGCCGGTGATCACGGCGACCTTGCCGGACAGCTCCTTCATGGCACTTCCTCCCCTTCCGGTTCTTTTGCGTCGCGTCAGGCGATCAGATAGCCGCCGTCCACATTCAGGCAGGCGCCGGTGGTGTAGCTCGCGGCGTCCGACGCCAGATACAGGATGGCGCCGGCCATCTCGTCGGGCCGGGCGACCCGCTTCATCGGGACATGGGCCAGCACGGTGTCCAGCACCGCCTTGTTCTTCACCAGCGCCGCGGCGAACTTCGTGTCGGTCGCCCCCGGCAGCAGGGCGTTCACCCGGATGCCGTCGGGCGCGCATTCCTTGGCGAAGGCCTTGGTCATCGAGAGGACCGCCGCCTTGGTGATCGAATAGATGCCCTGGTGGAGCGCCGGGATCTCGCCGTTGACCGAGGCGACGTTGACGATGGCGCCGCCGCGCCCGCCGCGGGCCATCAGCCGGGCGCCGCCCGCCGACATGAAGAAATAGCCGCGGATGTTCACGTCCACCGTCTTCTGGAAGGCGGCGGGGTCGGTGTCGACGATCGGCCCGTAATGCGGGTTGGTCGCCGCGTTGTTCACCAGGATGTCCAGCCGCCCGTGCCGGTCGGCGATGGCGGCGAAGACGGCGTCGATGTCGGCCAGTTCGCCGATGTGGCAGGCGATGGCCTCGGCCGAGCCGCCCTCGGCCCTGATGCTCTCGGCCACCGCCTGGCAGGCGTCCAGCTTGCGGCTGGACACGATGACATGGGCGCCCGACGCCGCCAGCAGCCGGGCCGCGGACTCGCCGATGCCCCGGCTGGCGCCGGTCACCAGCGCGATCTTGCCACTCAGGTCGAAAAGGTCTTTGCGGTCCATGGCGGGTGCGTCCTGTCCTATCGAAGGGTGAGGAGGCCGGCGTCGCAGGCCGCCTCCAGATGGCCGGTGGCGTTGAAGCTGCCGAGGCTGAGCCGCCCGCGGCCGTGCAGCAGCGTGGTCACCCCGGTGTTGGCGATCACCGCGTTGAGGTCGAGCGTCCCGCGGTCCGACAGCCCCAGCACCTGCTGGCAGGCCACCGCGACCGGCCCGCCGGAGGTGAACACCCAGACGCTGCCCGACGGTGCCCGCTCGATCGCGCGGCGCAGCCCGGCGGCGCAGCGCTCGCGAAAGGCCGTCCAGCTCTCGCGGTAGTCGCCGCCGTGGCCGCCGTGGCCGCCGGCGGTCCAGCGCTCCAGGCTCCGCACGAACAGCGCCTGGAAGGCGCGGCGCGGGTCGTCCTGCCCGCGCAGGAAGGCGGCGAGCGCGCCGGGCGCGCGCAGCTCCGGACGCAGGGCGCCCAGCACGTCGAGATGGTCGAACTCGTCGAAGGCGGCATCCTCGACCGTCTCGACCGGCCGTCCCTCCTCCGGCTTCCAGGCGGCGAGGCAGGCCTCGGCGGTCTCGCGGTGGCGGCGCAGGCTGCCGCGCAGGACGAGGTCGGCGTCCTGCCCCGTCCGGCGCAGCCATGCCCCCAGCGCCACCGACTGGCGCATCCCCGTCTCCGACAGCCGGTCGTAATCCTCGGCCAGGAAGCTCGCCTGCCCGTGCCGCACCAGACGGATCCGGCCCATCGGCTCAGCCCGCGGCGGCGATGATGGACCGGCAGCGCCGCTCCAGATAGTTCACCGCCATGCCGAAGCCGGCGAACTGCGGGTTGCGGGTCTTGCCCTCGCTGTAGCGCTGGTAGATCTGCTGGGCGATCACCGCCAGCCGGAACAGGCCGAACACCAGGTAGAAGTCGAACCCCGCCACCGGCAGGCCGGTCCGCTCGCCGTAATAGTCCACCACCTCCCGGCGCGTCAGCATGCCCGGCAGATGGGTCGGCTGCCGCCGCAGGGAGAGGAACTCGCGCTCGTCGCCGGCCTCCACCCAGTAGGCGAGCGCCCCGCCGAGGTCCATCAGCGGATCGCCCAGCGTCGCCATCTCCCAGTCCAGCACCCCGATCACCTCCAGCGGGTCGTCCGGGTCCAGCACGACGTTGTCGAAGCGGAAGTCGTTGTGGATGACCCGGATCGCCACCTCGCCCTCCGGCATCCGCCCGCCGATCCAGGCCATCACCTCCTCGAAATCGGCGACGTCCGCCGTCCTGGCGCGGCGGTAGCGCTCCTGCCAGCCCTCGACCTGCCGCCTGACATAGCCCTCGCCCTTGCCGAGATGGCCGAGCCCGGCGGCGGCGGGGTCGATGCGGTGCAGCTCGATCAGCTTGTCCACGACGGTGAGGCAGAGCCGCCGCGTCTCCTCCGGCGTCAGGTCCAGGCCGGGCGGCAGGTCGCGGCGCGGGATGATGCCGGCGATCCGCTCCATCACGTAGAAGGCGCAGCCCAGCACCGCCGGGTCCTCGCACACCGCCACCACGGCCGGCACATAGGGGTAGACCGGCTTCAGCGAGCGCATCACCCCCGCCTCGCGCAGCATGTCGTGGGCGCTGCCGCCGCGGGCGCCGAAGGGCGGGCGGCGCAGGATCAGGTCGCGGCCGGGATAGCGCAGCCCGTAGGTCAGGTTGGAGGCGCCGCCGGCGAACTGCCCGACCTCCGGCGTGCCGGACAGGCCGGGCACCGCCCCCTTCAGGAAGCCGTCCACCGCGGCGACGTCCAGCTCCTCCCCGGCGCGCACCGGCCCTGCCCTGTCGATCGCCGTCGCATCGATCCGTCCCATGCGTCCCGCTCCTCCCCGTCGTTCTTTCGTTGCTTCGCGTCCCGTCGGCCCGCCTCAGCCCTTCCCCAGCCCCAGCCGGGCGGCGTAGGGCTTCAGCGCCAGCTTGGCGATGGAGGCGCGGTGGACCTCGTCCGGCCCGTCGGCGATGCGCAGGACGCGGGCGTTGGCGAACAGCTCGGTCAGCGGGACATCGTCGCTGACGCCGGCGCCGCCATGCATCTGGATCGCCTGGTCGACCACCATCTGGGCGACCGAGGGCGCCACCACCTTGATCTGCGAGATCTCGCTCATCGCCCCCTTGACCCCGACCGTGTCCATCATCCAGGCCGCCTTCAGGGTCAGCAGCCGCGCCTGGTCGATCGCCATGCGGGCGTTGGCGATGATGTCGCCGTTGCCGCCCAGCGCCGCCAGCGGCTTGCCGAAGGCGGTGCGCGTCAGCGACCGCTCGCACATCAGGTCGAAGGCGCGCTCCGCCACGCCGATGGCGCGCATGCAGTGGTGGATGCGCCCCGGCCCCAGCCGCCCCTGCGCGATCTCGAAGCCGCGGCCCGGCCCGGCGATCACGTTCGACACCGGCACCCGCACGTCGGTGAAGCTCACCTCGCCATGGCCGTGCGGCGGGTGCAGCGCGCCGAACACCGGCAGCATCCGCTCGATGACCACGCCCGGCGTGTCGAGCGGCACGATCACCATCGAATGGCGCTGGTGCTTGGGCGCCTGCGGATCGGTCAGCCCCATGAAGATGACGAAGCGGCAGTCGGGGTGGCCGATGCCGGTGCTCCACCATTTGCGGCCGTTCAGCACCATCTCGTCGCCGTCCACCACGGCGGTCGCCCGCATGTTGGTCGCGTCGGAGGAGGCGACCTCCGGCTCCGTCATGCAGAAGGCGGAGCGGATGCGCCCCTCCAGCAGCGGCAGCAGCCAGCGCTCCTTCTGCGCGGCGGAGCCGTACTTGACCAGCACCTCCATGTTGCCGGTGTCCGGGGCGTTGCAGTTGAACACCTCCGGCGCGATGGGCGAGCGGCCCATGATCTCGGCCAGCGGAGCGTATTCGACGTTGGACAGGCCGGCGCCATGCTCCGGCTCCGGCAGGAACAGGTTCCACAGCCCGGCCGCCCGCGCGCGCCCCTTCAGCTCCTCCATCACCGGCGGCACCCGCCAGGGCCGGTCGCCGCGGTCGAGCTGGGCGGCATAGACCGCCTCGGCCGGATAGACATGCTCGGCCATGAAGGCGTTCAGGCGCTCGATGAACTCCCTGGCCCGGGCGGAATGTTCGAAATTCATGACGGTGCCCCTTCCTCGCGGGCGTTTGCCTTGCACCGACTCTAGCCGCGTGGAAAAATGAATCAAATGATGAGTCTTCATGCAGTACTATAAACGCCATGCATGTCAGCCGGCTCGACCTGAACCTCTTCGTCGTCCTCGACGCGATCTATGCCGAGGGCAACATCACCCGCGCGGCGCGCAGCCTGAACCTGACGCAGCCGGCGCTCAGCCATGCGCTCGGCCGGCTGCGCGCGGTGTTCGACGACCCGCTGTTCGTCCGCCAGGGCAGCGTCATGATGCCGACGCCGCTGACCCGCTCGCTGATCGGGCCGGTGCAGCAGGCGTTGAGGACGCTCAGCACCTCGGTGCAGCAGTGCCGCGACTTCGACCCGGCCGCCACCCGGCGCAGCTTCACCATCGGCGTGCGCGACGTTCTCGAATCCAAGCTGCTGCCGCCGCTGATCGGCGCGCTGAGGACGGCCGCCCCGCTGATCGACCTGTCCTCCGTCCGCGCCGACCGGCGGGAGCTGGAATCGGAACTCGCCGCCGGCTCGCTCGACATGGCGGTGGACGTGCTGCTGACCCTGTCCGGCGGGGTGCGGCGCGCCCGGCTGCTCAGCGACCGGCTGGTGGTGGTCGCCCGCGACGGGCACCCCGCGCTCGACGGTCCTCCCGACCTGGAAACCTATCTGGCGCAGAGCCACATCCTGGTGTCGTCGCGCCGCAAGGGCATGGGGCTGGAGGACGTGGAGCTCGCCCGCATCGGCCGCCACCGCCGCATCGCCCTGCGCTGCCAGCATTATTACGCCGCCTGCCGGGTGGTGGCGGACAGCGACCTGCTGCTGACGATGCCCGAGCATTACGCCCACTCGGCCAACCGCAACCTGCCCAACCGCGTCTTCCCCGTCCCCTTCGACACGCCGCCGCTCGACGTATACCTTTACTGGCACGAGACGGCGGACCACGACCCGGCCAACCGCTGGCTGCGCGACCTTCTGCTGACCCTGTTCGCCGCCCCCGCTTCCCCGTGACCCCCAGCCGACAGGACGACCCGATGCCCAGCGAGACGCCCGCCGACCTGCTGCGCCGCCATCCCGGCGCCATCATCCAGCCCTTCAAGGGCGTCTGGCCGCGCATCGCCGAAGACGCCTACGTCGCCCCCGGCGCCGTGGTGGTCGGCGACGTGGAGATCGCGGCGGAGGCCAGCGTCTGGTACGGCTGCGTGCTGCGCGGCGACGACCATTTCATCCGCGTCGGGCCGCGCAGCAACATCCAGGACGGCACCGTCATCCACGTCATGCTCGACGCCCATCCGACGATCATCGGCGCCGACGTGGTGGTCGGCCACGGTGTCCGCATGCACGGCTGCACGGTGGAGGACGGGGCGCTCGTCGGGATCGGCGCCGTGGTGCTGGACGGCGCGGTGATCGAAGGCGGCGCCATGCTCGCCGCCGGGGCGGTGCTCACCCCGCGCAAGCGCATTCCCGCGGGTCAGCTCTGGGCCGGCAGCCCGGCCAAGATGATGCGCGAGGTGACGGCGCAGGAGCGAGAGTTCATCGCCTTCGACATCCGCCACTATGCCGGCCTCGCCCGCGCCCACCGCGACGCGGCGCGGGAGGTCGCGGCCCTGTAGGGCGCCGGCGGACGGCGGCGCGCTCTTGCGCCGTCACACCATTCAGCCCGATACCATGCCGGCATCGGCATCGGCATCGGCATAGGCGCCGGCGATGCCGCACACCTCGTCCCAGCGCTCGACCAGGACCTGCACGCAGTCGGGGTCGAAGTGGCTGCCGCTGTGCTCGACGATGTGGCGGCGCGCCGTCGCCAGCGGCCAGGCGGGCTTGTAGGGGCGGACGCTGGTCAGCGCGTCGAACACGTCGGCGAGCGCCGTGATCCGTCCGACCAGCGGAATCTCCGTCCCCGCCAGCCCCTGCGGATAGCCGGAGCCGTCGAACTGCTCGTGATGGGTCAGCGCGATCTCCGCCGCCACGGTCAGCAGCGGCGACGAGCTGCCGGCCAGGATCTCATAGCCGTAGACGGTGTGCTGCCGCATCACCGCCACCTCCTCCTGCGTCAGCGGGCCGGGCTTCAGCAGGACGCTGTCGGGGATGCCGATCTTGCCGACGTCGTGCATCGGCGCCGCGGCGTGGATCAGCCGGACCTCGCCGGCCGGCCGGCCGATCCCCTCGGCGATCAGGCGGGAATAGCTCGCCATGCGGGCCAGATGGTTGCCGGTTTCCGGATCGCGGTGCTCGGCGGCGCGGGACAGGCACAGGATGGTGTCGCGCTCCAGATCCTCCACGGCGCGCGTCGCGTCGTGCACGCGCAGCCTGAACAGCCTGCGCAGCCGCGTCAGGAAATCGCCGGTGTCGATCGTCATGCCGTTCCTCCATCGCTGTCCGCGGGGTCCGGCGCGGTCTCAGGGGGCCGGCGGGCTGCCGCCGAGCCGGCCGGGCAGCGCGATGCGCGCGCCGTGCGGCGTCAGGGTCAGCGTGATCCCCATGCGGCGCAGGAACTCCATCGCCGCCGTCCGCTGCGCCCCCTCCGTCAGGGCGACGGCCAGCAGATGCTCGCGCAGCACCCAGCGCCGGCGGTCGGTCCGCGCCCGGACATAGAGGTCGTAGAGATGGATCGCCGAGCGGCGGCGCCTGGAGGGCTGGGCGGATGACCGGGGCCGGTCGGTTTTCCCGTCCGAAGGAAGCGTCCTGGTGGTGGCCATGGCCGGCAGCGCCCCTGCGCGAAGCTGGTGGAAATGACCTCAAGAGTCTTGCGGAGAAACGGGGGGCCGGCCAGCCGCCGCGACGGATGACACCCCGGAGGCGGAGACGGCCCTCCCCCGCCGCGTTCCGTCGGGCCATCGGCCTAGGACCGGTGGCGGATCGGGCCGGAACAGCCCTTACCGCCGGTTGACGAGTCGCCGGCCCCCACCGCTTTTCCGGCGCGCCATCCCTCGAAAGTATCGGTTGGCACCCGATACCATCATACCATAGTGTGCATGACTGTTTCGCGGCAACGGCTGCCGAAAATTGTTTCGGTATTGAAATTGACCTTTATTTCCGGCGATCTCCATATTATCCAGCGGGACCGGCAGAGCTGACGCCGTATCCCGCCGGGTAATATTGATGCCACCCCTATGCCGGATTGTTTCTCTCGGCTATCGTTGCGGATAATCCCTTGCCCGCTCCCCGACCATCCGCCGCGTGAACGCCAGGACCCCGCCCGATCATGCCGTTGACGTACCGGCTTTTCATCCTGGCCCTGGTCGCGATCCTGCCGGCTCTGGCCGCCATCGCCTACAACGAGCATGACCTGCGCGTAACGCGCGAGGCCGAGACGCGCGAGCAGGCGATCGCCGCCGCGCGGCTCGCCGCCTACGAGATCGACCGCATCGTCCTCGGGCTGGAGCAGCTCTACATCGCCATCGGTCAGACCGAGGGGGTGCAGCGGCTCGACGGGCCGGCCTGTTCCGGCTATCTCGCCGCCCTCGTGCCGCAGGAACCGCATCTGCTGCGCATCGGCATCCTCGACGGCGACGGCCGCTTGCGCTGCGCCAGTGCCGGGGAGGGCGGCGACTTCGACTATGGCGACCGTTCCTACCTGCGCGACGCGCTGGGCGGCCGGTCGCTGGTGGTCGGCCATTATGCGGTGGACCGGCCGACCGGCCAGCCGACCCTGCCCGTCGCCATGCCGCTGACGCTCGCCGGCGGCGCGCGGGCGGTGATCGTCGGGGCCATCAACCTCTCCTGGTTCGGCGCCCGCATCGCCGAGCGCGGCATCCCGGACGGCGGCGCCCTGACCATCGCCGACAGCCGGGGCACGATCATCGCCCGCAACCCCCTGCCGGAGCAGTTCGTCGGCACCCGCATTCCCGAGCCCTTCCTGCGGCTGGTCCGGGCGGACCGGCCGGGGGCGGAGGTCGTGCTGAGCCAGGACGGCACGCGCCGCATCCTCGGCTATTTCCCGCCGGCCATCCCGCCCGGCCGCGGCTTCTACGTCAGCGCCGGCCTGTCGGAGGAGCAGGCGGCCGCTCCGATCAGCCGCGCCTTCCAGCGCGGGCTGGCGCTGGCGATGCTCGGGGTGATCGTCGCGGTCGCCTCGGCCTGGGCGGCCGGCCATTACTTCGTCCGGCGGCCGGTCACCCGCATCCTGCGCACCATCGACGCCTGGCGCGGCGGCGACGGCAAGGCGCGCACCGGCATGGTCCGCCAGGGCGACGAGCTGGCGGCCATCGGGGCGGAGATCGACCAGCTCATGGACGAGGTGGCCGCGCGCCAGCACCACCAGCAGCTCCTCATCAACGAGCTGAACCACCGCGTGAAGAACACGCTGGCCACCGTGCAGGCGATCGCGCTGCTGACCCTGAAGGACGACGTGCCGGTGGCCGATTCGCGCGAGGCCTTCCAGTCGCGGCTCGTGGCACTGGCGCAGACCCACGACGTGCTGACGCGGGAGAACTGGCAGCAGGCCGACCTCGCCACGGTGGTGGAGCAGACGGTGGCCCCCTATGTCCGGCCGGGCGCCAACCAGTTCCAGCTCGGCGGGCCGGCGGTGGCGATGCCGCCGCGCATGGCGCTCGCCCTGTCCATGGCGATCCACGAGCTGTGCACCAACGCCGCCAAGTACGGCGCCCTGTCCTGCGCCGAGGGCACCGTCACCGTCGCCTGGACGGCGGAGGAGACGCAGGACGGCACGCTGCTGCGCCTGGACTGGCGGGAGGCTGGCGGCCCGCCGGTGATGCCGCCCGTGCGCACCGGCTTCGGCACCCGCCTGATCAGCCGCCAGCTCGCCAGGGAGCTGAACGGCACGGTCGACCTCGACTTCGCGCCGGCCGGCCTCGCCTGCCGCGTCGCCTGCCTGCTCCCGGCGGACTTCGCGCTGGAGGCCGGCCCGCTCCTGCCGGCGGGTGCGGGCTAGGGTCCGCTCACGCCGGCTCGCGTTCGCGCAGGGCGTCGATGGTGGCGCGCAGCAGATCGCCCAGCCCGGCGGCCAGCCGCCGCGCCTCCGCCGGTTCCGCCGTCTCGATGGTCAGGGCGAAGTCGCCGAGCCGCGCCGCCCCGGCGTTCCACGCCACGCCCTTCAGCGTGTGGGCCGGCAGCCGGTGGTCCTCGCCGGCATCCAGCGCCCGGATCAGGGCGTCGACCTGCTCCTGCGCCGCCACCTCCAGGAAGCGCACCGTCTCGCCCCAGCGGGCCGGCCCCAGCGCCCCCTCCAGCATGCGCACCTGCTCCTCGTCCAGCAGGCCGGCCAGCCGGCCGGAGGACGGCAGATGCACCCGGCTGCGCGTCGCCTCCATCACCGAGGTCATCTCGGCGAACAGCACCGCCGGGCGCACCGGCTTCGGCACATAGCCGTCCATGCCGGCCGCCGCGCAGTCCGGCCGCGCCGTGCCGGAGGCCTGCGCCGTCAGCGCGATCACCGGGACGAGGCCGGCGGGCGGCGGCAGCGCGCGGATGCGCCGCGTCGCCGCCATGCCGTCCAGCACCGGCATCTGGATGTCCATCAGGATCAGGTCGAACCCGCCGGAGGCGGCCAGCCGCACGGCCTCCTCGCCGTCGGCCGCCGTCACCACCGTGTGGCCGGACCGCTCCAGCAGCATCCGCACGATGTCGCGGTTGATGGCGTTGTCGTCCACCGCCAGCACCCGCATCGGCGGCAGCGCATGCGTCCCCGCGGCGGCCTCCGTCTCCTCCGTGCGCAGCAGGGCCGGGTCGCCCTCCCCGCAGGCGATGGTGAAGCGGAAGACGCTGCCGCGGCCGGGGGCGCTGTCCACCGTGATGTCGCCGCCCAGCAGCAGGCACAGCTCGCGGCAGATCGCCAGCCCCAGCCCGGTGCCGCCGAAGCGCCGGGTGATCGATCCGTCGGCCTGGGTGAAGCGGTCGAACAGGCTGGGCAGCACCTCGGGGTTGATGCCGATCCCGGTATCCTCCACCTCGAAGTCCAGCAGGAACCGCCCGTCCTCCAGGTCCCGGCCGCGCCGGCCGCGGATCGCCACATGGCCGGCCTCGGTGAACTTGATGGCGTTGCCGATCAGGTTGAACAGGATCTGGCGCAGCCGCGCCCCGTCGGTCACCACCGCGTCCGGCGTGCGCGGCAGCAGCCGCCAGGACAGGCGCAGCCCCTTCTCCTCCGCCCGCGGGCGCAGCACCTGCACCACCGCCTCCAGCAGCGCCGCGGGAGAGACCGTGGCCGTCTCCACCGTCACCCGTCCGGCCTCCAGCTTGGAGAAGTCGAGGATGTCGTCCAGCAGGCCCAGCAGCCCCTCCGCCGACTGCCGGGCGATGTCCGCCAGCCGCTTCTGCTCCGGCTCCAGCGGCTCGGCGCCCAGCAGGGTCACCGTCCCCAGCACCCCGTTCATCGGCGTGCGGATCTCGTGGCTGATGGTCGCCAGGAACTCGCTCTTCATGCGGCTGGCATGCTCGGCGCTGTCGCGGGCGCGCCGCAGCTCCGCCTCGATCTGCTTGCTGGCGGAGATGTCGCGGACGATCCCGATGAAGAACTCGTCGCCGCCGCTGCGCCAGTTGGACAGCGCGATCTCCACCGGCAGCAGCGTCCCGTCGGCGCAGCGCGCGGTCAGCTCCCGCAGCGTCCCGACCGGCGTCTTCCGGCCGCTCCGGCGATAGGCGCGGTAATAGCCGGGATGCTCCGCGGCATAGGGCTCCGGCATCAGCATGGCGATGTTGTTGCCGCAGACCTCCACCTCGCTCCAGCCGAACAGCCGCTCCGCCGCGGGGTTGAAGCCGACGACGGTGCCCTCGGCGTCCGTCACGATGATCGGCTGGCCGACCGCCTTGAACATCGCGCGGTAGCGCCGCTCGCTCGCCGCCAGGGCGCGTTCCGCCCGCCGGCGGTCGGTGATGTCGGAGCCCGATCCGCGATAGCCCTGGAACTGCCCCTGCGGATCGAAGACCGGCGTGCCGCTGACCGACCAGATCCGCCGCTCGCCCTCCGGGGTCTCCACCGCATACTCGAAGCCGCGGAAGGGCTCGTGCCGGTCCAGCGTCTCCTGGTGGCGGCGCCAGTGCTCCTCGTCGCCGGGCTCGCGCAGCGCCACCTCGTCGCGGCGGCGGCCGACGATGCGGTCGCCGATGCCGGACGGCCCCTGCGGCCCGCCGGAATAGCCGGTGAAGCGCAGGTCCGGCCCCATCTCCCAGAACCAGTCCGACGCCGTCTCCACGATGTCGCGCAGCCGCTGCTCGCTGCCGCTCAGCCGCTCGGCCGTCTCGGCCAGCGCCGCGGCGACGCGCGCCTGCCGCCGCGCCTGCCAGGAGACCAGCAGAGCCACCACCAGCAGCAGCCCGCTGACCGCCCCGGCGCCGCTCAGGTAGGTCTGCCGGCGCGCCCGCACGTCGGCCAGGAACTCCGCCTCCTCGAAGCCGGCCAGCACGATCAGCGGATAGCCCGGCACCTCGCGGAACCCCAGCAGCCGCGTCACCCCGTCGATGGTGCTGACGCTGCGCTGGAATCCCTCCGGCGCGGCGGTCGCGGCGGCGAAGACGGGGGAGCCGGACAGGTCCTGCCCGATGATCGTCTCATCCATCACCGAGCGGGCGCGCAGGATGCCGTCGCGCCCCAGGATGGTGACGACGCCGCGCCTGCCCACCTCCAGGTCGTCGAAGGTCCGGCTGAAATAGAAGGGGTCGAGCGAGATGACGATCATCCCGGCGAACCGCCCGTCCGGCCCGTCGATGCGGCGGCTGAGCTGGATCGACCATTTGCCCGACGCCCGGCCGTAGACCGGCCGGCTGATGAACAGCCCCTGGACCCTGCCCTCCTTGTGGACGCGGAAATGCTCGCGGTCGGCCAGGTTCACCCGCGGCGGCGGCCCGTCGACGCTGGTCTGCACGAGGTCGCCCTTCTCGTCGGTGTAGGCGAGCTGCAGCAGAAGCTCCGACCCCTCCACCGCGTTGCGCAGCACGGCGCCCAGGTCCGGATTGTTGAAGCCGAAGCGGCCGAGGTCGAAGGCCAGGAACGCCAGGATCTGGTCGGCGCCGGAGATGGCGCGGACGGTCTGCTCGGCGATCGAGCGGGTCAGGTTCGCGGTGTCGCGCCGCGCCCGCTCCATCGCCTCCTTGCCCTCGCGGTCGCTCAGCGCCAGGGCGGCCGCCCACACCGCGACCGCCAGGATGATCCCGCCGATCCACACCGAAACGGCAAGGCGAAGGGCCGGACTGCCCGCCGCATCGCTCGGCCCGCCGCCTTGGCCCGGCTTCTCTCCCGCAGACCAGATCATCCAACCGCCCCCGCCCGACCGAAACACCAGCTCCGCGTGTCGGGCGGCAATCTTCGGCAAGAGCAGACTGCATCGCCGCACCAACAGTTCGGTCAATATACCGGGACGGGTCCTTTCAAAGACTTAACGACACCCGGACTAGGGGTTTTCCCTCATCGCTCCTCCATCACGCGAAGCTCTTGCGCAATTCGCGCTTCAGCAGCTTTCCCGCGGTGTTGCGGGGAAGCTGGTCGAGGAACTCGATCCGCTTGGGCAGCTTGAAGTGCGCCAGATGGCCGCGGCAATGCTCGATCAGCTCCTCCGGCGTCACGCTCCGCCCTTCGCGCAGCACGATGAAGGCGCTGATCGCCTCGATCCATTTCGGATCCGGCAGGGCCACCACCGCCACCTCCGCCACCGCCGGGTGGGTGTAGAGCGCCTCCTCCACCTCGCGGCTGGCGACCAGCACGCCGCCGGTGTTGATGACGTCCTTGATGCGGTCGACGATGTAGAGATAGCCCTCCTCGTCGAGATAGCCGACGTCGCCGGAATGGAACCAGCCGCCGGCGAAGGCCTCCGCCGTCTCCGCCTCCTTGCCCCAATAGCCGGCCATGAGCTGCGGCGAGCGGTGGACGATCTCGCCATGGGTGCCCGGCGGCACGTCGCGCATCTCCGGATCGACCACCCGCGTCTCGACGTTCAGCACCGGCCGCCCCGCCGAGGCCGGGCGCGCCTCGTGCTCCTCCGGGCGCAGCACGGTGGCGAGCGGCCCGATCTCGCTCTGGCCGTAGCAGTTGTAGACGCCGGCGTTCGGCAGGCGCTGCCGCAGTTCCTGCAGCACCGGCACCGGCATGATCGAGGCGCCGTAATAGAGCTTCTGCAGCGACCCCAGCTCGTGCCGGTCGAAGTCGCCGTGGCGCAGCAGCCCCACCCACACCGTCGGCGGCGCGAAGAAGGAGGTGATGCGGTGCCGCTCGATCAGCTCCAGGCAGCGCTTCAGCGCCGGCGCCTGGATCAGCAGCGTCGTCGCGCCGATCAGCAGCTGCGGCATCAGGAAGACGTGCATCTGCGCCGAATGGTAGAGCGGCAGCGCCGCCAGCGACCGGTCGCCGCGCTCGAAGCCGCAGTCGTGGATGGCGCTCTGGTACTCCGCCAGCAGCGCGCCGTGGGTCATCATCGCCCCCTTGGGCGCCGCCGTGGTGCCGGAGGTGTAGAGAAGCTGCGCCACGTCGTCGGCCGACACCTGCGCCGTCACCTCGTCCGGCGCCGTCCCGTCCAGCGCTACCGCCAGGACATCCAGGGCGAGACCGTCCGGCGCCTCCGGCCCGCCGGTCAGGCTGCCGTACAGCTCGACCCGGCCGGTGGCGCGCACGCCCTCCAGGCTGGCGCCGAGGTCGGCGTCGAACAGCACCATCCGGGCGCCCGACTGCCCGACGATGTAGGACAGCTCCTCCCCGGTCAGGGCGTAGTTGACCGGCACATGGATGAATCCGCCGACGGCGCAGCCCAGCCAGGCCACCACATAGGCGTCGGAGTTGCGGCCATAGGCCGCCACCCGGTCGCCCGGCCGCAGACCGAGGTCGGACAGCCGCCGCGCCACCCGGCGGGCGGCGGTGCGCAGCCCGGCGAAGCTCCACTCCCGCCCCTCGCAGGTCAAGGCGGTGCGCGCGCCGTTGCGCCGGGCGGTGCGGTCCAGCGCCGCGCCGATGCTGTTGGTCCGGGTGATGGCGATGCTGTCCATGGCGTGCGTTTCCTCCCCCTGCGTTCCGGTCGTGCTTTTTCGGCTGCCGTCCGCGGTCCCTGCCGGCGGACGCCAACATACCTGTTGGAAGCCATGTTACTTACGGGTAGGATACTCGCGACCGATCGCCTGTTCAACAGTTGGCTGGGCCACCAGAATGGCGGGCCTGGACGGGGAACCGGGCGGCGTGCGAGGACTGGGCGAAGGACCGGATGCAGCAAAGGACTGACCGCGCCATGTCGGACGCCTCCCTCAGCGATTCTCCCTGGAAGCCCACCCCCGACCGCCGGACCGAGCGGGAGGCCAAGCGCATCGCCGTTCTGCGCACCGCCGCCCGCGCCTTCAACGAGATGGGCTACCACACCACCTCGCTCGACGACATCGCGCGGCGGCTCAACGTCACCAAGCCGACCATCTACTACTATGTCCGGAACAAGGAGGAGATCCTGTTCGAATGCGTCCGCATCGGGCTGGAGATGCTGGACGAGGCGTCGAACGAGGTGATGGGCCACGGCGGCAGCGCGCACGAGGAGCTGATCGCCGTGATGCGCCGCTATGTCGAGATCGTCACCATGGATTTCGGCATGTGCGTGATCCGCGTCGGCGAGGAGCCGCTGACCGAGGACAGCCGCCGCACGCTGCGCGGCCTGAAGCGCAGCATCGACCGCAAGTTCCGCGGCCTGATCGAACGCGGCGTGGCGGAGGGCTCCATCGGCCCCTGCGACCCGAAGATCGCCGCCTTCACGCTGGCCGGCGCCCTGAGCTGGATCGCCCGCTGGTACCGGCCGGACGGCGATCTGTCGGTGGAGGAGATCGCCGACGGCTGCATCGCCCTGCTGATGACCGGGCTGGCGGCGGGGACGCCGCCGCGCGCCCGGACGCAGGCCGGCCAGAAACAACCCAACGGGACATCCAGGGGGAGAAGGGGGGAGAATGACCACCGAGAAGAGGACGCCGGATCCGGCGGAGGTTGACCGCGTCGCCGTCATCGGCGCCGGCACCATCGGGGCGGGCTGGACCGCCCTGTTCCTGGCCCGCGGCCTGAGCGTCGCCGTCAGCGATCCCGACCCGGCGGCCGAAAGGGCGGTGCAGCAGTATATCGACCGCGCCTGGCCGGCGCTGGAACGGCTGGGCCTGTCGCCCGGCGCCAGGCGCGACAACTGGTTCTTCCACACCGACCCGGGCGTCGCCGCCCGCGGCGCCCGCTTCGTCCAGGAAAGCGCCCCGGAGCGCGCCGCGGTCAAGCGCGAGATTTACGGGATCCTGGAGGACATCGTCGGCGACGGCGTGGTCATCGCCTCCAGCACCTCCGGCCTGATGATGAGCGACCTGCAGGCCGCCTGCCGCCTGCCCCGGCGCTTCGCGGTCGGCCATCCCTTCAACCCGCCGCACCTCATCCCGCTGGTCGAGGTGGTCGGCGGCGACCGCACGGCGCCCGAGACGCTCGACTGGCTGATGGCCTTCTACCGCCGTGTCGGCAAGCGGCCGATCCGGCTGAACCGCGAGGTGCCCGGCCATCTCGCCAACCGGCTGCAGGCCGCGCTGTGGCGCGAGGCGGTGCATGCCGTCGCCAGCGGCCTCGCCAGCGTCGAGGACGTCGACACCGCCATTTCCGAGGGGCCGGGCCTGCGCTGGGCTCTGATGGGGCCGGCGATGATCTTCAACCTCGCCGGCGGCCCCGGCGGGATGGCCCATTTCCTCGACCACATCGGCCCGTCGATGGAGGGCTGGTGGCGCGATCTCGGCAGCCCGGCGATGACGCCGGAGATCGCCCGCCGGCTGGCCGAAGGGGTCGCGGCGGAGGCGCACGGCCGCACCACCGCCGAGATCGCCGCGGAGCGCGACCGGCTGCTGCTCGCCCTGATCGAGCTGCTGCAGCGCGAGCGCGCCGCCGCTGCTCCAGCCTGAAGAAGGGGCTGGCCGAAAGACCGCCTGACGAAGAAACGAAACCGGAGGGACGATCCATGAAGCGTGCCGACAAGGTCATCATCACCTGCGCCGTCACCGGCTCCATCCACACCCCCACCATGTCGCCGCACCTGCCGGTGACGCCGGACGAGATCACCGCCCAGGCGGTGGCGGCGGCGGAGGCCGGGGCGGCGATGCTGCATCTCCACGCCCGCGATCCGCAGACCGGCAAGCCCAGCCCCTCGCCCGACCTGTTCATGGAGTTCCTGCCGCGCATCAAGCAGCAGACCGGCGCCATCCTGAACATCACCACCGGCGGCGGGCTGGGCATGACGCTGGACGAGCGTCTGGCGGCGGCCAGGCGGGCGCAGCCGGAGGTGGCGTCGATGAACATGGGCTCGATGAACTTCAACATCTCCGGCGCCGCCGCGAAGTTCGACAGCTTCAGGCACGATTGGGAGCGCCCCTATCTGGAGGGCACCAGGGACCTGATCCTCTCCAACACCTTCGCCCAGATCGAGCGGGGGATGCGCGAGCTGGGCGACCTCGGCACCCGCTTCGAGTTCGAGTGCTACGACGTCAGCCACCTCTACAACCTCGCCCATTTCGCCGAGCGCGGCATCGTCGAGCCGCCCTTCTTCATCCAGTGCATCTTCGGCATCCTCGGCGGCATCGGCGCCGACCCGGAGAACCTGATGCACATGCGCACGACGGCCGACCGGCTGTTCGGCAGCGACTACTACCTCTCGGTCCTGGCCGCCGGGCGCCACCAGATGCCCTTCGTGACGATGAGCGCCATCCTCGGCGGCAACGTCCGCGTCGGGCTGGAGGACAGCCTCTATGCCGGCAAGGGCAGGCTCGCCACCTCGAACGCCGAGCAGGTCGCCAGGATCCGCCGCATCCTCGACGAGTTGAGCCTGGAGGTCGCCACGCCCGACGAGGCCCGCGCGATGCTCCGGACCAAGGGCGGCGACAACGTCGCGTTCTGACGGGGGCGCCTTCTGATTGGGGCCGCCTTCCGACGGGGCCGCATGCCGACGCGGCCCCCATCCGCCGGGCACCGAGCCCGATCCATAACCGCGTCAAATCATAATCAAGGAACAGGAGGAAACGCATGAACCGTCTGGTGCTCATGGCCGGAGTCTGTGCCGCCGCCCTCACCGCCGGGGCCGCCCTGGCGCAAACCGCCCCGGCCCAAATCTCCGACGACAAGGTCAAGATCGCCGTGCTCAACGACATGGCCGGCGTCTATGCCGACCCCACCGGCATGGGATCGGTCGAGGCGGTGCGCATGGCGGTGGAGGAGATGGGCGGCAAGGTCGCCGGCAAGCCCGTCGAGGTCATCTTCGCCGACCACCAGAACAAGCCCGACGTCGGCGCCTCGCTCGCCAACAAATGGATCGATACCGAGCAGGTGGACGTGATCGTCGACGTCCCGACCTCGTCGGTGGCGCTGGCGGTGCAGGAGATCACCCGGCAGAAGAACCGCGTCTTCCTGATCTCCGGCGGCGGCGCGGCGCAGCTCACCGGCCCCGCCTGTTCGCCGACCACGGCGCACTGGACCTACGACACCTACGCGCTGGCCCAGGGCATGGGCACCGCCGGGCCGAAGATGCTGGGCGACAGCTGGTACTTCCTGACGGTGGACTACGCCTTCGGCCATGCGCTGGAACGCGACGTGTCGGAGGTGCTGAAGGCCAACGGCGCCAAGGTCGCCGGCGCGGTGCGCCATCCGCTGAACACCGCCGACTTCTCCTCCTTCCTGCTGCAGGCGCAATCCTCGCAGGCCAAGGTCATCGCGCTCGCCAACGCCGGCGGCGACACCGTCAACTCGATCAAGCAGGCGCAGGAATTCGGCCTGACCCAGGGCGGCCAGACCCTCGCCAGCATGCTGATGTTCCCGACGGACATCCACTCGCTGGGCCTCCAGGCCGCCCAGGGGCTGGTGCTGACCGACGGCTGGAACCCCGACCGCGACGAGGAGAGCCGCGCCTTCGTCAAGGCCTACATGGCCCGCACCGGCCGGATGCCCAGCATGATCCAGGCCGGCAGCTATTCCGCCGTCCGCCACTATCTGAAGGCCATCGCCGCCGCCGGCACCGACGAGGCGAAGGCGGTGATGGCGAAGATGCGCGAGACGCCGGTGAACGACGCCTTCACCAAGGGGGGCACCCTGCGCATCGACGGCCGCATGGTGCACGACATGTATCTGATGCAGGTGAAGACCCCGGCGGAATCCAAGGGTCCCTGGGACTATTACAAGGTGCTGACCACCATCCCCGGCGAGCAGGCCTACCGTCCGCTCGACAAGGGCGGCTGCCCGCTGGCGAAGTAGGAACGGCCCCCGCCCGCCCCTCCCGGACACCGTGCGCCGGGGGAGGCGGGCGGGCACCCCTCTCCCTTACGCCACCACGCCGGCCGAGGCGCGCAGCGTGTCCTCGATCTCGCCGGCGAGCTGGTCGGCGATCGGCCCGACGATGACCTGGACCGAGTTGGCCGAGGGCTTCACCACCCCGCGGGCGCCCAGCCGCTTCAGCTCCGCCTCGTCGATGCGGGCGGCGTCGGCGACGGTCAGGCGCAGGCGCGTCGTGCAGGCCTCCACCGTGCGCAGGTTGCTCCGGCCGCCCATCGCCGCGATGTAGGCGCTGGCGCGGTCCGACGCGGCGGCGGCCGGCGTTCCCGTGGCGGCGGCGGCGGCCGGCGCCTGACCGGCCGGGATCGCCACGTCGTCGCGGCCCAGCGTCTTCAGGTCGAAGCGCTGGATGACGAAGCGGAACAGCCCGTAATAGACCGCGAAATAGACCGCGCCGATCGGCAGCAGCAGGATCGGGTTGGTCGCCTTGCCGTAGTTCAGCACATAGTCGAACAGGCCCGCCGAGAAGCCGAAGCCCAGCTTCACGTTCAGCACGTCCATCAGCACCATCGAGATGCCGGTCAGCACCGCATGGACGGCATAGAGCGCCGGGGCCAGGAACATGAAGGCGAACTCGACCGGCTCGGTCACGCCGGTCAGGAAGGCGGTCAGCGCCATCGACAGCAGCACGCCGCCGACCGCCGCGCGGTTCTCCGGCCTGGCCGTGTGGTACATGGCGAGGCAGGCGGCCGGCAGGCCGAACATCATCACCGGGAAGAAGCCGGCCATGAAGGCGCCGGCCGTCGGGTCGCCCTTGAAGAAGCGGTTCAGGTCGCCCGTCACGCCCTGATAGTCGCCCAGCAGGAACCAGGCGATGTTGTTGATGATGTGGTGCAGGCCGGTGATGATCAGCACGCGGTTCAGCACGCCGTAGAGGAACAGACCCAGCTCGCCCAGCCCCAGCACGCCGGTGGTCAGCCCGGTCAGCCCGGCATCGACGACCGGCCAGCCATAGCCGAACAGCACGGCGATGCCGAGAGCCGCCAGCCCGGTCACGATCGGCACGAAGCGCCGCCCGCCGAAGAAGGCGAGATAGTCCGGCAGCTTGATGTCCTTGTACCGGTTGTAGAGCTGGCCGGCGATGATGCCGATCAGGATGCCGACCGGGATGCTGATGCGGCTCGACATCTTGGCGACCAGCTCGGGCGCCACGCCCGACAGCACCACCGCCCCCTTGACGGCGACGAAATAGCCGACGGCGCCGGCAAGGCCGGCCGCGCCGTGGTTCTCCCGCGCGAAGCCGACGGCGATGCCCACGGCGAACAGCACGCCGAGATTGGAGAAGACCGCGTCACCCGCCGCGGCGATGAAGGCGATGTTCAACAGGTCCGGCTGGCCGAGGCGGAGCAGAAGCCCCGCGATCGGCAGGACCGCGATGGGCAGCATCAGCGCCCGGCCCAGCCTCTGGACGCCCGAGAAACGATCGGTCGACATTCGGACAGCCCCCTCTTCAGGTTATCGGCCGGATCGGCGACCCGGCCGTCTCTCAGGTTCAGTCAGTTCAGCCCTTGCCCGTCCCCTGCCCGGCGCGCTCCAGCGCCCGGCGCAGGTTGCCGCCGGCCTCGTCCAGCAGCCGGTCGATCTCCGTCCCGGCGACGCCGGCCAGCCCCAGCACGGCGCGGCGCACGTCGCCGTGGCGTTCCAGCGCGGCGGCGGCGGTCTCCCCGTCCACCCCGGCGATGCGCGCCACCATGGCGGCGCAGCGGCGGCGCAGCTTGGCGTTCTCCGGCCGGACGTTGATCATCAGATTGTCGTAGACGCTGCCGAGCGCGGTCATCACCCCGGTGGAGAAGAGGTTCAGCACCACCTTCTGCGCCGTCCCCGCGCCCAGCCGGGTGGAGCCGGCGATCACCTCCGGCCCGGTCGGCACCAGGATGGGATGCTCCGCCGCCGCGACCAGCGGGGATCCGGCGCTGCTCGCCACGCCCAGCGTCAGCGCGCCGCGCTGCCGGGCCGCCCGCACCGCCCCCACCGTATAGGCGCTGTTGCCGCTGGCCGAGACGCCGACCACCACGTCGTCGGGTCCGGCGCCGGCCGTCTCCAGGTCGGCGCGTCCGGCCCCCTCGTCGTCCTCCGCCGCGCCGGCCAGCCCGCGCGACAGGTCGAGCCCGCCGGCGATCAGCAGCACCAGCCGCTCCGCCGGCCAGTCGAAGGTCGGGCCGAGGTCCAGCCCGTCCAGCGCCGCCACCATGCCGGACGACCCGGCGCCGACATAGACCAGCCGCCCCGTCCGCCGCGACAGCCGGTCCGCCGCCGCCTCGACCGCCGCCGCCAGGGCGGGCAGCGCCGGCAGGCAGGCGGCGAGCGCGCGGGTCTGTCCCTCCCACAGCGCCGTCAGCAGGTCGGTCGCGGGCCAGCCGTCCAGTCCGCGGAAGCGACGCGCTGCATCCTCCGTGCTGCCAGCCATGCCCGACCCCGTCTCGCTTGACCACCGGTGAGTGGTATTAGATTGGACTGTTCGTGCAGAATACCAAATTCCGGAACCTGCGCAACTGCTATGTGGACGCACCGGCCCCTCTGTTGCCCGCTGGCCTGTTAGTGGTATCATTCCTCCGGTTCCCCCGTCGCGGAGTCGCCCTCATGCCGACCGCCGCCGCCGCCGCGGCCCCCTTCGATCCCGGCGCCCTGTCCGACAGCCTGCCGCTGCCGCTCTACCTGCAGCTCGCCCGGCATCTGCGCGACCTCATCGTGACGGGGCGGCTGGCCGACCAGGACGCCCTGCCCGGCGAGCGCGAGCTGGCGGAGGCCTTCGGCGTCTCCCGCGTCACCGTCCGCAAGGCCCTGCGCGAGCTGATCGCCGAGGGGCTGCTGCGCCAGCGCCAGGGCGCCGGCACCTTCGTCAACCGCAGCCCGCACGTCGAGCAGCGGCTGTCGGCGCTGACCAGCTTCACCGAGGACATCGGCGCCCGCGGTTTCACGCCCGGCTCGTCCTGGCTCAACCGCTCGGTCGCCGTCGCGACGCCGGAGGAGGCGATGGCGCTTGGCCTGCGGCCGGGGGCGGAGGTGGCGCGGCTGCACCGGCTGCGGCTGGCCGACGAGACGCCGCTCGCCATCGAGCTGAGCGCGCTGCCCACCCGCTTCCTGCCCGATCCGTCGGTGGTGCAGGGCTCCCTCTACGAGACGCTGCGCAGCCGCGGCTTCCCGCCCTTCCGCGCCCTGCAGCGCCTGTCGGCGATCCGCCTGCCGGCCGACCAGGCCGCCCTTCTCCAGGTTCCCGACGGCGCCCCGGCGCTCTACATCGAGCGGCGCACCTTCCTGGAGGACGGAACGCCGCTGGAATTCGTGCGTTCACATTACCGGGGGATGCCTACGACTTCGTCGTGGAACTCTCCCTGGTTTGAGCGTATCCCCTGGGGGCCGGACCGCCCGGCCGCTTCAAAAATCAGCAGAATTCCCCTTGCGAGAGCGAGCATGCAGCCTGCCTTCGATACCCCGTTCCGCGTCCAGGCCATCCTGTTCGACATGGACGGCACCCTGATCGACACGAAGGGCCCCGTGGAGCGCGCCTGGCGCGCCTGGGCCGCCCGCCACGACCTGGATCCGGACGCCATCATCGCGGTCTGCCACGGCGTCCGCTCCATCGAGACGGTCCGTCGCTTCGCCCCGCCCCACCTCGACGTCGAGGAGGAGGTGCGGCTGCTGGAGCAGGACTACATCAACGACTCCGAAGGCGTCTACGCCATCCCCGGCGCGCTGGAGCTGATGCGGGCGCTGCCGCCCGGGCGCTGGGCCGTCGTCACCTCCGCCCCGCACGAGATGGCGCGGCTGCGCATCGCCCAGGCCGGCCTGCCGCTGCCCGAGCTGCTGATCGGCGCCGACAACGTCAGCCGCGGCAAGCCCGATCCCGAGGGCTACCGCGCCGCCGCCACCGGCCTCGGCTTCGACCCGCGCGACACGCTGGTGTTCGAGGATGCGCCCGCCGGCATCCGCGCCGGGCTCGCCGCCGGGGCCAGGGTCATCGGCCTGACCACCACCATGCCGGCGGCCGAGCTGCCCTGCGACCTGTGCGTCGCCGACCTCACCGCCATCGCGCTCGACGTCCGCGGCGACGGGCTGGAGATCACCCCGCGCGCCCTGCGCTGACGTCCCGGCCGCGCGTCCCCGTCAGCCGGTGATCGCCTTGCGGATGCTGCGGATGCGGGTGTAGGTGCGCAGCGACACCCGCTCGCGCAGCATGCCGTCCAGCGTGTGGAAGGCGATCCGGACCAGGGCATGCGCCCAGGTCTTCACCGGATCGCCGCCATGCCGGACGATCGACTGCGCCGTCTCGACATAGACCCGGCCGATGTTCTTCGTCGAATGGCCGCCGAAGCTGAAATTGTAGCCGACCGCCGGATCATGCGCCCCGATCAGCCCCGCCTTGTTGACCCGCACCAGCCAGTCGCTGTCCGGCACCACCTTGTAGCCGGTGTCGTAGAGCCCGGCCCTCTCATAGACGTGGCGGCCGGCCGAGACGGTGGGGAAGTTCAGCATCGGCACCCGGTAGGACATCTTGCGCCGGTAGTCGGGATCGCCGCGCAGCGTGAAGGCATAGACCCCGTCCTTGTACAGGTTGAGGTCGCCGAAGACGAAGTCGGGCGTCCCGCCGCCGCCGTCCCTGGTCAGCGCCGCCACCGACGTCTCGACGAAATCGTCCGGCAGCCAGTCGTCGGCATAGACGAAGCCGATGAAGCGCCCGGTCGCCGCCTGCACGCCCTTGTTGGCGCCGTCGGCATGGCCGCCGTCCGGCTCGGAGCACCAGCGGGTGATCAGATGCTCGTGGGCGGCCAGCAGCTCCACCGTCCCGTCCGTCGATCCGGCGTCGACCACGATGTACTCGATCGCCGGATAGCTCTGCCGCTCGACGCTGCGCAAGGTGCGCTCCAGCGTGCCGGCCGCGTTGCGCACGATGGTGATCAGGCTGTAGAGCGGCAGGCCTTCTGCCGGCGGCGGGCGCTTGCCGGGCCGGAAGCCGAAATGGGCGGTCATCGGGGCATCCCTTTCAGGGCGGATGGCGGGTTGACGTCGCGCGGCATCAGGCGGACCACGGGCACAGCCGCCTCCGGCGCAGGAACACAAGGCAGGCGCCGAGGACCATCAGCTCGCCGCAGAGGTTCGCCACGGCCCCCGCCAGGGCGTCGATCTGCCAGCCGAGCGCCGCGCACAGGGCGAGCCGCAGGCAGCCGCTCGCCAGATAGAGGTTGCGCAGCCACCCCTCCAGCCCGGAGGGGATCATCCACTGCACCCCCAGCGTGATGTTCACCGTCAGCAGAAGCGGCAGCGGGCTCAGCAGCCGCAGCATGTCGGCCGCCGCACTCCCCTCGCCGGCCGCGGCACCCAGCACCGCCCGCATGATCGGCTCGGCCCCCAGCAGCATGACCAGCCCGGCGAGCGCCGCCAGCCCGCCGGCGCGCAGCATCGCCCAGCGCCACAGCCGGGCCGCCGCCTCGCGGGATTCGGCCATCAGCGCCGTCACGCTGGGGAACAGCGCCGTGCGCAGCGGCCCGATCAGCCCGCTCGCCGCCCGCGCCAGCTTGTCGGCGGCGACGAAGACGCCGACCGACTGCGGCGTGCTCACCGCCCCCAGCACGATCGGCAGCAGGGCGTCGAAGACGTTGCTGCCGAGGAAGAGCTGGAAGAAGCGCCAGCCGTCGCGCAGCGGCGTCCCCGGCGCGCGGAGATGGCGCGGCCCGAAGCCGGTCTGCCGCCGCACCAGCAGGATGCCGTAGGCCAGCAGGCCGCTCCAGCTCGCCGCCTGCGCCGCGAAATAGATCCAGGCGTCCTCCGGCCCGCGCAGGAACAGGACGAGGACCGCCAGCGTCGCCAGCCGCGACAGGATGGTCGCCGCGGCGATGCGGTTGGGCTGCTCGGTCCCCAGGAAGAACCACATCGGGTCCTGCGCCTGGGCGACCGCGGCGAGCAGGGCGAGCGCCGGCAGCCACGGGTCGTCGCCGCCATGCGGGATCGCCAGCCCCACGCCGTAGAGCGGCAGCGCCAGCAGCAGGGCGACCAGCAGCTTGGCCGCGGTGACGGAGCCGAACAGCCCGGCCAGATCGGCGGCGCAGGCCTGCCGGCGGGCCGCCGTCCGCGTGGCGGAGACGTGGAACCCGTACTCCAGCGGGATCAGGGCGAGCTGGGCGAAGGTCATCAGCAGGGCGGTCCGCCCCCATCCCTCCGGCCCCAGCGTCCGCGCCAGCAGCGGGATCGTCAGCAGCGTGACGAGATACTGCATCATCTGCGCGCCGAACAGCGCCGGCAACTGCCGCATGACCTTGGCGCCGACGCTCATGACCGCTTCACGCACTCCCGATGCTCGAACATCTGCCCGGCACCGCCCGGATGCCGCGTGCCGACGGCCCCTCCATACCACAAATTCGCGTCCTGTCCGCGGGGTAAAACCGGGGCAACCGCCTGACGCTCCGGATCCGTGGGACGGGGCTCGGGGGGACGGGGCTCAGGCGGCCTTGCCGGTCAGCCCCAGCACGGCCAGCAGGTCGGTGCGCACCGATACGATGTGGTCGCGCAGGAAGCGGCAGGCCTCCTCCACCGCGCCGCGGCGGCACAGCGCGATCAGCTCGGCATGCTCCCGCTCGGCCTGCCCCAGGGCGGTGGTGGTCGTCAGTTGCAGGCGGGTATAGCGGTCGCTGGTCTGCAGCAGCGAGGTGACGATCGCCAGCGTGCGCGGCTGGCGCGCCCTGGCATAGAGCGCCAGATGGAACTCGGCGTTCAGCGCGCCCCAGCTCGCCACGTCGCCGCCGGCGATGGCCGCCTCGAAGCGCTGCTGGATGCCGGCCAGCCGGCCGTAATCCGCCTCGTCCAGGGCGGGGGCCGAGCCGGCGAGCATGCGCGGCTCCAGGATGGCGCGCAGCTCGAACACGTCGTTGATCTCGTCGGCCGACAGGTCGGAGACGATGGCGCCCTTGTGCGGCACGATGCGCACCAGCCCTTCCGCCTCGAGCTGGAACAGCGCCTCGCGCACGGGGATGCGGCTGGTGCCGTACATCTCCGCCAGCGCATCCTGCCGAAGCTGGCTCCCGGCCGGATGCGTGCCGTCCAGGATGGCCTGCCGGACCTGATCGACGATCGCGGCCGACAGGGTGCGGTGTTTCAGCGTCTCTTTCATCGTCCGCTTTGCTTAGCGGAAAAGCCGCCCGCCGCGCCACCGCATTATGCGCTCCCTCCTGGCGCTCCCCCCTGGCGCTCAGGGCACGCCCGTCTCGCGGAGTCCGGCAGCGCTCTTGGCCCCGGTGAACAGGATGACGGCCCCCCGCTCGCGGAGCTGGACGTCGGCGTACCAGGTCCGCAGGCCCTGGGTTCTCGACCAGCGGCTGGGCGCGCCGAGGAACTGGTAGCCGGCGGCCCTCAGATGGTCCTCGGCCTCCTGCCGGCTGGCGAATTTCAGGATCTCCATCGCGCCCCCCGGTCCCCGGGGGCGGCCAGCTCCCGGTATCGGCGGGCGATGGCAAGGATGGTGTACAGCTCCCCGCCGTCCGTATGGATCTCGATGCGGTCCAGGTCGCGGGCCGGGGCGCGCTCCATCACGAAGATCACCGCGGCATCGACGCTGTCGAACTCCGGGGGACAGCCGAGCCAGAACCGCTTGTCGGTGCTCCACGTCACAAGGTCGGACCGGGGCCCTTGCACACGGCAGGCCATGGGCTCCTCCGTCGTGCCGGCGATCAGTCATGCTGACAACGTCCCACCTTGCGCGCCCGCCGCGGCGCTGTCCAACTGTTTCGGGGAAAAACTATTTATTGCGGCGGAGCCTGCCCCGTCCGGCTCCCTCACCCCGCCGCCCGCCAGCCGCCCTCCACCCAGGTGCCGCGGACGGTCAGGTCGCGGCCCAGCAGCGTCAGGTCGGCCCGCCAGCCCGGCGCCACCCGGCCGCGCTCGCCCTCCAGCCCGAGGAACTGCGCCGGGTAGAGCGAGGCCATGCGCAGCCCCTCCTCCAGCGGCAGCCCCAGCAGGGCCGGGACGTTGCGCACCGCCGCCGCCATGTCCAGGTCGGCGCCGGCCAGCGTGCCGTCGGCCAGCACCAGCTTGCCGTCGCGCCGGTAGATCGTCCGGCCGTTCAGCAGGAAGCTGTCGGCGTCGGTGCCGGTCGGCGGCATGGCGTCGGTCACCAGCATCATCCTGCCGCGCGGCCGGGCCGCCACCGCGGCGCGCAGCATCAGCGGATGCACATGGTGCCCGTCGACGATCAGCCCGCACCAGGGCCGCCCGTCGGCCATCGCCGCCCCGGCCGGGCCGGGCTGGCGGTTGACGATGCCGGGCATGGCGTTGAACAGGTGGGTCACGCCGCGCATGCCGAGATCGAGCGCCTCCACCACCCGCTCGGCGCTCGCCATGGTGTGGCCGACCGACAGGATCAGGCCGGCGGCGATCAGCCGGCAGATCGCCTCGTCCTCCACGCATTCCGGCGCCAGAGTCAGCAGCACCCGGCCGCCCGGCATCCGCGCCGGCAGGGCGCCGAGGAAGGCGAGGTCCGCCTCGTCCGGCCGGCGGACGAAGCGGCGGTCGTGCGCCCCCGCCCGCTCCAGGGCGATGAAGGGGCCTTCGAAATGGATGCCCAGCACGCCGCCGCCCGGCGTCGCCACCGCGGCGACCGCCGCCTCGGCGGCGGACTGCAGGCACTCCGGCGTATCCGTGATGACGGTCGGCAGCACCGCCGTGGTGCCGAAGCGCCGGTGCGCCGCCGCGATGGCGAGCGCGCCCTCGGCCGTCGGCGTCCCGTTGAACAGCACGCCGCCGCCGCCGTTCACCTGGATGTCGATGAAGCCCGGCGCGATCAGGTCGCCGTCCTCCAGCCGCACGGTCTCCGCCGCCGGGGCGGCCCGTCCGGGGGCCAGGATGTCGAGGATGCGGCCCTCGCCGATCAGCAGGGCATGGCCGTCCAGGATGGTCTCGCCCGTGAAGATCCGGGCACCGGTCAGAAGCTGGCGCATCATACCGTCTCCGTCACCTTGCGCAGGTTGGGCGGCGTATCGGGGTCGAGCCCGCGGGCAAGCGCCAGCTCGTACACCGCCCCGTAGAAGCTCTGCAGATGGGCCAGCGGCGCCGCCTCCGCCGCCAGCCCGGCCGGCACCGGCAGCCGGACCGCCCCGGCCAGCCCGTCCTCGGTCGCGGCCACCGCGGCGCCCAGCCCGACCATCCGCTCCAGCACGGCGCGGGTGTGCGGTTCCGCCGCGTCCGCCTGGGTCAGCGCCAGCACCGGGAAGCCCGGCCCGACCAGCGCCAGCGGCCCGTGCACCACCTCGGCGGCGCTGAAGGCCTCGGCATGCAGCCGGCAGGTCTCCTTGAACTTCAGCGCCATCTCGGCCGCCGCGCCGAAGCCGATGCCGCGCCCCAGCACATAGAGCGACTGCGCCGCCGCCAGCGGCAGCAGCGCCGGCCGCCAGTCGCAGCCCTTCGCCGCCTCCAGCGTCTCCGGCAGGGCGGCCAGCGTCGCCGTCAGGGCCGGGTCCTGCTGCCAGTGCGCGACGAGCTGCAGATAGGCCGCCAGCGAGGCGATGCAGGACTTGGTCGCCGCCACGCTGCGCTCCGGCCCGGCGCACAGCGGCAGGCAATGGTCGCACAAGGCCGCCAGCGGCGAGTCCTCGGCGTTCACGAATCCCAGAACCACCGCGCCGCCGGCCTTGGCCGCCTCGACCAGCTTCAGCAGGTCGGGGCTGCGGCCCGACTGCGAGACCGCGACGAACAGCGCCCCCTGCAGGTCGAGATGGCCGGAATAGACCGAGGCCACCGACGGCCCGATGGAGGCCACCGCGCGGCCCAGCCGCGTCTCGATCAGGTATTTGCCGTAGAGCGAGGCGTGGTCGGAGCTGCCCCGCGCGCAGGTCACCACGAAGCGCGGCGGCTGCCGGCGCAGCCGGTCGCCGATCTCCGCGAAGGCCGGGCCGCAGCGGTCCATCTGCCGCGCCACCACGGCCGGCGCCTCGGCCGCCTCCTGCGCCATCAGGGGAGTCTTGGGAGCTTGCGCTTCTGGAGCTCGGGCTTCGGTCATGGCGCCTCTCGCGGCTGGGACGAAGGAGAATACCAATATAAGACCTTATGCCCCGGCAGGCCAGCCTTCATTGGGGTGGCCACGCGAGAATGATCATGCCTGCCACCGATCTCCAATAATACCACTTCAACACCATCTGCCGGTGCCCATTCCGTGACCATCGATCCGCCCTGCCGAATTTCCAGGCAGCCCCCGATCCGCCCAAGTCTTTGAAAAACAATCCGCCGTCCCAGCCATTCCCGCGCCGCCTCCCCCCGCCGGGGTCCGGCGGCGCGAAAACGGGCAGGCTTCTGTCGCCGATGCGGGCAAAGCCGGCTCCCCTCTCCCTGTCCGAATCGTCAGAACCTGACCGGACAGTTAGCTTTTCCGGGCCGGGCGCCGGCTTGGCGCGGCTTGGCACGCGGGTTGCTGATGTCCGGCCGTGCCGCCTCGCGACAGAAGGGACCGACCGCACATGACCCTGACCGCTGACAGCCCGGCTTCCCCCTACGGCGACCTCATCCCGCCGCTCACCAAGGTCCAGGCGATGGCGGAGGCGAACCGCTGCCTCTACTGCTACGACGCCGCCTGCGTGCGCGCCTGCCCCACCGGCATCGACATCCCCGCCTTCATCCGCTCCATCGCCACCGGCAACCTGCGCGGCGCCGCCACCACCATCCTGGCGGAGAACATCATGGGCGGCACCTGCGGCCGCGTCTGCCCGACCGAGACGCTGTGCGAGCAGGCCTGCGTCCGCAACACGGCGGAGGAGCGGCCGGTCGCCATCGGCCGGCTGCAGCGCCACGCCACCGACGGCCTGATGGCGACCGCCACCGCCCACCCCTTCACCCGCGCCCCCGCCACCGGCCGGCGCGTCGCCGTGGTCGGCGCCGGCCCGGCCGGCCTGTCCTGCGCCCACCGGCTCGCCATGCTGGGCCACGCGGTGACGGTGTTCGAGGCGAGGGCGAAGTCCGGCGGCCTCAACGAATACGGCCTCGCCCCCTACAAGATGGCCGACGGCTTCGCCCAGCGCGAGGTCGCCTTCATCCTCGGCATCGGCGGCATCACGGTGGAGCATGGCCGCCGGCTCGGCGCCGACCTGTCGCTGGAGATGCTGCGCCGCGAATACGACGCGGTGTTCCTCGGCATCGGGCTCGGCGGCAGCAACCGCCTGAACATCCCCGGCGAGGACCGGCCGGGCGTCGAGGACGCCGTGGCCTTCATCGAGCGGGTGCGGCAGGCCGATCCCGCCGCCCCGCCGGCGGTCGGCCGCCGCGTCGTGGTGATCGGCGGCGGCAACACCGCGGTGGACGCCGCCATCCAGGCGAAGCGGCTGGGCGCGGAGGAGGTGACGCTGGTCTACCGCCGCGGCCGGGCCCAGATGGGCGCCACCGCCTGGGAGCAGGAGCTCGCCCAGACCAACGGCGTCGTGCTGAAGACCTTCGCCATGCCCACAGGCATCGGCCCCGACGGCGTGACCTTCGAGCATACGGCGCTTTCCGACGGCCGGCTGGCCGGCACCGGCCTCACCTTCCTGCAGCCGGCCGACATGGTGCTGAAGGCGGTCGGCCAGACCCTGCGCGCCGATGCGCTCGACGGGCTCACCCTCGCCGGCGGCAAGATCGTGGTGGACGGGGGCTTCCGCACCGCGCTGCCCAAGGTCTTCGCCGGCGGCGACTGCATCGCCAGCGGCGAGGATCTGACCGTCCAGTCCGTGCAGGACGGCAAGCTGGCCGCCCTGTCCATCCATTCCTTCCTGACCGCCTGACCGAAGGGGGGCCGAACCCATGGCCGATCTGACCTGCACCATCGCCGGCATCCGCTCGCCCAACCCCTTCTGGCTGGCCTCCGCCCCGCCAACCGACAAGGCCTACAACGTGCTGCGCGCCTTCCGGGCCGGCTGGGGCGGCGTGGTGTGGAAGACGCTGGGCGAGGACCCGCCGGTGGTCAACGTCTCCTCCCGCTACGGCGCCCACCACGACACCGAGCGGCGCCTCTACGGCATCAACAACATCGAGCTGATCTCCGACCGCCCGCTGGAGGTCAACCTGCGCGAGATCGCCGAGGTCAAGAAGGCCTTCCCCGACCGCGCCATGGTCGTCTCGCTGATGGCGCGCATCGAGGAGGAGGCCTGGGCCGGCCTCGCCCGCCGGATCGAGGCGACGGGCTGCGACGGGCTGGAGCTCAACCTCGGCTGCCCGCACGGCATGTGCGAGCGCGGCATGGGCTCCGCCATCGGACAGGTGCCGGAGATGGTGGAGCAGGTCACCCGCTGGGTGAAGGCGGCCACCCGCCTGCCGGTGATCGTGAAGCTGACCCCCAACATCACCAACATCCTGTGGTCGGCGGAGGCCGCCAAGCGCGGCGGCGCCGACGCGGTGTCGCTGATCAACACCGTCAACTCCATCGTCGCGGTCGACCTCGACGCCATGGCCCCCACCCCCGTGGTGGACGGCAAGGGCAGCCACGGGGGCTATTGCGGCCCGGCGGTGAAGCCGATCGCCCTCAACATGGTGGCGGAGATCGCCCGCAACCCGGCGACCGCCGGTCTGCCGATCTCCGGCATCGGCGGCGTCACCACCTGGCGCGACGCGGCGGAGTTCCTGGCGCTGGGCGCGTCGGGCGTCCAGGTCTGCACCGCCGCCATGACCTACGGCTTCAAGATCGTCGAGGATCTGGCCGGCGGCCTGTCCAACTGGATGGACGACAAGGGCTACCGCTCGCTCGACCAGCTCACCGGCCGCGCCGTGCGCAACGTGGTGAACTGGAACGACCTCAACATGAACTTCTCGGCCAAGGCGGTGATCGACCCGGCGCTGTGCATCGACTGCGGCCGCTGCCACGTCGTCTGCGAGGACACCTCGCACCAGGCGATCCGCATCGACCCCGGCGAGGGCCGCCGCCTCTTCACCGTGATCGACGCGGAGTGCGTGGGCTGCAACCTCTGCTCCCACGTCTGCCCGGTTCCCGACTGCATCACCATGCGGCCGGAGGACACCGGCCTGCCCTACGTCACCTGGCCGCAGGACCCGCGCAACCCGCTGCGCACCGCCTGATCCTCCCCCTTTCCGGGACCTTGGAGACAGCACCGATGACCCATCCGCACAACCTCGCCGTCAACGGCTCCCGCCTGTGGCAGAGCCTGATGGACATGGCGAAGATCGGCGCTACCGAGAAGGGCGGCGTCTGCCGCCTCGCCCTCACCGACCTCGACCGCCAGGGCCGCGACCTGTTCGTGCGCTGGTGCGAGGAGGCCGGCTGCACCGTCACCGTCGACCGCATCGGCAACATCTTCGCCCGCCGCCCCGGCCGCGACGACAGCCTGCCCCCCGTCATCATGGGCAGCCACCTCGACAGCCAGCCGACCGGCGGCAAATATGACGGCGTCTACGGCGTGCTGGCCGGGCTGGAGGTCGTCCGCAGCCTCAACGACATGGGCTACGTGACCGAGGCGCCGGTGGAGGTCGCGGTCTGGACCAACGAGGAGGGCTCGCGCTTCGCCCCGGCCATGGTGGCCTCCGGCGTCTTCGCCGGGGTCTTCGACCTGGACTACGGGCTGTCGCGCGCCGACCTCGACGGCCGGACGATGGGCGAGGAGCTGGCGCGCATCGGCTATGCCGGCGACGCCCCGGTCGGCGGCCGTCCGGTCGGCGCCTATTTCGAGGCGCACATCGAGCAGGGTCCGATCCTGGAGGCCGAGGGCAAGACCATCGGCGTCGTCACCGACGCCCAGGGCCAGCGCTGGTACGAGATCACCTTCACCGGGCAGGAGGCCCACGCCGGCCCCACCCCGATGACCCGCCGCAGGGACGCCCTGCTCGGCGCGGCGCGGGTGGTGGAGGCGGTCAACCGCATCGGCCTGACCTACGGCCCGGCGGCCTGCGCCACGGTCGGGCTGATGCAGATCCACCCCAACTCGCGC
Organism: Azospirillum thermophilum; assembly: GCF_003130795.1. Classification (NCBI taxonomy): domain Bacteria; kingdom Pseudomonadati; phylum Pseudomonadota; class Alphaproteobacteria; order Rhodospirillales; family Azospirillaceae; genus Azospirillum; species Azospirillum thermophilum. The sequence goes on from NZ_CP029357.1 coordinate 264,739, forward strand.
AACGTCATCCCCGGCCGCGTCTTCTTCACCGTCGACTTCCGCCATCCCGACGACGCCATCCTCGCCGCCATGGACGCCGAACTGCGCGCCGCCGTGGCGGAGACGGCGGCGGCCATCGGGCTGGAGACCGACTTCCGGCAGATCTGGTACTACGCCCCGGTGAAGTTCGACGCCGCCTGCGTCGCCGCCGTCCGCCAGGGGGTGGAGCGCACCGGCTGTTCCTCGCGCGACATCGTCTCGGGCGCCGGGCACGACGCCTGCTACCTCGCCCGCGTGGCGCCGACCGGCATGGTCTTCATCCCCTGCATCGACGGCATCAGCCACAACGAGATCGAGGAGACGACGCCCGAATGGGCGACCGCCGGCTGCGAGGTGCTGCTGCACGCCGTGCTGGAGCGCGCCAACGCCCCGGCCAGGGGCTGACCCGCGCGGGACCGGCGGGCCGGGAGATGCGGGGCGGACATGATACTCTGCCGCTCCCCCCTCCGGAGATCACCGGCAACGATGGACCGACCATGGCGACGACGGAAAACACCGATCTTCAGGACACCGCCCCCCAGGGCCGCATCCGCCGCGAGAACCGCGAGCGCATCCTGAAGGCCGCCGAGCTGGTCTTCGCCGAGGCCGGCCGCGCCGGCGCCACCATGGCCGACATCGCCGAGCGGGCCGGGCTGCCCAAGGCCAACCTGCACTATTATTTCGGCACCAAGGAGGACCTCTACCGCGCGGTCCTCGACAACATCCTGCGGCTGTGGCTGGCGCCGATCGACAGCCTGCGGCCCGACGCCGACCCGGCCGCGGCGCTCACCGCCTATGTCGCCGCCAAGATGGAGGCGTCGCGCAGCCGGCCCGCCGCCTCCAAGGTCTTCGCCAACGAGATCCTGCACGGCGCCGCCCAGGTGCAGGAGTTCCTGGCGAAGGACCTGCGCCGGCTGGTCGACGCCAAGGCGGCGGTGATCGACGGCTGGATCGCCGCCGGGCGCATGGCGCCGCTCGATGCCCGGCAGTTCCTCTTCATGATCTGGGCGGTCACCCAGCATTACGCCGACTTCAACGTCCAGGTCGCCGCCCTTCTCGGCCGGAAGAAGCTGACGCGCTCCGACTTCGACCGCATCACCCGCGAGGTGGTGCGCATGGTCCTGCGCGCCGCCGGCCTGCCCGAACCCCCACCGCACCCCTGAGGGAGGAAGCCCATGGCTGTCGTCATTCGTGGCGGAACCGTTGTCACGGCGGAAGAAACCAAGCGCGCCGACGTCTATTGCGAAGACGGAATCATCAAGGCGGTCGCCCCGTCGCTCGACGTCCCGGCGGGGGCGGAGGTGGTGGAGGCCGGCGGCTGCTACGTCATGCCCGGCGGCATCGACCCGCACACCCACATGGAACTGCCCTTCATGGGCACGGTGACGACCGAGGACTTCTTCAGCGGCACCGCGGCGGGCTTCGCCGGCGGCACCACGATGATCATCGACTTCGTCATTCCGAACCCGAAACAGAGCCTGATGGAGGCCTACCGCACCTGGCGCGGCTGGGCGGAGAAGGCGGCCGGCGACTATTCCTTCCACGTCGCCGTCACCTGGTGGGACGACAGCGTGCGCGAGGACATGGGCACGCTGGTGCGCGAGCACGGGGTGAACAGCTTCAAGCACTTCATGGCCTACAAGAACGCCATCATGGCCGACGACGAGGTGCTGGTGAACAGCTTCCAGCGCTGCCTGGAGCTGGGCGCCATCCCCACCGTCCATGCCGAGAACGGCGAGCTGGTCTTCCGCCTGCAGCAGAAGCTGCTGGCCCAGGGCCTGACCGGTCCGGAGGCGCACCCCCTCTCCCGCCCGCCGGAGGTCGAGGGCGAGGCCGCCAACCGCGCCATCCAGGTGGCGAAGGTGCTGGGCGTGCCGGTCTACATCGTCCATGTCTCGGCGCGGGAGGCGCTGGACTCGATCATCCGCGGCCGGATGGACGGCCACCGCGTCTTCGGCGAGGTGCTGGCCGGCCATCTGCTGGTGGATGACGGTGTCTACCGCAACCCCGACTGGGACTTCGCCGCCGCCCATGTCATGAGCCCGCCCTTCCGCCCCAAGGAGCATCAGGAGGCGCTGTGGCGCGGCCTGCAGTCCGGCCACCTGCACACCACCGCCACCGACCACTGCTGCTTCTGCGCCGAGCAGAAGGCGATGGGCCGCACCGACTTCACCAAGATCCCCAACGGCACCGCCGGGATCGAGGACCGCATGACGGCGCTGTGGACGCACGGCGTCAACAGCGGCCGCCTGACGATGAACGAGTTCGTCGCGGTCACCTCGGCCAACGCCGCGAAGATCTTCAACCTCTACCCGCGCAAGGGCTCGGTTTCCGTCGGGGCGGACGCCGATCTGGTGGTGTGGGATCCGGCGGCGGGCAAGACCATCTCGGCCCGGACGCAGATGCAGAAGGTCGGGCTGAACATCTTCGAGGGCATGGCGGTGACCGGCCTGCCCGCCTACACGCTCAGCCAGGGCCGCATCGTCCACGCGCCGGACGGGAGCCGCGCCGTCCGCGGCGCCGGCCGCTACATCGACCGCCCCGCCTTCCCCACCGTCTACCAGGCCGTCACCCGACGCAACGCGGCGCTGGCCCCCCAGCCGGTGATCCGCGCGGCGGAGTGAGGAGCGGTCCCGCCGGGACCCCGGCGCGGTTCGCCGGGGTCCCGGAGCGCCGCGGCCGTTCCGGCCGGACGTCCGTCGATTCCGCCTTTCAGTCGCCGATCATCCGGCACTGCCCGGCCCGGCCGAGAACGTCCTCGCACGTCGGCGACCGGACGAAGTCGTCGTAATACAGCGTCCAGACATCGGGCGCGCCGTCACGGTAGGGTCCGAACTTGAAGTACTGGTTCCCGCCGAGGCCGGCATCGGCGTGGCCGATCATGCCCTTCACCGTGACGATCCATCTGCCGTTGGCGAAGATCTCGATATGGCCGGTCCCGTCCGGCCCCGGCTTGGACAGCACGGCGAAATGGATCCAGCCCCCGGCGACATCCGGCAGCTCGTTCCCGCGGTCGATGACCGTGATCTTGTCGGTGCAGCCCGTGAACCGTTCGGCGTCGGCGGATGCCCAGTCCTTCGGCCGGACCACCAGGGCACGCATCTGGTTCGTTTCCGGCCGCAGCCACACGGGGACCGCCCCGACCGGACAGGACCCGCTCCGCGGCGAGACCGGCAGTCCCGGATGATGATTGGTCTCCACGGTGACATAGAGCCGGCCGCCGCTGAAGCGGAACCCCAGATACGGGCTGAAATCGCCCTGCGCGCCCGGTCCGATCTCCCGCTTCCACTGGGCGATCAGGTAGCGGTGGTCGTCCGTCGGGATCGGGTCCGCGAACCTGACCGCGAAGCCGTACCAGACCGGGGTGTCATAGGGGACGCGCAGCGGCGTCTTCTCCCAGATCTCCGCCCGCTCGCTGCAGGTCGGGTGGCCGGCGGGGCAGAGGGAGCGGACGGTGAGCTTCAATGCGCCGGCCCCGCTGCGCCTGACCTCGCTCTGGAACTCGACGGTGCCCGCGGCCTGCTCGTCGTTCTCCCTGTAATAGAGCCCCCCTGCCTCCGCGAAGCCCGGGGCGTCGAATCCGTCGCGGAGAACCTGCGCGGCGGCATCGCCCGCCTGCGCCGATGCCGACGCCGGGACGAGGGCGAGGGCGAGGACCAGGCCCGCCATTGCCGCCAGGAGAAGGGCCTTGGCCAATCGGCAGTCACCTCATTGCACGATCGTCCTCATGATGGCCGAAGGCAGCGGACGAAGGCAAGACGGGCATCCGGGGGCGGCCGGGCGACCACCCCCCCCGGTCAGGCCGGAAAAGTGACGGTCACCACCGCCCCGTTGTCGTTCCGGAGGACCGCGCTGCCTCTCAACTGCTCGGCGAAGATGTCGATCAGCTTCAGGCCCAGGGAGTTGGAGCCGCGGTCATCGGGAAGCCCCACCCCGTCGTCGCGGATCGTCAGGCGGTACAGCGTCTGCGGGGCGCTGTGCAGCTCGACGGCGATATGCCCGCGGCGCCCCTGCGGAAAGGCGTATTTCAGGGCGTTGCTCACCGCCTCGTTGACGATCAGGGCCAGCGGCAGCACCAGATCCGGCCCCCAGAGGATCTCGTCCGCTTCCAGCGACAGCGAGACCTGGTCCGGATCGGCGCTGAAGGACGTCAGCAGGCCCCGGCACAGCACGTCCAGATACCGGGCGACGTCGATCGTCTGGAACCCCTCCGTCCGGTAGAGCAGCTCATGGACCTCGGCCAGCCGGGCCAGCCGCCGGCCGGCGCTCTGCAGCGCGTCCTTCACCGTGGCGCTGCTCTCCCCGCTGGCCTGGACCAGCAGCAGCGATTGCGCCGCCTGCAGCGTGTTCTTGATCCGGTGGTTGACCTCCTTGATCATGAACACCTTCTGCCGGACCAGCTCCTGCTTGTCCTCCAGCGCGGCGCGCAGCACGCCCTCCAGCGCGGCCCGCCGCTCCACCTCCTCCTTCAACTGCTCGTTCGCCTGCTCAAGCCGCTTCGTCCGGGTCCTCACCCGGCGCTCCAGCTCCTCGGTCAGGCGCCGCAGCCGCTCCTCGGTCAGCTTGCGGTGCGTGATGTCGATGAAGGAGGAGAAGTGCTGGACGATCCGCCCCTGGTCGTCCTTGACCGGGCTGACCTGCTGCGCCACCCAGATGGCGGTGCCGGACTTGGTGTAGAACTGCACCTCGATGTTGATGCTCCGCCGGGCGCCGAGCGCGGTGTCGATCGCGTCGGCGACCTCGGGGTCGGTGTTCTCGCCGCCGAGAAAATGGTAGTTCTGCCCCAGCACCTCGTCCCGCTCATAGCCGCACATCTCCAGGAAGGCGGCGTTGGCGTAGATGATGGGATTGTTGGCGAGGGTCGGGTCGGTGACCACCATCGGCATGCGCGTCGCCTCGACGGCGGCGACGAACGGCCCGCCCTGCCGCTCCAGCAGCTCGATCCTGTCCTGCGCCTCCTGCTGTGCGTGTCCCGTGTTGCGCTGCTGCTTCTGCTGACCCGGCTCTATCATGGTACGGTCCCCCGTCTCATCGCATGGGCCTCAACAGGGATGACCGGCCTTTTTCGCCAAGCGCAGCGCCGATCCCTGCCCGGCCTCGCCCCGCGCCCGTTTTCTCCGTCCATTGCTAGGTATGAAGTCCTGGCGCATACTCCCTCCGCCACCGCCAGCAGAGGGAGCCGCCGCCATGACCGTCGCTCTCGGCTTCCGCAGGGGCAAATCCTGCATCCCGCGCGACCGCACGCAGGGGCTGGCGGCGCTGGGATTCGCCGGCCTCCTGCTCGCCGACGCCTGGGAGCGCTGCGACCCGCGCTGCCTCGACAGTTCGGTGACCCGCTTCGGCCGGCCGGGCCGGGCGCCGCGCTCCGGGCCGGACGCGCTGGCCGACCTGCCCGCCGAGCCCGATCCCGAGGACGGCCCCCAGTCCGCAAACAACGGCACCCGGCTGGTTCCCCGCTCGCCGATTCCCGACTCCACCTGGGCGGCGGTCGCCCGGCTGATCGCCGCCGGCTATTCCCCGACCGAGGCCGGCGCCCGCCTCGGCCTGCACCGCACCACCATCTGGGGGCGTGGCAGGAGCACCGCGGCTTCCGCCTGCGCGTCTATTGGGAATATTGTTCGCTGGTGCGCGAGGCGCGCGCCCGGCTGCGGGCGCTGAACGCCCTGGTCGCCCCCTCCTGGACGCTTCCCCCGGAGGACGGCGGCCCGCGAAACGGCACATCGGGCAATGGCACATCGGGCAATGGCACATCGGGCGACGGCACGGGGCGGCCCGATTGTGCATCCCCTGCACAACGGCCGGCCGCGCCGCCTGCCGCCAAACCCTTGTCCGGCAAGGACGAAGCGGCGATGTCACCCGTTGTGCAGCAAAGTGTCACCGCCCGACGCGCCCAACGCCGCACCGCCACCGCCGGCTCAGACCGCCGGGGGGTCCGGCCGGGCGCACCCGTCCCGCCGGCTCCTCCGCTCACACGCCGGACATCAGCGCCCGGTAGGCCATCTGGTCCTCGTACATGCGGTGGAACACCGCGTATTTCGCGCGGTGGAAGGCCGCGGCGCCCGCCGCCGGCTCGATGCTGCGGCCGGCCCGCGTCATGGCGGCCATCGCTTCGGTCACCGTGGGGAAGGCCCCGCCGGCCACCGCCCCCAGGATGGCGGAGCCGAGCAGCACGGCCTCCGGCTCCTCCGGCAGGACGAAGCGGCAGCCGGTGGCGTCGGCATGTTCCCGCAGGAACACCGGATTCTTGGTGCCGCCGCCGCAGACCAGGATGGTGTCGATGCCGTATCCCCGGGCGTTCAGCGCCTCCACGATGTGGCGCGTGCCGTAGGCGACCGCCTGGATGGTGGCGAGGTACAGCAGGGCCAGCTCGTCCAGCTCGTCCGACAGCCGCAGGCCGGAGATCATGCCGCGCAGCGTGGCGTCGGCGCGGGGGGAGCGGTTGCCGTGGAAGTCCGGCATCACGTGCAGCTCCCGCGTCAGCGCCGCCGGCACCGGTCCGCCGGCCGCCGCGGCCAGGGCGTCGAGCCGGCCGTTCAGCAGCTCGTACACCGTGCGTCCTCCGCGCGCCGCCTCGGCCGCCGCCTCGGCGCCGCGGGCATGGCTGGCGATCACGTGGTCGATCAGGGCGCCGGTCGCCGACTGGCCGCCCTCGTTCAGCCACAGCCCCGGCACCATGGCCGAGAAGTAGGGGCCCCAGACGCCGGGGACGAAGCGCGGCTCCTGCGACACCGCCATGTGGCAGCTCGACGTTCCGCCGATCAGCGCCAGCCGGCGCCCGAAGTCGGACGTGCAGCCGGGCACCGCCGCGCCGATCACCCCCACCCCGCCGGCGTGGGCGTCGATCAGCGAGGTGCCGACCGGCGTCCCCGGCGGCAGGCCCAGCTCCGCCGCGGCCGCCGCCGACAGCCCCCGCCCCACCGGGCGGGCGATCGGCAGCACCTCGGTGCCAATGCGGGCGAAGCCCTCGTCGGCGAGGTCGCCCAGCCCGATCGAGCGGAAGTAGCCCTCGTCCCACCGCCCCTCGTGGCCGAGGTAGGTCCATTTGCAGACGGTCGAACACAGCGAGCGCGAGGCGGCCCCGGTCGCCCGCCAGGTCAGGAAGTCGGGCAGGTCGAAGACATGCGCCGCCCGGCTCCAGGCCTGCGGCAGCCGTTCCTTCAGCCACAGCAGCTTGGGCGTCTGCATCTCCGGCGAGATCCGGCCGCCGACATAGCGCAGGACCTCATGGCCCAGCGCGTTGATCCGGTCGGCCTGGGCGATGGCCCGGTGGTCCATCCAGACGATGACGTTCTGCGCGTCGTCGCCGGTCGGGCTGACCGACACCGGCCGGCCGGCCGCGTCCAGCACGACCAGCGAGCAGGTGGCGTCGAAGCCGATGCCGGCCACCCGGTCCGCCGGGCCGGCCGCCGCCAGCGCCTGCCGCGCCGCCGCGACCACCGCCTGCCAGATGTCGTCGGACGACTGCTCGGCGAAGTCGGGCTCCGGGTGCCACATCCGGATCCCGCGGCTGGCGCTGGCGATGCGCCGTCCGCTCAGGTCGAACAGCCCGGCCCGCGCGCTGCCGGTGCCGACGTCGATGCCGAGGACGAGGTCAGCCATGGTCGGTCCCTCCCCGGGTCACGCCGCGCCGTCGACCTTGCGGCAGAAGGCCTCGAACTCCGCCGCCGTGGCGTAGGACTTCTGGGTGCCCGGCCGGGTGATCGAATCGGCGGCGTAGCGGACGGCCTTGTCCAGGGCGGCCGTCAGGTCGCCGGTCAGGGAGTAGTAGCGGGAGAAGCTGCCGATGAAGGCGTCCCCCGCCCCGGTGGTGTCGACCGGCGTCACCTTGACCGGGGCGATGCGGCTGCACCGGTCGGCGGTCACCAGCAGCGCGCCGCGCCCGCCCATGGTGACGATGACCGTGCGGATGCCCTTGGCGACCAGCGACCGGGCGGCGGCGACCACCGCCTCCTCGCCGTCGACCGGCATGCCGGACAGGATGGCCAGCTCCGTCTCGTTGGGGACGAGGAAGCTCAGGGTCCGGATCCGCTCGATGTCGAGGTCGGCACAGGCCGGGGCCGGGTTCAGCAGCGTCTCGATGCCGTTGGCGGCGCCGAAGGCGATGGTGTGGTAGACCGTCTCCAGCGGCACTTCGAGCTGCATGGTGATCAGGCCGCAGCGCTTCAGGTCGGCCGCGGCCCGGTCCACGTCGGCCGGGCTCAGCATGGCGTTGGCACCCTTGATGATCAGGATGCTGTTCTCGCCCGACGGCTCCACGAAGATCGGGGCGACGCCGCTGGAGGTCCCCGGCACCCGCTCGACATGCCGGGTGTCGATGCCGTGTTTGGCGAGGTTGGCGATGGTGGTGTCGGCGAAGGGGTCGTCCCCCACCTTCGTCACCATCAGCACCTCGGCCCCCAGCTTGGCCGCCGCGACCGCCTGGTTGGCTCCCTTGCCGCCGCAGCCCATCTCGAAGCGCGGCGCCTCGACCGTCTCGCCGCGGTCGGGCATGCGGGTGACGTAGGTGATCAGGTCCACCATGTTGCTGCCGACGACGGCGATGGGCTTGGACATAGCGGGTACTCCGGGTCAGTAGGAGGCGATGGCCTGGGCGGTGCGCTCCGCCTCCGCGGCGGTCAGGTAGCCGAGGCGGACGGCGAAGTCGGCCCGGCCGCCCGGCGGCAGGCTGCGGACATGGCCCTTGCGCTTCTCGGCCAGATAGCCTTCCGGCTCGCAGGTCGACGGCAGGGCGAAGGCGGCGACCTTCTGGTCGGCGTTGCACAGCACCCAGCGGACGGTGTGCGGGAAGACCGCGGGGTCGTAGGCGATGGCGAAGCCGTCCCCTCGCGCCGCCGCATCATCACCCGGGTCAGCCCGTCCGGGCCGGCCTTCAGGCCGCGGACGTAGAAGACCTGTTCGGGGTTGTAGCGGGCCGGCTCGTCCAGCACCTCCATGACGGCCGGGTCGCGGGCCAGCTCGTCGAGCAGGGCGAGGTAGTCGGGCGTCGGGCGGACATGGCCGGGCACCGCGGTGCGGACCACCGTCGCCTGCGGCGTGTAGGGCGCCGGCTGGACGATGCGGGCGCCCTCGGCGAAGGCGAAGTTGACGTGGCACATGTACATCAGGTCCATGGGATCGCCCGCCAGGTTCTCCACCGCCATGGCGATGTCGAACTGGCTCTCCCCGCCCGCAGCGTGACGGACGGGCGGGCGACGTAATGGGCGCCGAAGCCCATGACATACTCCCGGTGGCCGGTCAGCCGCAGGAAAGGGCCCTGCCCGTCCTCCCCGGCCTCGATCGCCGCACCGTCCATCGGGGCGCAGGGCATCTCGCCGTGCAGGGGGTGGCTGTCCTCGGGCGACGGGCAGCCGTTCGCCAGCAGGCCGCTGTGGAAGGCGAAGCAGCCGTAGGTCCCGACGATCACGTCGGCCGGGCGCGGCATGGAGAACATGTTGGCCATGGTCAGGTCGACCCCGTCGAAGACGGCGTCCCAGACCATCTGGCCCATGTAGGGCAGGATCACCAGATGCCCGCGGGCGTTGGCGAGCCGCACCGCCTCGATGCCGCTCTCATAGCGGAACAGGCTGGCGGTCAGCCCGCCATGGCCCAGCAGCTCGCGCTCGGCCTCGGCGAAGAATCTCTTGTGCAGGGTCACCCGTGCCATCGTTGCCTCCGGGTCCTTGGGTCACTTGCGGTGCAGGTAGGTGTTGATCGCGATCACCAGAAGCAGGAAGGCGCCCCAGATGAAGTCGATCAGGTGGATGCTGAAGCGCATCATCTGGAAGCCGCTGGACAGCAGCATCAGGGCCAGGACCGCGATGCTGACGCCCAGCACCGTCCCCCGCCCGCCCGCCGGGTTGGTGCCGCCCAGCACGGCGATCAGGACCGCCTGCAGCAGGTAGGAGTTGCCGTAGTCCGCCTTGGCCGCGTTGGTCCGGCCGGACAGGATGATGCCGGCAAGGCTCGCCAGCACCCCGGTCGTGACGTAGGAGAAGAAGACCATGCGGCTGGTGCGCAGGCCGGCGAACAGCGCCGCCTTCGGGTTGGTGCCGATCAGCATCAGGTTGACGCCGAACACCGTGCGCGACAGCACGAAGGCGATCAGGACCGCCACGGCCAGGAAGATCAGGAAGGGCACCGCCAGCCCGAACAGCGACCCGTTGCCGATGAAGGCCCAGTTGGCCGGGAAGCCGGCGATGGCCGGGCCGCCGGTGATGACCAGCGCCAGCCCGGTGAAGAGCTGCCCGGTGCCCATGGTCGCCAGGATCGGGGTGATCCTCATGCGGGCGATCAGCAGGCCGTTCAGCGCCCCGGCCGTGATCCCGGTGCCGAGCGCGATGGCGATGCCGATCAGCACCTGCGGCAGGGCCGGATCGGCCGTCATCTGCTGGCGGGTGAGCACGGCATGGAAGAAGGTGCCGGCCAGGATGCCCGACAGGTTGGCGATGCCCACCACCGACAGGTCGATCCCGCCGGTCAGCATGGCGATCATCATGGCGATCGACAGCAGCCCCAGCTCGGGGAACATGTAGGTGATGGATTCGAAATTGTAGAAGCGCAGGAACTTCTCGGGGTTCAGCGCGCTCATCGCAATGAAGATCAGCACCGTGATCGCGATGAGCTGCAGGATGTTGTTGTCCCGGTTGACCAGCCTGCGGGTGTCGTGTGCGAGTTTCATCGGTCCGGCCTCCCCTGCCCGTCAGGTGCTGCGCTTGCGGTCGCGCCACACGGTGGCCGCGGTGGCAAGGATGACGATCACGCCGACGACGACGCGCTGCCAGGTGGTGTCCACCTTCATGATGATCAGGCTGTTCTTCACCATCACCAGCATGAAGACGCCGAGCATGGTGCCGAGCACGCTGCCCCGCCCGCCGAAGATGCTGGCCCCGCCCAGCACCACCGCGGCGATGACGTCCAGCTCCAGCCCGACGAAGTCGCGCGGGTTGGCGAGCCAGATCATCGAGCTGTGGAGCAGCCCGGCGAAGCCGGCCAGCGCGCCGGCCGTGCAGTAGACCACCAGCATGGTGGTGCGGATGTTGAAGCCGACGCGGCTCGCCGCCTCCGCGTCGCCGCCCACCGCATAGATGCTGCGGCCGATGACGGTGTAGCGCAGCATCAGGTGGATCAGCAGGGCGACGCCGGCATAGACCAGCACCATGGCGGTCAGGCCGAAGCGGGTGCCGTCCGGCTGGGCGATGGTGATCAGGTCCACCCTGGCGAACTCGATGAGCGCCGGCGGCATCATATTGATGTTGATCATGCTGGTGCCGACCACCCCCAGCAGGAAGCCGCGGACCATCGCCCCGGTGCCCAGCGTGACGATCAGCGGGATCATCTTGAACTGGTGCACGAAGAAGGCGTTGACCGCGCCGAGGAGGAGGCCGATCAGCGTCGCCATCAGGAACGGGGCCGCCACCCCCTCGTAGCCCAGCGCCAGCATCGCCTTGACCGTCAGGTACAGGGCGGCGGCGGCGAAGGCCGGGAAGGAGACGTCGATGCCGCCGGACAGCAGCACCAGCAGGACGCCCAGCGCCATGATGCCGATGACGACGTTGCTCTTGATCAGGTTGAACAGGTTGTCGAGTTGCCAGAAGGCCGGATTGATCAGGCCGATCACCACCATCGCCGTCAGCAGGATGATGGCGATGACCGCCTCGGATCGCTGAAGGATCGCCATGGCGTCCTCCTACCGCAGGGTCTTGAGCAGGTCGGCGACCTGCTCTTCGGTCGTCGCGGCGGCCTCCAGCTCCTCGACGAAGCGGCCGCGGTGCATCACGATGATGCGGTTGCAGTTCTGGACCAGTTCGGGCACGTCGTCGGAGATCATCAGCACGCTCAGCCCCTTGTCGCGGGCCAGCCCGCGGATGATGCGGTGGATTTCCGCCTTGGACCCGACATCGACGCCGACGGTCGGCCCGTTCAGGATCAGGATGCGCGCCTCGGTCAGCAGCCAGCGGGCGATGACGACGCGCTGCTGGTTGCCGCCGGAGAGCTGGCCGACCGGCTTCTCGCCGGTCGGGGTGGCGATGTGCATGGCGCCGATCATGCCGGTCGCCAGATCCGCCACCTTGTCCCGGTCGATCACCGACAGGCGGGCATGCGTCTCGTAGGAGCTGGCCAGCATGTTGCGGTTGATCGACTGGTTGAGGAACAGCCCCTCGGTCAGCCGGTCCTCCGGAACATAGGCGACGCCGAGGCCGATGGCCTCCTGCACGGTCTTGGGATGGACGGGCCGGCCGTCGATGCGGATCTCGCCGGTGAAGCCGGTCTTCAGCCCGAAGAGGGCCAGCGCCATCTCGGTCCGGCCGGAGCCCAGCAGGCCCGACAGCCCGACGATCTCGCCCGGCAGAAGGCTCAGGGTCAGATCCTCGAAGGAGCCCGGCAGGCTGAGGTTCCGCACCTCCAGGCGCGGCGCCGCGGTCCCGGGCGCCGGTGTCCAGACATAGCGCTCGTCACGGATGTCCTGGCCGGTCATGGCGCGGATCAGGGAGGATTCGTCGAAGTTGCCGGTCGGCCCCTCCACCACCTTGCGCCCGTTGCGGATGACGGTCATCCGCTCGCTGATCTCCAGCATCTCGCGCATCTTGTGGCTGACGAACAGCACGGCGATGCCCTGGCGCTGGATGTCGCGGACGATGCGGAAGAGGGCGTCGACCTCGTTGCGGGTGAGCGCCGTGGTCGGCTCGTCCATGATCAGCAGGCGGGCGTCGGACATCAGCGCGCGGGCGATGGCGACGATCTGCTTGCCGGCGGTCGGCAGCGAGCCGACCTCGGCGTCGAGGTCGAGGTCGACCCCCAGCCGGTCCAGCGCATCGCGCGCCAGCTTGCGAACGCTGGTCCAGTTGACCAGCCGGCGGCGCTCCCGGAGGATCGTGTTGGTCGCGAGGTTCTCGGCGACGGTCAGGTTCCCGAACAGGGAGAAGTCCTGGTAGATGACCTGGACGCCGTGGCGGATCGACTCCATCGGGCTCAGCGCCCGGACGGGCTTGCCGTCGATGAGGATCTCGCCGTCGTCCGGCTGGTGGACGCCGGACAGCACCTTGATGATGGTCGATTTGCCGGAGCCGTTCTCGCCGGCCAAGCAGTGGATCTCGCCCGGCATCAGGGCCAGCGACACGCCATCCAGTGCGCGGACCCCGGCAAAGCGCTTGCCGATGTCGCGGAGTTCGATGAAGGGTTCGGTCATGGCAGGCCGCGGGGTTGCGCGTTCCATGAGCACCCGTTGGTCGGGTGTCGGCGGCGCCCCACCCCGCGGAGAGGAATGGGGGCGCGTCGTTCAGCAGCCGATCAGAAGTTGTAGTCCTTCATGTTCTCCTTGGTCACGCCGACCCAGCCCTGGCCGTAGAGCAGGTTGGTCTTCGAGGCGTCGGGGGAGATGAGGTTGGTGTAGCCGTTGAGGCCGAGGTTCAGGCCGGGCTTGATCTCGCCCTTCTTGCCGGACAGCACCATGGTCGCCATGACGTTCATGGCATACCCGGCGACCGCCGGGTCCCAGAACTGGATGTACTGGACCGAGCCGTTCTTCAGGTACTCGCCGGCGACGGAGACGAGGCCGGTGCCGGAGAAGAACAGCTTGTCCTTCAGGCCGCGCTCGGTGATCAGGCGCCCGGCGCCCGCCGAGGTCGGCATCGGACCGCCGATGATCCCCTTGAGGTCGGGATAGGTCGTCAGCGTTTCCTTCAGCTTGTTGTAGTCGGTGTTGGCGTCGTCATAGGTCTCCAGCCGGCCGGTGACCTGCGACATCTTCGGGAAATGCTCCTTCTGGTACGCGACGGCGCCGTCGATCCACTCGTTCTGCGACTTGGAGGTCAGGCTGCCGACGGTGGTGACGTACTTGCCCTCGCCCCCCATCGCCTTGCCCAGCACCTCCATCAGCTTGGCGCCGTAGGCCTTGTTGTCGAAGGCCTCCAGCACGTAGTCGGCGTTGACGATGTTGGAGGCCTCGTGCGCGATCACCAGGATGCCGCGGTCGCGGGCCTTCTTCAGCACCGGCTCCACCGCCTCGACCGAGAAGGGAACGATGCAGATGGCGTCGACGCCCTGGGCGATCAGGTTCTCCACGATCTGGACCTGGGCGGCGGCGTCGGCCTGGCTCGGCCCGACCATGAAGGTGTCGTGGCCGGTGTCCTTCTTGAACTGCTCCACCCCTTCGCGCATGCGGTCGAACCAGGCGATGCCGTCGACCTTGACCACCGTGGCGATGGTGTAGGCCTTCTTGGTGGCCTGGGAGGTCACGTCCTTGCGGACGTTGGTCGTGTCCACCGGACCCGAGGCGGCGAAGGCCGGCCCGGCGGCCAGGGCCGCGGCCAGCGTGGCGGTAAGCGCAAAGGAGGACAGAAGCTTTCTCATGGCGGAGGCTCCTTGGTGTGTTCCTGCCAGTCGGGTGTCCGGGCCTTGTGTCCGGACCGGTTCTTTGTTGTCGTGCCGCAGCGTTGCGGCCGGGGACGGCCTAGCCCTGGATCAGGGTCGTGCTGGCGCTGGCGCCGATGCGGCTTGCCCCGGCCTGGATCATGCGGAGCGCGTCGGCATAGCTGCGGATGCCGCCGGACGCCTTCACGCCCATGGCGTCGCCGACCGTCCGGCGCATCAGGGCCACATCCTCCGCCGTCGCGCCGGCGCTGCCGTAGCCGGTGGAGGTCTTGACGAAGTCGGCCCCGGCCTCCTGCGAGAGGCGGCAGGCGGCGACCTTCTCCGCCTCGGTCAGGGCGCAGGTCTCGATGATGACCTTGAGGACCCGGTCGCCGCAGGCCCGCTTGACCGCGGCGATGTCGGCGCGGACGCCGTCGAGGTCGCCGTCCTTCAGGGCGCCGACGGCGATGACCATGTCGACCTCGTCGGCGCCGGCGGCCACGACGAGCTCCGTCTCCGCCACCTTGGCGGCGGTCGGCGTCGCGCCGAAGGGGAAGGCGACGACCGAGCAGGTCAGCACCCCGCTGCCCGCCAGCCGCCCGTGGACCAGCGGGACATGGATCGGATTGACGCAGACCGAGCGGAAGCGGTGCTGCCGGGCCTCGTCGCACCAGCGCAGCACGTCCGCCCGGCCGGCGTCGGGCCGGAGGATGGTGTGATCGATGTAAGATGCCAGATCCGCCGGGTGGCGGATCTCCTTCGGTGCCAGCATGGCTGCACCCTCCCGTTACCGGCGCTGCTTGTTACAGCTTCGTGTGATGATTATCACATACTCTGGTATGATCGTTTCATGTTGACCGCTCCCCGTCAAGATGAAATCATCATTGGAGAGATCCTAAAGAGCCGGCCCGCTGCACAAGTCGTCCACCAGGGTTGGCGGGACATTCGGGGTAGCAATCCTGACCTTTCTATTCTGGAAAGTCATATTGCGATGCAGCATCCATTGCCGCGCTGCACAGGACCAGGGAGGCCCGAGGCGGGATCATGTTCAAGAGCAGGTCTGATCGCTTGACCCGGCTGACCGAAGTGCTGGAGCGGGGCTCCGTGATCCGCCTGAAGGAGGCGGCGCGCATGCTCGGCGTGTCGGAGATGACGGTGCGCCGGGACGTCGCCGCCTGCAACGGGCGGCTGGCCTATCTCGGCGGCTACATCGTCAACGGCCAGGACCCGCAGGGTGGCCTCAGCTATGTCCTGGACTGGGAAAAGGACGTCCACGCCCAGAACAAGCAGGCCGCCTGCGCCACCGCCGCCCGGCTGATCGAGCAGGGCGACACGATCTTCATCGACTGCGGCACCACCATGCCGCATCTGGCGGCCTGCATCCCGGCCGACCTGCACCTGACCGTCGTCTGCTACGCGATGAACGTGGCCGAGATCGTCTGCAAGAATCCCAACATGACGGTGGTCCTGCTGGGAGGACTCTACCACCGCTCCTCCGTCTCCTTCGCCAGCGAGGAGGGGCTGGCGATGCTGCGCAAGATCGGCATCAACAAGGCCTTCCTGTCGGCCGGCGGCGTCCATCCGGAGCGCGGCGTGAGCTGCTCCAACTTCCACGAGATCCCGATCAAGCAGGCGGCGATCGAGACCGCCGTCCATTCCTACGTCGTGGTCGACTCGAGCAAGCTCGGCAAGGTCAAGCCGGCCCGCTTCGCCGACCTGCAGGTCTTCGAGTCGGTCATCACCGACGACGGCGCCGAACCCGACCAGCGCCGGGCCATGGAAGCGGCCGGCATCGCCCTGGTGATCGACTGACCGGCCTCCCTCCCCGGGTGGTCCGGCCTTGAGCGGTCTTGTGCACGGTGTGCAGCGTCTTTCCGGCGCACAATGCGTTCTCCGCCGAATCTTCCTGTCGTTTCAGGAGCTTGCCCAGATCGTTCGTTATCGGGCGTTGTGCACCCGCTGCCCAATCCGACACCCGCCCTGCGCCCGCACCGGGATGGCGCGGCGGGAGTCGGGCAGCAGGGGAGAGGTGACGGCCGAAGAGTAGCGGCGGCGCCGGAACGGAGCAACAGCGACAGGAAACGGTACGGGAGAGCGGCACCGGCCGAGTTCCCCACCGGTTCTATGACGCCGGACGGGTTACCGACCAAAGTGGGAGGCGACGGGCGCCGACTGGCAAAACCGGCCGTTTCATCCAATATTGTCGTGCCCCGGTAAAGCCGGTCCGGGCCGGTTGGTGCGCCCGGATTTCCAAAGGTCATTTATGGAAAAGAACGTTTTCCAGTATATCTGGAAGCACAGCGCCCGGCAGCAAGTCCTGCTCGCCCTGCTGACCGTCGCGTCCTTCCCGGTCCTCTACGCCTCGCTGGAACTGCCGAAGATCATCATCAACCGCGCGATCTCCGAGCCGGAGCCGCAGCGGCAGTTGATGGGGCTGACGCTCGGCCCGGTCGAGTATCTTCTGGTCCTGTGCCTGGCGTTCCTTGCGCTCGTCCTCGCCAACGGCGTGTTCAAGATGCGCATCAACACCTTCAAGGGGGTGGTGGGCGAGCGGCAGGTCCGGCGCCTGCGCTTCATGCTGCTGGACCGCATGCTGCGCTTCCCGCTGCCGCACTTCTCGCATGTCAGCCAGGGCGAGCTGATCTCCACCATCACGGCGGAAACCGAGCCGCTGGCCGGCTTCATCGGCGATTCCTTCGCCCTGCCGCTCTACCAGGGCGGCACGATGGCGACGATCCTGCTGTTCCTGTTCATCCAGGAACCGATGATCGGGCTGGTCTCCGTCGCGATGATCCCGGTGCAGGCCTACATCATCCCGAAACTGCAGATCAAGGTGAAGCGCCTGGGCAAGGAGCGGGTGAAGAAGGTCCGCCAGCTTTCCGAACGCATCGGCGAGAGCGTCGAAAACGTGCGGGAGATCCGGGTCAACGGCACCGTCCGCTATGTCAAGGCGGAATTCTCGAAGTACCTTGGTGATATTTATTACATAAGACTGGAGATTTACAAGAGGAAGTACTTCGTTAAATTCCTCAACAACTTCATCAACCAGATCACGCCGTTCTTCTTCTTCTCGATCGGCGGCTATTTCGTGCTGAAGGGGGATCTCAGCATCGGGGCGCTGGTGGCGGCGCTGTCGGCCTTCAAGGATCTGACGGCGCCGTGGAAGGAGCTGCTGGACTATTACCAGAACGCGATCGACGCGCAGATCAAGTACGAGCAGATCGTCGAGCAGTTCTCCCCGCCCTTCCTGTTCGACTGGACGCAGCCGGGCCCGGAAACGCCTCCCGGCCTGCGCGCGCCCTACCGGCTGGAGTCGGTGAGCTGGGCCAACGAGTATGGCGACCGCATGCTGCAGCGCATCACGCTGCAGGTCCAGCCCGGCGCGATGATCGGCATCGCCGGCAGCAACGCGCTGGCGCTGCGCCGGCTGGCCGAGATGATGGTGCGGCTGTCGCCGCCGACCTCCGGCCGCATCCTGGTCGGCGACCAGCCGCTGGACACGCTGCCCCTGGAGCTGCTGGGCCGCCGCATGGCCTATGCCGGGCCGGAGCCGCGGATGTTCACCGGCAGCATCATGCAGAACATGACCTACGGCCTGCGCCACCGGCCGCCGCCGGAGGATCCCGAGACGATGACCGCCGCGCGGCGGCGCCAGATCGAGGAGGCGAAGGCCTCGGGCAACTCGACCGACAGCATGGCCGACATCTGGACCGACTTCGGCATGGTCGGCGCCACCGACTGGAAGAGCATGCGGCCCTGGCTGATGCAGTGCCTGAACGCCACCGGCGGCGAAGCCCAGATCTATGAGCGCGGCCTGCGCGAGGTGTTCGACCCCGACGAATATCCCTTCGTCGCGGAACCGCTGCTGCGCGCGCGGCATTGGCTGCGCGAGGCGATGGCCGCCCGCGGCATGGACGGCATGCTGGAGCGGTTCGACCGCGACCGGTTCAACCCCTATGCCAGCCTTGCCGAGAACATGCTGTTCGGCCTGCCGAACGACCCGGATCTGACGGTGAGCCGGCTGGTGGCGGAACCGGCGATCCGCGCGCTGATGGAGGAGCACGGGCTGTGGGAGCCGGCGGTGCGCATCGGCCGCCGCTTCGCCATGCGGATCGTCTCGGTCTACCAGGACCGCTCGCAGGGCGACGTGCTGATCATGCGCTATCCGCTGATCGACGATACGCTGTTCGAGGATCTGGTCGAGGCGGTGACCCGCCTGAAGCGCCGGGCCGACAAGCTGGAACGCCGCCAGTCGGAGGCGGACAAGCTGCTGTTCGCCTGCATGTTCCTGATGATCGTGCCCAAGCGCGACGGCAAGGAACTGGTCCCCCCGGCGGAGCGGGAGGCGATCATGGCGGTCCGCCGCCGCCTGCTGGAGGACACGGACGAGAGCCTGCGCAGCAAGATCGCCTTCTTCGACCCGGATCTCTACCACCCGCGGCTGAACGTGCTGGACAACCTGCTGTTCGGCCGCGTCACGACGGAGGAGCCGCGGGCGCTCGCCGGACTGCGCGCCCTGGTGGACGAGGCGCTGGAGCAGACCGACGGGCGGGCCTATGTGCTGATCCTGGTGGCGCTGGGCGAGGTCGGAATCGGCGGCTCTCTGCTGCCGATCAGCGTGCGCCAGCGGGTGCAGCTCGTCCGCGGGCTGCTGAAGAAGCCGGACATCTACGTGATCTACCAGGCGCTGAACAGCTACGATCCGGCGGAGCGGCTGAACATCTTCAAGCGGATGAAGGAACTGCTCCCCCACATGACGCTGATCGTGCTGGAGGAGCGGATCGAGGACGACCCGTCCTTCGACGCGCTCTACGACCTGGAGGACGGCCGGCTGGTCCGCCGCGGCCATGACGGCGCCGAACACGACGAGGACGGCAGCGGCGCGGGAGAAACCGGCGACCATGACGACGCGGCGCTGCGGCTGCTGTCGCGCTCCTCCGTCTTCTCCGACCTGCCGGAGCCGATCCTGCGCCGGCTGCTCGGCGCGTCGGACTGGCGGACGGTGCGCGCGGGCGACTACATCTACCGCAGCGGCGAAGCGTCGGAGTACGTCTTCGTGCTGGCGGAGGGCGAGGCCGAGCTGGTCCGCCTGATGGAGGGCCGCGAGCCGCTGCACCTCGCCTACATCAAGCCGCCGGAGGTGTTCGGCGACATGGAGCTGCTGGCCGGCACCCGCCGCTTCTCGACGATCCGCGCGCGGACCGACCTGCGGGTTCTGCGGCTGGACGGCACGACGCTGCTGCGGATCCTGCCCGCCGTGCCCGCCCTGCCGATGCGGGTGATCCGCCAGGTCGGCCGCCGCCTGACCAGCGAGGCGCCACCCTGAGAGCATCATCGCGGGAGAGGCGACGCTGCACAGTGGCGTATGTACGCAAATAGGGTAGGATCACGACCAGGGCGGCCGCCGGCTGTTCAGGAAGGGGCATCCGTCCGGTCCGCCCGCCCGGTCCGCCCGTCCACTGCGAAGGTCTCGCGATGCTGAAGGTGGAGAATCTGTCGATCCGGTTCGGCCGCTCGCCTGCCCTGCGGCCGGTGGTCGACGGAGTCGGGTTTTCCATCGACGCCGGGCAGAGCGTGGCGCTGGTCGGCGAATCGGGATCCGGCAAGACGCTGACCTGCCGCAGCATCCTGCGGATCCTGCCGCGCGGGGCGGAGGTGTGCGGCGGCTCCATCCTGTTCGGCGACGGCGCCGACCGGGTCGACCTGCTGACCCTGCCCTCCTCCCGCCTGCAGGCCATCCGCGGCAGCAGGATCGCGATGATCTTCCAGGAGCCGATGAGCGCCCTGTCGCCGCTGCACAGCATCGGCGAGCAGACGATGGAAGTGCTGCGCCTGCATGGCAGCGTCTCGCGCCGGGGGGCGAAGGAGGAATGCCTGCGGATGTTCGAGCGGGTGGGATTTCCCGACCCCGGCCGCGCCTTCCGCTCCTATCCGTTCCAGCTTTCGGGCGGGCTGCGGCAGCGGGCGATGATCGCCATGGCGATGGTCGGCCATCCGCGCCTGCTGATCGCCGACGAACCGACCACGGCGCTGGACGTCACGCTGCAGGCGCAGGTGCTGAGCCTGATCAAGGATCTGCAGGCGGAATCCGGCATGGCGGTCCTGCTGGTCACCCACGACCTGGGGGTGGTCGCCAACATGGCGGATGCGGTGGTGGTGATGCGCGGCGGGCGCGTCATGGAGTCGGGGGGCTGCGCCGACGTGCTGGGGGCGCCGCTGCACCCCTACACCCGCAGGCTGATGGCCGCCGCTCCGACGATTCCCGAGCAGTTGCCGCGCTGCCGGCCGCTGCCGGTCGAGGACTGGATCCTGGAGTTCCACAACGTCGCCAAGACCTTCGAGCGCGGAGAGGCGCGGGTGAAGGCGCTGGACGGCGTGGACCTGTCGGTGCGGCGCGGCGAGACGCTGGCGATCGTCGGCGAATCGGGATCGGGCAAGACCACGCTGGCCCGCATCGCCATGCTGGCCGACCTGCCCGACGCCGGCGGAAGGGTGCTGTTCCGGCCGGACCGCCACGGCACCGCCATCGACCTGACCGGGCAGGCGGCGGCCGTCGGCTGCGGCTACCGCCGGTTCGCCCAAATGGTGTTCCAGGACCCCTACGCCTCGCTCAGTCCGCGGATGAGCGTCGGCGAGATCATCGCCGAGCCGCTGGCGATCCACCGGATCGGGACGGCGGTTGACCGGCGCCGGCGCGTGCGCAGGCTGATGGAGCAGGTCGGGCTGGATCCCGCCTGGGCCTGCCGCTATCCGCACGCCTTTTCCGGCGGCCAGCGCCAGCGGATCAGCATCGCCCGCGCGCTGGCGCTCGACCCCATGCTGCTGATCTGCGACGAGCCGACCTCGGCGCTCGACGTGTCGGTGCAGGCGCAGGTTCTGGACCTGCTGGAGGAGATCAAGGCGCGCCTCGGCCTCAGCCTGATGTTCATCTCGCACGACCTCGCGGTGGTGGCGCGGCTGGCGAACCGGGTGGCGGTGATGCGGGCGGGCCAGGTGGTGGAACAGGCGCCGCCGTCCGTCCTGTTCTCCGCCCCGCTGCACCCCTACACCCGCGCGCTGATCGCCGCCTCGCCGACGCCGGACGTCAGGCGCTGCATCGACATCCGGACGGTGGCGCTGGGGGCGGGGAAGCCGGACCTGTGGCCGGAACCCTTCCGCCCGCCGGCCGGGGGGGGCCTTCCGCTGGTGCAGGTGGCGCCCGACCATTTCGTGCGGCGGGCGGCATGACGATGCGGGAGTTCCTGCGATCCGCGCCCTACCGGGGCCGGCCGTGCCGGGCGCTGCTGCTCGCCGGCCTGCTGTCCGCCCTGCTGCCGGCCCCCGCCTCCGCCTTCACGCCGCGCGAGACGCCGCTGTACGAGGAGGAAGTGACCTACGGCCTGATGCCGCCGGTCGCCCGCCGGATGCCGGAGGAGCCGCTGGTCGTCGATCTGGCGGCGAAGGGACGCAGCCTCGGCAAGCCGGGCGGCTGGATCCGCACCTTCATCACCCAGCGGCGCAACAGCCGGCTGGCCGTGCTCTACGGCTATGCCCGGCTGGTCGGATATGACGAGCGGCGGGAGATCGTGCCCGACCTGCTGAAGTCGGTCGAGGTGGTCGAGGAGCGCGAGTTCACGCTGAGGCTGCGGCGCGGCCACCGCTGGTCCGACGGCGCCCCCTTCACCAGCGAGGACATCCGCTACTGGTGGGAGGACATCGCCAACAATCCGATGCTCTCCCCCTCCGGTCCGCCGCGCTTCATGCTGGTGAACGGCCAGCCGCCGCAGGTGGAGTTTCCCGACGCGCAGACCGTGCGGTTCCGCTGGGCGGAGCAGAACCCCGACTTCCTGCCGACGCTGGCCGCCGCCCGGCCGCCCTTCATCTACCGGCCGAGCCATTACCTGAAGCGGTTCCACGCCCGCTACACCCCCGAGGAGGCGCTGGCGCCGCTGATCGCCAAGCACAAGGTGCGGAACTGGGCGGCGCTGCACAACGCGCTGGACGACATGTTCCGCATGGAGAACCCGGCGGAGCCGACGCTGCAGCCCTGGATGGCGGTGTCCAAGGGCAGCGGGACGCACCTGCTGTTCCAGCGCAATCCCTACTACCACCGCTTCGATGCGAACGGCGTGCAGCTCCCCTATGCCGACGGGCTGGACGTGACCGTCATATCCGGCGGGCTGATCCCGGCGCAGGTCGCCACCGGCAAGGCCGACCTGCAGGCGGAGGGGCTGTCCTTCACCCAGGTGCCGGTCCTGGTCTCCGGCGAGGAGGGCGGCGGCTATGCGACGCGGCTGTGGCCGTCGGGCAAGGGGGCGGAGATCGCGCTCTACCCCAACCTGAACTACAACGACCCGGGATGGCGCGCGGTGCTGCAGGACTTGCGGTTCCGCCGCGCCCTGTCGCTCGCCATCGACCGGCGGATCATCAACCGCTCGCTCTATTTCGGTCTCGCCCGCGAGGGCGGGGTCGGCGTGCTGCCGATGAGTTCGCTCTACAAGCCGGAGCGGCACGGGAGGTGGGCCGGCTACGACCCGGAGCAGGCGGGGGCGCTGCTGGACGAGATGGGGCTGCGCCGGCCGCGCGGCGAGCTCTACCGCACCCTGCCGGACGGACGGCCGCTCGACGTCATCGTCGAGACGGCGGAGGAGAGGCCGGAGGTCACCGACGCCCTGCAGCTGATCGCGGAGACCTGGCGGGACATCGGCGTCCGGCTGCTGGTCCGCACCGCCGACCGCGACGTGCTGCGCAACCGCGTCTATGCCGGCCAGGTGATGATGGCGGTGTGGAGCGGCTGGGACAACGGCGTGCCGGAGCCGGAGAGCAACCCGATGGAGCTGGCCCCGATGATGCAGGAGAGCTTCTGCTGGCCGAAATGGGGGCAGCATTACCAGACCTCCGGCAAGGCGGGGGAGCCGGTCACCATGACGGTGGCGGCGCGGCTGCTGGAGCTGGCGCGCGCCTGGCGCTATGCCGGGTCCGAGGCCGAGCGGCGCGCCATCTGGGAGCGCATGCTGGACATCCATGCCGACAACGTCCTGGTGATCGGCCTGGTGGCGGAGGCGCCGCAGCCGGTCGTCGTCAGCAGGCGCCTGCGCAACGTGCCGGAGCGCGCGCTGTGGCTGTGGGACCCCGGCGCCTATTTCGGCATCTACCGGCCGGACGAGTTCTTCTTCATCGATCCGGACAAGAAGGGATAGCGGCCGATGCTGCGCTACATCCTCCGCCGGCTGTGCATCATGGTCCCGACGCTGATCGTGGTGTCGATGCTGATCTTCGTCGTGATCAACCTGCCGCCGGGCGACTATCTGTCCAACCAGATCGCCGAGCTGCGCGCGACGGGGCAGGAATCCGGCCTCGCCAAGGCGGAGTTCCTGCGCCACGAATATGCGCTCGACCGGCCGATCCACGAGCAGTACCTGATCTGGATCGGCGTCTGGCCGGGGCCGAGCGGATTCAACGGGCTGCTGCAGGGCGACCTCGGCTGGTCGTTCGAGTTCGGCAAGCCGGTCGCCGAGGTGGTCGGCGAGACGCTGTGGTTCACCGTGATCCTGAACTTCGCGGCGGTGCTGTTCGTCTATCTCGTCTCCTTCCCGCTGGGGGCGCTGGCGGCGATCCGCGCCAACAGCTGGGTCGATTACCTGGCGGCGGCGGTCGGTTATGTCGGGCTCGCCACGCCGAACTTCCTGCTGGCGCTGATCCTGCTCTATTACGGCCAGAAATGGCTGGGGCTGCCGATCGGCGGGCTGATGGACCCGCGATACGAGAACCAGCCGATGAGCTGGGACAAGATCCTGTCGGTGCTGCACCACCTGATCGTGCCGACCATCGTCATCGGCCTGCACGGCACCGCCGCCATGGTGAGGCGCCTGCGCGCCAACCTGCTGGACGAGCTGGGCAAGCCCTATGTCGTGACCGCCCAGGCCAAGGGGGTGCCGCCGGTGCGCCGCCTGGTGAAGTACCCGCTGCGCATGGCGCTGAACCCCTTCGTCTCGGACATCGGGTCGCTGCTGCCCTCGCTGGTGTCGGGGTCGGTGCTGATCTCGGTGGTGCTGAGCCTGCCGACCATCGGCCCGGCGCTGCTGGAGGCGCTGCGCTCGCAGGACCAGTTCCTCGCCGGCTTCATCCTGCTGTTCATCTCCATCCTGGTGCTGGTCGGCATGCTGGTCTCCGACATCCTGCTGGCCCTGCTCGACCCGCGGATCCGGTTGAGCAGGAGGCCGCGCGGATGACCGGGACCTGGAAGCACACCGTCGATCCGGAGCCCTGGTCGCCCGACGACGAGCCGCCCGCCGCCTCCACCCTCGATCCGGGGGCGTCGGCCGGCCGGCTGATGTTCCGCCGCTTCCTGCGCCACCGGCTGGCGGTGCTGGCGGCGCTGTTCCTGGGATTCTCCTACCTCAGCCTGCCCTTCGTCGATTTCCTGGTGCCCTACGGCGCCAACGAGCGGGACGTGGAGCATCTCTACGCCCCGCCGCAGGGGGTGCATCTGGTCCACGAGGGGCGCTTCGTCGGCCCCTTCGTCTATCCGACCACCGCGCAGCCGGACCTGAAATCCTACCGCTGGCGCTACACCGCCGACACCGGCCGGCCGATGCCGCTGGAGTTCTTCTGCGACGGCGCGCCCTACCGGTTCCTCGGGCTGGTCGAGGCGCGGCTGCGGCTGGTCTGCCCGCCGCCGGGGGCGACGCTGCATCTGCTGGGCACCGACCGGCTGGGACGCGACATCCTCTCGCGGCTCGCCATCGGGGCGAAGCTGTCGCTGACCGTCGGGCTTCTGGGCATCGCCGTGTCCTTCGGGATCGGCATCACGCTGGGCGGGATCGCCGGCTATTTCGGCGGCTGGGCCGACTGGACGGTGCAGCGCGTGTCGGAGATCCTGAAGTCGCTGCCGGAGCTGCCGCTGTGGCTGGCGCTGTCGGCGGCGGTGCCGGCGCACTGGAGCCCGGTGACGGTGTTCCTGTGCATCTCGGTCATCCTGGGGCTGCTGGACTGGCCGTCGCTGGCCCGCGCCGTGCGGTCGCGCTTCCTGGCGCTGCGCGAGGAGGACTTCGTCATGGCGGCGGAGCTGATGGGCGCCTCGCCCGGCCGGATCATCCGCCGTCACCTGCTGCCCAACTTCGCGAGCCACCTGCTGGCGAGCGCCACCCTGTCGATCCCGTCGATGATCCTCGGCGAGACGGCGCTGTCCTTCCTCGGGCTCGGCCTGCGGCCCCCGGCGACGAGCTGGGGTGTGATGCTGAACGACGCGCAGAACCTGATGGCGGTCGAGTCCTATCCCTGGGTGCTGTCGCCGATGCTGCCGGTCATGCTGGTGGTCCTGTCCTTCAACTTTCTGGGCGACGGACTGCGGGACGCGCTCGACCCCTATCATCATGCCTGATCTGCGCCGGCCGATACCGCAGCAGCGAGATCGGATGTTGCGGTACGGCGGCGCCGGGGACGATACTGCGCGCCCGGACGAGCAGCCTCAGGGCAGGCACGACAGGATGTCCCTCCTTCCGCCCGGGCGTCAGGGCCGGGAACCGCCGGGACGGCGGCCCGTTCCCAACGGCAAGCGGCGGCTACGCCTTAAAGGATAATGCCTTGGCCCTAGCTGGGGAGGCCTGCCGCTTCTGTTAGTGTGCGAGTGCGTTCCGAAGCGAAGCTGATGCGGAGTCCCATAGCATGCCCCAACGCCTGACCGCGCTGCGCTCGGACCGCGGCGGCTGCCCGCCGCCCCGCATCCTGCTCTACAGCCACGACACCTTCGGCCTCGGCCATCTGCGCCGCTCGCGCACCATCGCGCAGGCGCTGGTCTCGGCCTTTCCGGACTCCTCGGCCCTGATCCTGACGGGATCGCCGGTCGCCGGACGGTTCGACTTTCCCGAGCGGGTGGACCATATCCGCCTGCCCGGCGTGGTGAAGCGGCAGGACGGCCGCTATTGCTCGCAGAGCCTGGGCCTGCCGGTCGAGGAGGTGAGCGCCATGCGGGCGGACATCATCCGCGCGACCGTGCAGTCCTTCCGCCCGGCGCTGGTGATCGTCGACAAGGAGCCGACCGGCCTGCATGGCGAGATGCTGCCGGCGCTGGAGCTGCTGCGCGCGCTGGGCACCGCCAAGGTGGTTCTGGGGCTGCGCGACGTGCTGGATTCGCCGGACGCCCTGCGGCCCGAGTGGGAGCGCAAATGCGCGCCGGCGGCGGTGGACCGCTATTACGACGAGGTGTGGATCTACGGCCTGCGGCAGGTGTTCCGGCCGCTGGCCGGGCTCGATCTGCCGCCCGAGGTGGAGGGCCGGCTGCGCTACACCGGCTATCTGCGCCGGGGCTGTCCGGCCGACGTCGCCGACGCCGTCCGGGGCGATCCCTATGTGCTGGTGACGCCCGGCGGCGGGGGCGACGGTGCCGCCCTGGTGGACTGGACGCTCGCCGCCTACGAGAACGACCCCAGCCTGTCGCCGCGTGCGCTGATCGTCTACGGCCCCTTCCTCGACGCGGCGCTGCGCCGGGACTACGCCAAACGGATCGCGGCGCTGGAGGGCCGGGTCGAGGCGATGGACTTCCATTCCCGCATGGAGGAGCTGTATGCCGGGGCGGTGGGCGTCGTCGCCATGGGCGGCTACAACACCTTCTGCGAGATCCTGTCCTTCGACAAGCCGTCGGTCATCGCGCCGCGCACCCGGCCGCGCATGGAGCAGCACATCCGGGCGGAGGCGGCGGAGTCGCTGGGGCTGGTGCGGATGCTGGATACCGCGCGCGACGGCACCGCGCCGCAGGTGATGGCCGAGGCGATCCGCAACCTCGTCCACCAGAAGCCGCCTTCGGCGAGCCCGGTCGGCGACCTGCTGGGCGGCCTGGAGAACATCGTCGCCTTCACCCGCGACCTTCTGGAGGACGCCGAGGAGCACGCCCCCCGTCTGGCGGTCCAGGGCAGCCGCGGCTAGCCGGGGTGGAGAGGAGAGCACGGGAATGAGGGACGGGACGACGCCCCCGCTGCGGCTGGCCGTGGTGGTGAAGGGATACCCGCGCCTGTCGGAGACCTTCATCGCGCAGGAACTGCTCGCCCTGCAGGAGCGCGGGATCGTCTTTTCCATCTGGTCGCTGCGGCATCCGACCGACAGCCGGCGTCATGCGCTGAACGAGCGGATCACCGCACCGGTCCATTACCTGCCGGAATATCTGTACCAGGAGCCGCTGCGCCTGCTGCGCGCCCTGCCGCGGCTGGATCTGCGCCGGCTGTGGGCTGCGACGCGGGTCTGGCTGCGCGACCTGCGCCGCGACCCGACGGCCAACCGCGGACGGCGGTTCGGGCAGGCGATCGTGCTGGCGGCGGAACTGCCTGCGGACGTCACCTTCCTCTACGCCCATTTCCTGCACACCCCCGCCTCGGTCGCCCGCTATGCCGCCCTGCTGCGCGGACTGGAGTGGGGAGTCTCCGCCCATGCCAAGGATATCTGGACCACCGAGGCGTGGGACAAGCGCGAGAAGCTGGCCGAGGCCCGCTTCGGCGTGACCTGCACCGCCTCCGGCGCCGACCATCTGCGGTCGCTGGCCGCCGACCCGGGACGGATCGACCTCGTCTACCACGGGCTGGACCTCGGGCGGTTTCCGCCGCCGCCCGACCGCTCCGGCGCGCTGGTGCGCGACGGCTCCTCCGCCGGGCGGGCGGTGGAGATCCTGTCGGTCGGCCGCCTGGTCGAGAAGAAGGGCTATGACCGGCTGCTCGACGCGCTGGCGCGCCTGCCGGCCGGGCTGCACTGGCGCCTCGTCCATATCGGGTCGGGGCCGCAGCGCGACGATCTGCGGGCGCAGGCGGCGCGGCTGGGACTGACGGAGCGCATCGAGTGGCGCGGCGCGCAGGACCAGGCGGCGGTGATCGAGGCGCTGCGCCATGCCGACCTGTTCGTGCTGACCAGCATCATCGCCGGCGACGGCGACCGCGACGGGCTGCCCAACGTGCTGATGGAGGCGGCAAGCCAGCGGCTGGCCATCCTGTCCACCGCCGTCTCGGCGATCCCCGAATTCATCACGGACGGCGCGCAGGGCCTGCTGACCGAGCCGGAGCCGGACGCCATCGCCGCGGGGCTGTCGCGCCTGCTGGGGGATCCGGGCCTGCGGCTGCGGCTGGGCGAGGCGGCACAGGCCCGGCTGACCGCCGAGTTCGGCATGACCGCGGGCATCGACCGGCTGGTCCGCCGGCTGGCCGGCGCCGGGAGCACGGCCACGGCATGACCGGAGCGCTGACGACGGGCCGGCCGGTCGCCTTCTATGCGCCGCTGAAGGCGCCCGACCATCCGGTGCCGTCGGGCGACCGGCAGATGGCCCGGCTGCTGCTGCGGGCGCTGGCCCAGGCGGGGTTCCGGCCGGAGATCGCCAGCCGGCTGCGCAGCTATGACGGGCGCGGCGACGCGGCGGCGCAGCGGGCCATCGCCGGCGATGCGGCGGCGGAGCGCGACCGGCTGCTGCGGCTCTACCGCGAGGAGCCCGGGCGGCGGCCGGCGCTGTGGCTGAGCTATCACGTCTATTACAAGGCGCCCGACCTGATCGGGCCGGCGGTAGCCGCGGACCTGGGCATCCCCTATGTCGCCGCCGAGGCGTCGCGGGCGCGCAAGCGGCTGGACGGCCCGTGGGCGGGGTTCGCCGCGGCGGCGGAGGCCGCCATCGACGGCGCGGCGATGGTGCTGTGCGTCAGCGAGCGCGACCGGCAGGCGGTGGAGGCCTATGGACCGCCCGGCCAGCGGGTCGGGCGACTTCCCCCCTTCCTGGAGCTGCCGCCGCCGGTGGAGCGGCCCTGTCCCGGCGAGCCGCCCCGCCTGCTGACCGTCGCGATGATGCGGCCGGGGGACAAGCTGGCCTCCTACCGGCTGCTGGCCGGGGCGCTGGAGCGGATCGCCGGGCGGCCCTGGCGGCTGGACGTGATCGGCGACGGCACCGCGGCGGACGAGGTGGCGGCCCTGCTGGCGCCGTTCGGCGAGCGGGTCCGCCGTCACGGGCTGCTGCCGCCGGAAGCGCTGTCGCCCTGGTACGCCGCTGCCGACCTGATGCCGTGGCCGGGACTGAACGAGGCCTTCGGCATGGTCTATCTGGAGGCCCAGGCGCACGGCACGCCGGTGGTGGCGGTGGACAATGCCGGCACCGGAACGGTGATCCGCCATGGGCTGGGCGGGCTGCTGACGGCGCCCGACGCGGAGGATTTCGCCAGGGCGGTGGCGGGGCTGCTCGACCGGCCCGAGCGGCTGACCGCCATGCGGCGGGACGCCCGCCGCCATGTCGAGGCCCATCACAGCCTGGAGGCCGCGGCGGAGCGGCTGCGCCACCTGCTGGGGAGCCTGCTGCCATGAGCGGCGCGAAGCGGCTGGCGCTGCTGCGCCATGGCGTCACCGAATGGAACCGCCAGGGGCGGATCCAGGGGCGGACCGACATTCCGCTGGACGAGGAGGGGCGGCGGCGGCTCGACGGCCTGTCCCTGCCGGAGGAGTGGCGGGCGGCGGCGCTGCACGCCAGCCCCCTGTCCCGCGCGGTGGAGACGGCGGAGCGGCTGGGCGGCGGCCGGACCGTGCGCCGTGACCCCCGCCTTGCCGAGATGGGCTGGGGCGACTGGGAGGGGCGGCGCGGCGTCGACCTGCGGGCGGACCCGCAGTCCGGTTACCGCGACCTGGAGGAGTGGGGCTGGAACTTCCGCCCGCCCGGCGGCGAGAGCCCGGCGGAGGTGCGGGAGCGGCTGTCCGGCTGGCTGGCCGACCTTGCCCGGATGGCGGAGCCCGCCCATCTGGCGGTGACCCATGTCGGGGTGATCCGCGTCCTGCTGGCGATGGCCTGGGGCTGGCCGTTCCGGGGGGCGCCCCCCTTCCGGGTGAAGCGCGACCGGCTCTATGCCCTTGCCCTCGACCCGGATGGCACGCTGCGGCCGGTGTCGCCGCCGGAGGGAGACAGACTGCCATGCGCCTGATGATCGCCGTCACCCACCTGCTGGGCAGCGGGCACCTCGCCCGCGCCCTGGCGCTGGCCGAAGCCTTCGCCGACGCCGGCTGGACCGTCGAGGTCGCCAGCGGCGGCCGGCCGGCGCCCCACCTGCGGGCGGCCGGGGTGACGCTCCACCAGCTTCCGCCGCTGGCGAGCGACGGCGCCGACTTCTCCACCCTGCTGACCGCCGATGGCCGAGCCGCCGACGCCGCGGCGCTGGAGGAGCGGCGGCACGCCCTGACCGCGCTGGCCGACCGGCTGCAGCCGGATCTGCTGGTGACCGAGCTGTTCCCCTTCGGCCGGCGGGCGCTGGCCGGCGAGTTCGAGGCCCTGCTGGAGTGGGTGGCCTCCCGGCCGCGCCGGCCGCTGGTGCTCGCCTCCGTCCGCGACATCCTGGCGCCGCCCTCCAAGCCGGCCCGGGTGGCGCAGACGGAGGCACGGCTGCTGCGCTTCTATGACGGGGTGCTGGTCCATTCCGACCCGGCGGTGATCCCGCTGGAGGCGAGCTGGCCGCTGACCCCGGTCATGCGCGGGATGCTGCACTATACCGGCTTCGTGACCCCCCCTCCCCCGCCGGCGGAGGATGGGGAGGAGGGCCGCGGCGAGGTCCTGGTGACGGCCGGCGGCGGTCCGGTCGGCCGGGCCGTGTTCGAGGTGGCGGCGCGCTGCGCCGCCGCCGGGCCGCCGGGACGGCGCTGGCGGCTGCTCCATGCGCCGGGCGACGCCGCCTTCGCCGACGGGCTGCGCGGGCTGGCGCCGGAGGACCGGCTGGTGGTGGAGCCGGTGCGGCCGGACTTCCGCAGCCTGTTGAGCCGGGCCGCCGCTGCGGTCGGGCGCTGCGGCTACAACACGGCGCTGGACTGCCTGGCGCTGGGCGTGCCGAGCGTCTTCATCCCCTTCGAGGACGGGCGGGAGACCGAGCAGGCGACCCGCGCCGCCATCCTCGCCCGCCGCCCCGGCATCGCGGTGCTGCGCGAGGCGGCGCTGACCCCGGCGGCGCTGGCGGCGGCGCTGGAGGGCGTGCTGGGCATGGCGCCGGAGCCGCTCGCCCCCGCATCGCTGGCCGGGGCCGCCAACAGCGTCGGGATCGTGGAGCGGCTGATGCGGGAGCGGGAGCGATGATCGACGGTCACTCGGGCGGCTGGCAGGCGTTGGACGAGGAGCTGGCGCGCTGGGCGGATCTCGGCCGGCGCTGCCCGGTCTGGCTGCGCGACGACGACGCGGTCGCCGACACGCCAGCGCTGCGCCGGCTGCTGCGGCTGTGCGGCGACGCCGGCATCCCGCTCGGCCTCGCCGTGATCGCCGCGGCGGCCGAGCCGTCGCTGATCGACCCGCTGGCCGAGCCGGCCGGTGGCCGGCCGGAGGTGGCGCTGCTGGTCCATGGCTGGGCGCACGCCAACCACGCGGCGGCCGGCGAGAAGAAGTGCGAGTTCGGGCCCGGCCGGCCGGCCGGGGCGCGCCGGGCGGACGCCGTCGCGGCGCTCGACCGGCTGCGCGGCCTCTACGGCGAGCGGCTGCTGCCGCTGTTCGTGCCGCCGTGGAACCGCATGGCGCCGGACATGCCCGACCTGCTGGCCGGCGCCGGCTTCCGCGCCGTCTCCGCCTTCGGCGACCGGATCGCGGCGGAGCGGCCTGCGGGGCTGCGCTGGCTGAACACCCATCTCGACCTGATCGACTGGCACGGCGGCCGCTCGGCCGTCGCGCCGGAGCCGCTGCTGGACGCGCTCCGCCGGCATCTGGCCGACCGGCGCGAGGGGCGGCGCGACCCGGAGGAGCCGATCGGCCTGCTGACCCACCATCTGGTGCATGACGCGGCGATCTGGGGCCTGCTGGAGGCCCTGCTGGACCGGCTGGCCGGACATCCGGCGCTGCGCTGGCCGACCGTGCCCGAGATGATGGGGCCGGAGATGATGGGGGCCTGAGGCGGCGGGAGCCTGAGCCGGCCCGGCGTCACAGCGGCAGCGGCCCGTCGTTCTTCACCTCCTCCATCACCGCATAGGTCCGCGTCTCCTTCACGCCGGGCAGCGGCAGCAGCACGTCGCCGAGGAAGCGGCGGTAGGCCGCCATGTCGGCGACGCGCGTCTTGACCAGATAGTCGAAGCCGCCGGCCACCATGTGGCATTCCAGCACCTCCGGCGCGTCGCGCACGGCGGAGACGAAGCGGTCGAAGACGTCCGGCGTCGTCTTGTCCAGCAGCACCTCGACGAACACCATCAGGCCGAAGCCCAGCCGCTGCGGGTCGAGCCGCGCGCCGAACCCGGTGATGTAGCCGTCCTTCTGCAGGCGGCGCAGCCGCTCGCCGGTGGTCGTCGGGGACAGCCCGACCCTTTCCGCAAGATCCACGGCGGCGATCCGGCCATCGACCTGCAGGATGTTGAGGATGCGCCGGTCGATCTTGTCGAGGTCCGCCATTTTTGCGCCCAAGGCCTGTTTCTTCCGTAAATCATCCGGAGTTTCGCTTGAATGGTCTATGGAACCACGGAGCCGTTCCGGATAGGCTGCTGATACCACGCAGGCAAGAGCATCGCAAGGAGGACGGGAGAACAGCGCGAGCCTGGCCCAAGTCGTTTCCCCGAAATCGCCCAGCTTCGTCTGCCGGTCCATTGCCCCTGGTCTTTCCAGGGACACTATTACCGGAAGGACGGTGCGCAGATCCGGGGGCGGGCCGAAGAGCCGCCGTGATCCTCCCGCCGCCGCGGCGCCGCCTGAAGACCGTTCCCCGTGACCCCTCCCGGACCGACCCGGGGCTGCCGACCAGAGTGAAGGATGTCGATGAGCAACCTTGTGTCCTCCGCACCCGTTTCCGCCGCCCCCGCCCCTGCCTTCGTCGCCACCAGGGAACCGGTCGGTCCCGCCCCCTTCGCGGCCTTCGCCCCGCCGGTGCGCGAGCCGGACGCGCTGCGCGCCGCCATCACCGCCGCCTACCGCCGTCCGGAGACGGAGTGCCTGCCCTACCTGATCGAGCAGGCGACCCTGCCGGCGCCGATGGTCAAGGCGGCGCAGGACACGGCGCGCACCCTGATCACCGCGCTGCGCGGCAAGTCGCGCAACGGGGTGGAGGGGCTGATCCACGAGTACAGCCTGTCGAGCCAGGAGGGCGTCGCCCTGATGTGCCTGGCGGAGGCGCTGCTGCGCATCCCCGACCGCGCCACCCGCGACGCGCTGATCCGCGACAAGATCGCCGGCGGCGACTGGCAGGCCCATCTGGGCAACAGCCCGTCGATGTTCGTCAACGCCGCCACCTGGGGCCTGCTGATCACCGGCAGGCTGACCTCGGTGGCGAGCGAGCCGGCGCTGGCCTCGGCCCTGTCGCGGCTGATCGCGCGGGGCGGCGAGCCGGTGATCCGCCGCGGCGTCGACTTCGCCATGCGGATGATGGGCGAGCAGTTCGTCACCGGCCAGACCATCGACGAGGCGCTGGCCAACAGCCGGAAGATGGAGGCGGAGGGCTTCCGCTATTCCTACGACATGCTGGGCGAGGCGGCGACCACGGCGGCGGACGCCGACCGCTATTACGCCGACTACGAGCGCGCCATCCACGCCATCGGCAAGGCCTCGGCCGGCCGCGGCCTCTATGACGGCCCCGGCATCTCCATCAAGCTGTCGGCGCTGCACCCGCGCTATGCCCGCGCGCAGGCCGACCGGGTGATGGGCGAGCTGCTGCCGCGGGTCAAGGCGCTGGTGGCGCTGGCGAAATCCTACGACATCGGCATCAACATCGACGCCGAGGAGGCCGACCGGCTGGAGCTGTCGCTCGACCTGCTGGAGTCGCTGTGCCTCGACCCCGATCTGGCGGGATGGAACGGCATCGGCTTCGTCGTGCAGGCCTACGGCAAGCGCTGCCCCTTCGTCATCGACTTCGTCATCGACCTCGCCCGGCGCAGCGGCCACCGGCTGATGGTCCGGCTGGTCAAGGGCGCCTACTGGGACAGCGAGATCAAGCGCGCCCAGGTGGACGGGCTGGACGGCTTCCCGGTCTATACCCGCAAGGTCTACACCGACGTGTCCTACGTGGCCTGCGCCCGCCGCCTGCTGGGCGCCCCGGACGCGGTGTTCCCGCAGTTCGCCACGCACAACGCCATGACGCTCGCCACCATCTACCGCATGGCGGGCGACGGGTTCCGCGTCGGCCAGTACGAGTTCCAGTGCCTGCACGGCATGGGCGAGCCGCTGTACCAGGAGGTGGTCGCCCCGCTCGGCCGCCCCTGCCGCGTCTATGCCCCGGTCGGCACGCACGAGACGCTGCTGGCCTATCTGGTCCGCCGCCTGCTGGAGAACGGCGCCAACAGCAGCTTCGTCAACCGCATCGCCGACAAGGCCGTGCCGGTGGACGAACTGGTGGAGGACCCGGTGGAGGTCGCCCGCAGGACCGTCCCCGTCGGCGCGCCGCACCCGATCATCCGCCTGCCCGCCGACCTGTTCGGCGCGGAGCGCGCCAATTCCGCCGGGCTCGACCTGTCGAACGAGCGCACGCTGGCCGAGCTGTCGGAGGCGCTGGCCGCCAGCGCCCGGATGACCTGGACGGCCGCCCCGCCCGCCGCCGGGGGCGAGACGGGCGGGACCGCCCGGCCGGTGCCGAACCCCGCCGACCACCGCGACGTGGTGGGCACGGTGGTCGAGGCCACGCCGGAGACCGTCGAGGCCGCCGTCCGGCGCGCCGTCGCCGCGGCGCCGGGCTGGGCCGCCACCCCGCCGGCCGAGCGCGCCGCCTGCCTGTTCCGCGCCGCCGACCGCATGCAGGAGACGCTGCCGACCCTGATCGGGCTGACGATCCGCGAGGCCGGCAAGTCGGCCGCCAACGCCATCGCCGAGGTGCGCGAGGCCATCGACTTCCTGCGCTATTACGGGGCGCAGGTGCGCGACGGCTTCGACAACGGCACCCACCGGCCGGTCGGCCCGGTGGTCTGCATCAGCCCGTGGAACTTCCCGCTGGCGATCTTCTCCGGGCAGGTCGCCGCGGCGCTGGCCGCCGGCAACCCGGTGCTGGCCAAGCC